>JBKDUK010000344.1:0-2039 GCA_046339535.1 Planctomycetaceae bacterium | reverse complement strand
GCCATTACCACATCCCCCGTCGTCTAAATCCGTTGTGTGGAACCCCGCCGAGTCGTTTTGCGTAAGGCTGCCCGCCTGCCGCTGCCGCCTCACTCCATGTCGCCGCCAGTCCCCACACGGCACGCTGCGTCGCGACTGTGGCCGTGCCGTTGGTCGATCCGCTGGCTGTGCGCGAACCAAAAAACACCGACTGCCCGGGCAGCACCACGCTCTGATAGTCTCGCGTGAAACTCGTCGGATCAGTCAGCGTGCCCCATGATGCCGCTATTTGCGAACTGATGGCTCCCAGCATGACTCCATTGCTGGGGACAGTCAGCGCCGAGTCGACCATTTGGGGTGCGGTCGTCGCGGTGTTTTGCGTGCCGGTCCCGCTGGCCGTCGGGGTCGATCCATCGCAGCCCGACAGTTCCCAGCCGTACACAACGCCGGTTGCCGTCAGTCCCCCACCAATCGTGATCTGGTAGCTCGTCACGCTGGAATTCGGCTCGCTGCTGCTCCAGCTTTTCAGGGATCCGGTCGCGTTGCCGCCAATCGTCTGGATCGACACAAACGACGCCCCGCCGCCCGAGGGGTTGCCGACTGTCCGGATTGCCGTCTGTAGTTTGGCGATAAGCACAACCACATTGCCCGCAGTGATCGAATTGTCGAAAGTATGCGTCCACGTATTGCTGGCGCTGCTGATCAGGGTTTCCTTGCGCTGGACGATGGTCACAGGCATCAGGCACCCCACGCGACAGGGTGTTCATCACCGTCGAACGCCTCGAATACGACCGCTGCACTGATCGTTGCGGCAATGCCAAACGTCAGCGAGAACTGGACGGCAACCTGGGTGTTTTTTCGCCCCTGCTGCACGCCAATCGAGTCGCACACCAGAAAATTGAACGCTCCCGCCTGCGCAGGCACCACCCCGGGTGGACTTCCCAGTTCGTGGCCAGAAATCGGTGTCGGTTCGTCGTCGGCAAACGCTCCACGCGACGCCACGCCACAACCCGAACCGAGCCGCGGGTTGCCTGACGGGTAGAGATACATCATGCGCATCTCACAGCCCAGTCTCGGATCGCCCCGCACCGCCTGCTCCGGCGTGATCGTACACCGCACCGAGACGCACCCTGCCGGGACCGGAACCCAGTGGCTGGTATGGACCTGGTTGGCGGCCCACGGCTGCATTGCATGCACGCAATATGCTGTCACGGTGTTCCCTACGCAATGACGGTGCAGCCGCTGGTCTGCAGTTGCAGCACCAGCCGGTCGAACTGCGGCAGCCCCCACGGCGTTTCCAGCGCGATCCGGGCCCGCAGTTGCTGCAGGGCCGAGGCGGTCGACTCGCTCGAAAACAGCCAGCGGGCGTCCTGCGTGTCGTCGCTGGGGGTCGGCAGAATTCCGAGCCGCCGCAACAGGGCGACCAGCAGCAAAAACAGCAGCGTCTGCTGCACTGGTCCGAGAGCGACGGGAACCGGACCGGTGGGAGGCTGGCTGGTCGTGCTGGCTCCCAGTGGGCTGACGGTGGTCTCGGTCAGGGGCTGGGTCACGGCGTTTCCTCCGGGGGTTTGCCGGGCAGCGGATGCGAGCCCGGAGTCATCCGGTACCGCCGCAACTCGCGGCGCAGCAACCGCACCTGGCGGGGCATCTCGGAGAGGTGCGCGAGCTGGGTCTCGATGGCCGCCACGCGGTTGTCGACCTGCCGGCCGATTTTGCTGGCCAGTCCGTAGAGAATCGCGGCCCAGCCGCCGAGGTTGATCACGATCGTGTCGAGCCCCGGAAACTGCGGCAGACCGCCCCCCGCCGGAGCTGCGGGAGGAGCCACCAGCGGCGGAGCCCCCAGCGTCGGAGCCCCCTGATCGGCCATGGCTAGGGCGCAAAACACCATGGCATCGAGCGTCGCGTGGAGATCGGGCAGACCGAAGGGCATCACAAACAGCGACCTCGCAGGGGAATGGGTGGGCCAGACCAAACTACCAGCCGCCCAGATCACGACGGATACGAAAATACCAACCGCCACTGGTCGAGGGGTCAACAGTCCGCGCCACCCGTGCCTGTTC
>JBKDUK010000343.1:0-31096 GCA_046339535.1 Planctomycetaceae bacterium | reverse complement strand
GGTGAGGTCTGTGAACATATCATCCGCCCCACCAATCGAAAACCAATTGCCCACACTTCCCAGCAGGAGCAGCTCGATGCAGCCTTGGTCGATCGGCGTGTTCACTTCGGTGGACGCAGGTCTTGGAGTTCATCTCGATGTGGCCCGCGAATTGGGCATTCCCACGGTCCAGATTCACTCGCCCCACAAGCAGACCCGGAACGCGCGGGCTGCGGACGAATTTCTGAAAAAATGCCGTGACGCCGGAATCACCATCACCTGCGTGTTTGGCGGATTCGACGGTGAGAGTTATGCCGACATTCCCACCACGGTGCGTACCGTGGGGCTGGTTCCCCGCGAGACCCGGGCGGCCCGTCTGGCCGAGATGACCGAAAACTCCGACTTCACCAAGTTGCTGGGCTGCGACACGGTGGGCATGCACATCGGGTTTGTACCGGCCGACCGGACGGGAACCGATTACAAAGAGCTCGTCAGCTGCACCCGCGATCTGCTCGACCATGTCGCCGGCAACGACCAGAAGCTGCACCTCGAAACGGGACAGGAAACCGCCGATCACCTGCTGGAATTCATCCATGATGTTGGACGCCCGAATCTGTTCATCAATTTTGATCCGGCGAACATGATTCTGTACGGGACCGGAAACCCGATTGAAGCTCTCCAGAAGGTGGGCAAGTACGTCCGCAGCGTGCACTGCAAAGACGCCCGCTGGGCCGCCGAGGGGAAACGCGGAGTCGAATGGGGGACCGAAGTGGCCCTGGGCGAGGGGGATGTCGGCATGGAAAAGTACCTGCGGACCCTGCTCTCGATCGGCTACACCGGCCCGTTGACGATTGAACGGGAAATCGCCCACGACCGTGTCCGGCAAAAGGCCGACATCGGGGCCGCCGTGACCCTGTTGACCAACCTGCGGAAGAAGATTCTCGGCTAAGCCTTTCGGGGGGATGAGTTGCCGGCCTTCCCACCGCCGATTCCCCCCCTGCCCTGCTGGACCTGAGGTGTTCCATGCCAGCCTCCCGTCGTGGATTCCTCGGTCGCGGATTGTGGGGAGCGGTCTCCGCATCCGTGGCATCTCGCGAGCTGGCTTCCCGATTGCATGCGGGAGGAGCTGGTGCGGGGAGAATCAAGGTCGGGCAAATTGGAACGGCGCATGCCCACGCCTCCAAGCTCGAGGTCTTTCGCGACTCTCCCGAGTTTGAGGTTGTTGGAATTGTCGAAAACTCGGTCGAACGGCGCGCGCAAGCCGCCGAACAGCGGGCCTACAAAGACCTGCCGTGGATGACCCGCGACCAGTTGCTGGCGATTCCGGGCCTGCAACTGGTGTTGGTTGAGACGGCGGTCCGCGACCTGCTCGACAATACCGAAGCGTGCGTCGACGCCGGAAAACATGTGCATCTCGACAAGCCAGCCGGCGAATCGTTGCCGCAGTTCCAGCGGATTCTGGAGCAGGCCGAACAGAGCCGGTTGTTGGTGCAGTTGGGTTACATGTACCGGTACAACCCGGGCATCGTGTTGCTGCGGGAGTTGCTCGAGGCGGGTTGGCTCGGAGACATCTTCGAAGTCCATGCCGTGATGAGCAAAGTCGTTGATCCGCAGTCCCGACGGGGCCTGGCCGAATACCGTGGAGGCATTTTCTTCGAGTTGGGATGCCATATCACCGACCTCGTGCTGGGCGTTTTGGGCCCACCCGACAAAGTGACCGCGTTCCCCCGCCAGGTGCTGTCCGGAGATGATTCCCTCCGCGACAACATGCTTGCGGTTTTTGAATATCCCCGGGCGCTCGCCACGGTGAAGTCCAGTGCAGTGGAAGTGGAGGGTGGGGGGCGGCGTCATTTGGTGGTCTGCGGGACCCAGGGAACCCTGCAGGTTGAGCCGCTCGACAATCCCCGGGTGGAGTTGACCCTGGATCGTCCCCGTGGGAAGTATTCCGCCGGGCGACAGGTGATCGAATTGCCGCGTTACACCCGCTACGTTGACGATGCCGCCGATATTGCCCGGGTGATCCGGGGTGAACGGCCCCCTCTGTTTTCCCTGGCACATGAATTGGCTGTGCAAAAGACCGTTCTGCAGGCCTGTGCCCTTCCCCTCACCTGAAGGCGACGGTTCGGTTCATGTCCTCGGTTGTGCTGCATCTGGCGGATTCGGAATCCCGACCTGTGTCGCTTCGTCGGGTTGGACGCCTGCTCGCTGAACTGCCGGGATTTATCCGCGAAGCGCTCCTCTCCGCGCTGAAACGCCGGTCCACGCACCACGGAGGGACTCCCACGTGGCTGCAGGTCGCGTCGCAGCCCGTTCTCGAATCCATCGAGTTGGCGAATGGCCCGCTGCAAACCATTCGGCTGTCGTTGCCAATGCTGGGTTCCGCCGCCCCGGAAGAGTTTCATCAACGCACACTGTTTCCGGAGCTCAAGCCCGATCCGCGCGATACGGGGTTTGATCTGCTCATTGATCTTGTGCGGCGGCTGGAGCAAGGTGAGGGAAACCTGCGGGATGTGTCGTCCAATGCCCTGCGGCGGTTCGTCCGGATTCAGTCCGCGTTGGCCGACGGTTCCGAGATCGCGGCAGTTGAACTTCGGAGTCCCCGTCGACCTCAGTCGGCTCAAATCACACGCGAGTTGACCGAGTCGAGCGCGACGTTGCTGGCCTCTCGGCCGACTGAAACCCACGTGCAGGTCGTGGGCTGGGTGGAACGGCTGGAGACCGATGAGAAGAGGTTCGGCATTACGACCGACCGCGGCGAACGCATCTGGTGCTACTGGGACAATCCCCGGCTGCAGTTGATGCACTGGCTCTGGAACGATCGCGTCCGTGTCGCGGGACAAGGGCTTTTTCGTGCCGATGGAAAGCTGAAAAAAATCATTGTGTCGGACTTCACACCCACCCACCCCGGTGCGCACCGGAGGTGGGGGGAAGTGATCGCAACCAACCTGGACAATTAAGGATCTGCCCATGCCGGCGAAGTACCGGGGATTGATTTCGATGTCGCAGGTGCGACTGCTGCTGATGAGCGTGTGCGTGTTCTCTGTGGTTTCTGTGGCCCTGCCATCTCTGTTTGCGGGCGAATGGCCGCAGTTCCGCGGCCCCAACGCGCGGGGGATGGCCGTCAACACCCGTTCGCTCCCGATTGAAATCGCTCCCGAGTGCCGGTCGCTCGCCTGGAAGGTCCCCCTGCCCCCCGGTCACTCGTCCCCCGTTGTGACCGAAGACCGGATCTTTCTGCAGGCGGTCGACAACAATCGGCTGCTGACCATCGCTCTCGACCGCGAGTCGGGGCGCAAGGTATGGGAACAACCGACCCCCTTCTCGCAACTGGAAGAGATTCATCGCATCGGGAGTCACGCGCAGTGCACGGTGGCGGTTCACGATGGTCTGGTGGTCAGCTTCTTCGGCTCGGCCGGCCTCTCCTGCTTCGATACCGAGGGAAAACCCCAGTGGTTCCTGCCGTTGGGACCTTTCAAGAACACTTTCGGGGCCGGAAGCTCACCGCTCATCGCCGACGGCAAGGTGATCCTGTCCCAGGATCACGACCTGGATTCGTTTCTGCTGGCGGTTGACCTCAAGACGGGAAAGACCGCCTGGAGGGTCGACCGGTCCGATTATCTGCGCAATTATGGCAGTCCCGTGATCTGGACAGTCGAGGGCAAGTCGCAGGTGGTGGTGGCGGGAACGTTGCGGGTCACCGGCTACGATCTCGAATCGGGAGCCGAGCTGTGGCGTGTTCATGGCATCGCCCGGTTCGTCTCGGCCACTCCGACCGTCGGGTCTGACAACATCCTGTATGCCTCGGGCTTCGCCGCGGGAAATGAGGTTGGAGGGGAACGCTTCAATGTTCCGGCGTTCGACGATGTCGTGGCGGAGTATGACCGGGACAAGAACGGGACATTTGAAGAAGAAGAGCTCCCCGATGGCCCCATCCTCATGCGGTTTTCGCAGGTCGACCGGGACAAGAACGGATCCTTGTCGCGCGAGGAGTACGAGCTGTTCCGGCGTTTGTTCGCCGTGGGACGCAACGTGATTGTCGCCATCAAGCCGGGAGGCAGGGGAGACATCACCGATTCCCACGTGGCGTGGGAGCAGACCCGGTTTGTGCCGTTTTGTGCGTCTCCTCTGGCGACCGAATCGCGGTTGTTTACGGTGCGTGACAAGGGTTTGCTGACCACCCTCAATCTGCGCACGGGAGGCAAGCTCAAGGAGGGGCGCCTCGAGGCGGCTGGTGACTACTATGCTTCCCCCGTGGCGGGCGACGGAAAAGTCTATTTGTGCGATGAGCATGGCCGGCTGACGGTGGTGAGTGATGCCGACGATTGGCAGGTCCTGCATACGGCTGACTTTGAAGAAAATGTCTATGCGACCCCGGCCGTGGTCGACAATCAGATCTTCCTGCGCACCGCCGGACGTCTCTACTGTTTTGGACGCCGTCCCAAAGTGGCAGGACTCGATCGGCTGGAACCTCGCACAATCGGCCAGGCAGACCGATGAAGCCAGCGATTGCCGGATTGGCAGCAGGAGTTTTGTGGCTGGTGGGGGTGACCATGGCTGGGGCGGATCAACCCTCGGTGCAGGAATCCCAGCGCCGCCCGATCGTGATCGCCCATCGAGGAGCCAGTGGCCAGCGGCCAGAACACACGCTGGCTGCCTATCAACTGGCAGCCGAACAGGGGGCCGACTTCATCGAGCCCGACCTGGTCATCACCCGGGATGGAGTGCTGGTCGCCCGCCATGAGCCCGAAATCGGCGAAACCACCGATGTGGGCGAGCATCCGGAATTTGCCGCGCGAAAAACCACGAAGACCCTCGGTGGGAAGCCGGTCGAGGGTTGGTTCGTGGAAGACTTCACCCTGGCCGAGCTGAAGACGTTGCGGGCACGCGAACGGCTCCCCAGACTGCGTCCGGAAAGTGCCCGGTTCGACAACCAGTTGGAAATTCCCACCTTTCCCGAAATTCTCCGGTTGCGTGACGAATTGACGACCCGCCTGGGACGGGTGATTGGCGTCTATCCCGAGACCAAGCATCCCGCCCGGTTCGCGTCGCTGGGCCTCCCCTTGGAAGAACGCGTTGTGGCCGATTTGCGGGCGCACGGTCTCGACTCGGCACAGGCACCGGTCTTTCTGCAATCGTTCGAGACCGAGAGCTTGCGGAGACTGGCGAAACTGTGCCAGCTGCGGCGAATCCAACTGCTCGGCAGCCGGCCCCCGTTTCCCCTCGACGATGCAACGGCCAGTCGGGATCGACTGGGCTGGTTGACGCCGCGATACCTGCAGGAGATTCGCACCTTCGCGGATGGCATCGGACCCGACAAGAATCTGCTGTTTCCCCGGACTTCGGAGGGTCGGCTGGGGATGGCCACCTCGCTAGTAGCCGATGCTCACCGGGCGGGACTGTTGGTTCATCCCTACACGTTCCGCCAGGAAAATGCTTTTCTGCCGGCTGACTTCCAGCGGGTTACTGCAGGCGACGGGGAGCCCAATCCGGGAGGGACCGGAGATCTGGCGGGGGAACTCCGACGATTTCTGGAGTTGGGGATCGATGGGTTCTTTATCGATCAGCCGCAGGTGGGGGTGCGGGTCCGAGACGAGCCACGCTGAACGGCTTACGTGCCGAAGATCACCGCCCACAGGGGGGGGCCGAACAGGCAGAGCCCGCTGAAAATCGAGCAGATCGTGGCGATGAGTACGGCTCCGGCCGCCATGTCCTTTGCCTGCCGGGCCAAAGGCTGGATTTCGGGCGAACAGATGTCGACAGCGGTCTCCACGGCCGAATTGAGCCCCTCGGCCACCAGAACCAGGCCGATCGTCTGAATCAGCATTCCCCATTGCCAGGGATCGAATTGCAGCCAACAGGCGGCCGCCAGAGCACAGACCGTCACCACCAGATGAATCCGGAAGTTTCTCTGGGTGAAGTACAGGTCAAACAGTCCCTGCCAGGCACACTGGACGCTTTTCAGGAAGGGTTGATTCTGGCGCATTCCCAAGACGGATTTCCAAATGGGCGACGGGGAGACGACGATTGGGGTTGGGGGAGCCGGCGGTATCTTCGCACTCCGCATCCTAATCGGTAGACTGGGGGTCACGGGCATCTTCCCGAGGCCCCGTTCGGCCAATTCCCCGGTGAAGGGCCGGATTTTCCGAAAATAACTTCTCTCTGGACACCCGTCATGGTCACCGCCAGCGCCAAGGCCCATCGTTCGGTTCCCGTCCCCAAGGTCCGTCAGACCCAGCTGTTGATCGACGGCAAATGGGTCGATGCCAAATCCGGCAAGACCTTCGCCACCTACAATCCGGCGACCGAGACCAAGATCGCCGATGTGGCCGAAGGGGATGCGGCGGATATTGAACGGGCCGTAAAGGCCGCCCGCAAGGCGTTTGAATCGGGGGACTGGCCCAAGCTGGATGCCCGTGACCGGGGACGGCTGCTACACCGCCTGGCGGATCTGGTCGAACAGAACCTGGAGGAACTGGCCGCACTGGAAACTCTCGACAAAGGCAAGCCGAACCGGGACGCGCGGGCGGCAGACCTGCCTCTGGTGATCGACTGTCTGCGCTATTACGCCGGCTGGGCCGACAAACTCCACGGCGACACCATTCCCATTCGCGGCAACCATTTCTGCTATACCCGCCGCGAACCTGTGGGGGTGGCGGGGCAGATCATCCCCTGGAATTTCCCCCTCCTGATGGCGGCCTGGAAATGGGGCCCCGCGTTGGCAGCCGGCTGCACCGTGGTGATGAAACCTGCCGAGCAAACCCCGTTGACCTGCCTGCGACTGGGGGAACTGGCGATTGAAGCGGGGTTTCCCAAGGGAGTCATCAATCTGGTTCCAGGTTATGGTCCTACCGCAGGGGCGGCGCTGGTGCGACATCCCGATGTCGACAAGATTGCCTTCACGGGGGAATACCGTACCGCCCAGATCATCATGACGGACGCGGCCCCCACGCTGAAACGGCTGACTTTTGAACTGGGAGGCAAGAGCCCCAACATCATTTTCGCCGACTGCGATCTCGACGCCGCAGTGGCGGGAACGGAATTCGGTCTCTTCTTCAACCAGGGGCAGTGCTGCTGTGCCGGCAGCCGGGTGTTCGTGGAGGAAAAGATCCACGAGGCATTCGTCGAAAAACTGGTGAAACGGGCCCGTGCCCGCCGGCTGGGCGATCCATTCGATGCCAACACCACCCAGGGACCTCAGGTCGACCAGGCGCAGTTTGACAAGATTCTCAGCTACATCGACAAGGGAGTTGGTGAAGGTGCCCAGTGTTTGACCGGGGGCAAACGCTGGGGCAAACGCGGATTCTTCATCGAGCCGACGGTCTTCGATGGCGTGACCGATTCGATGTCGATCGCCCGCGAAGAAATCTTTGGCCCCGTCCTCAGCATCCTTCCCTTCCGGAAGACGGAGGAAGTGATCGAGCGGGCGAACCGTACCACGTACGGTCTCGCCGCCGCCGTCTGGACCCGCGATGTGGCCAAGGCCCATCAGGTGGCGCACAGTGTGCGGGCCGGCACAGTCTGGATCAATTGCTACGACGTCTTCGATGCCGCGGCACCGTTTGGCGGCTTCAAGATGAGCGGCATCGGTCGCGAATTGGGTGAGGCCGGCCTGGCGAACTACACCGAGCTGAAGACAGTGACGATGAAGCTCTCCTGATCGCTGGCCCAGCCCTTCGGGGCTGAACACGAGCATGTTGCGCCGGGATGGTCTCCACGACCTCCCGGAGTTTTTTATTCCCAGGCCAAATCCGCTCGCGATCGCCGGAATCAGCAGATCCGGGGGAGCGGGGCACCCCCAGGTTCCTCGAGCACCCGCTCGCGTCCCATCCGGCCCGACACCACCACTGAGACCGACTGATGGGGGCGAACTTCTCCAATCACCGCCGCCTGTCGGCCCAGTTCGGTGCCTTGCAGGACCCGCAACATGTCCGTCAGGTGCTCGGGAGGAACGGCCCAGGTGACGTTCCCTTCATTCGCCAGAAACAACGGATCGAGGCCCAGCAGCTCAGTCGCTCCGCGGACCTCGTCCGACAGCGGCAAGGCCGACTCCCGCAGGCAGATCGTGGTTCGGGAGGCCCGCGCCCATTCCTGACAGACCGCAGCCACTCCCCCTCGCGTGGCATCACGTGCCGCCCGGTAGGGCACTCCCGCGGCACGCAGTGCCCGAAACAGCCCGGTCACCGCCGCACAGTCACTCTGCGGGGCTGGTTCGAATCCCAGATTCTCCCGGGCGGCAAGAATTGCCAGACCATGTCGCCCGATCGGTCCCGACACCACCAGCCTGTCGCCCGGCTGAATTTGCGTGGGCCCCGGTGGAATCGGCTCCACGAACACTCCGACCCCGGCGGTATTCAGATAAATCCCATCGGCCGCTCCCCGGGGGACCACCTTGGTATCCCCCGTGACAATCTCGACCTCCGTTCGCGTGGCGGCGGCGGCAATGCTGCGCAGAATTGTCTCGAGGTCGGACATGGGAAAGCCCTCCTCAACAATCAACGCCAGACTCAACCACTGTGGCACCGCCCCCATTACGGAGAGGTCATTCACCGTGCCGTAAACCGCGAGCTCGCCAATGTCTCCCCCCGGAAAAAACAGCGGGGTTACCACATAGCTGTCGGTCGTGAATGCCAGCCCCGCATCGGGGCGGGGCAAGCGTGCGGCATCTCCCCCCTGCCCCGAAAACCGGGTCCGTGGCAACAGCCGCCAGATGCAGTCCTCAATCAGCCGGCGTGTTTCCCGTCCTCCCTCGCCGTGCGCCAGGGTCACCTGCCGGTCGTAGGCGTCGCGCGGCAGAGGACAGCCACCAGTCCAAAGACGCGGGCCGGTCTCTCCGGACATCACAATCCCTCCCCCAACGATGTCGCCCGGGGTTCCACTCCGGAGCGGGCATACCGGTAGTGGGCCGCGCAACACCCCTCTCCCGAGACCATCGGGGCCCCCAGTGGAGTTTCGGGAGTACAGCTCCCGCCGAAGTGGGGACAATCGGGAGGACGCAGCCGACCCAGCAAGACCTCACGCGCCGGGCAGGTCGTCGGCTTGTCCACCGATTCCGCAAGCTCACCCGGCAACAGTCGCCGCGCGTCACACCACTCGAACTCCGGACGGAGCTGATAGCCCCCGCCGGGAATGATCCCCAGCCCCCGCCAGGAGACATCGGCCACGGAGTACACCCGTTCGATCAGCCGTTGACCAGACTCATTTCCCCCTTCCCGCACGCTCCTTGGATACGCATTCACAACGTGCGATTCGCCCGCCTCGAGTTGCCGCACGCACTCCCAGATTCCTTCCAGAAGGTCGACGGGCTCAAAACCGGTCACCACGACCGGCAGCTGATGCCGTTGGCAAAAGCTGTCGTAGACCTGATGGCCGGCCACGGTGCAGACATGTCCGGCGGCCAGAAAGGCCTGCACCTGGCTGCTGGACTCTCCGGCGATGACTTCCATCGCCGGCAAGACCCGGACATGGGCCGTGAGAATCCGAAAGTTTCCCAGGTCCAACTCCGCCGCCTGCAGAACTGCCAGAGCGGTCGCGGGGACCGTGGTTTCAAATCCCACCGCCAGGAAGACCACCGTGCGGTCTGGATGACGTCGCGCCAGGTCGACGGCATCCAGGGGAGAGTACACCAGCCGTACGTCTCCCCCGGCACGGCGTGCCTGGAGCAGTGAGGAGTGCTGGCCAGGGACCCGCAGCATGTCTCCAAAGCTCACCACAATCACGTTGGGCCTCTGCGAGAGGCGACAGGCCTGGTCGATCTGTTCGGCCGGCGTCACACAGACGGGGCAACCGGGACCATGCAGCAGGTCGACGACCCCCTCCAGCTCCTGATCGATTCCGTGCCGCAACAGGCTGTGCGTCTGGCCGCCGCAGACTTCCATCACGGTCCAGCGGCGTGAGGCGTGGCGACGGATGCGATCGACCAGCTGTCGGGCCAGCAACGGGTCGCGGTATTCGTCGAGGTGCTTCATCACGGAAGATCGGACAAGGGAGAGACCTCGCCAGCACTGTCCCCGGGGACGACCCCGCCATCCCACGCCGACTCTTCACCGCACGCCCGAAGTTCGTCCAGGGTTTTGTGGGCGGCCGCTTCGTCGACCAGGCTGATGGCGACCCCGGCATGCACAATCACATATTGCCCGGGGAGCGCTTCGGGAACACAGGCCATGTGGCAGCGCCGCCGCAAACCTTCGAACTCGACCTCCGCCAGGGCGAACAGAGGATCGCGATTGATCCAGGCCACGACACGGCCGGGGACGGCGAGGCACATGGCAGCAGGGTTCCTGGCACGAGTGGGGGAACGAGCAACTCGGACGGTCTGTCACTGGTGAGACAGACCAAAGGTTACCGCACGATCATATCCCGTTGGGGCGATGTCTGCATGGAGGCGGCGACCAATTGGCCCGCGGCAAGACCGCCGTCGTTGGGGGGAATGCCTCCGGGGGTGAACAGAGGCCGTCCGATGGCCGCCAGGTCCCGGGCAATCCACTCCACCAGCGACCGATTCTGAAAGCAGCCTCCTGACAGCACCACCGGAGCCCCGGGCCAGCGGGCGACCATTTGCACCACCCCGGCGGCGACCGCCGCATGAAAGCGGGCCGCAATCCGTCGCGGATCTTCCCCCTGCCGCAGATCGCCCGCCATCGCAGCAATCAGCGGCCGCCAGTCGAGTTCGAGTCGCTGATCGTCAGGCTCGAGCGGCAGTCCATATGCCGCGGGCAGTTCCCCCGCATCCTCCGCCTGCGATTCGAGAATGGCCGCTGCCTCTCCCTCGTAACTGACCTCGTGGATTCCCAGCAGCAGTGCTGCCACTCCATCAAACAAGCGGCCGACGCTGGATGACAAGGGACACCAACCTCGTCCCTCCCCGATAGGTACCTGCTCGATCAGTTGCCATAAGCGTCGCCAGCCCGCCGGCAGCAAGCGGTCTGCGAATTCCCGAAAATCGTCTGGGGAGAGCGATTGGGCGAGCAGGGACAGCGCCACCCGCCAGGGCTCGCGAATGGCCCGCTCACCGCCGGGCAATTTCAAGGGGCGCAGATTGCCCAATCGGCGATACGCCCCACCACAGACAAGCAGAAATTCCCCGCCCCACAGTTGGCCCCCCGGTCCCCAACCAGTCCCGTCGAACGCCACCCCCAGGACCTCCCGATCGGTCCAGCCCGCCTCCAACATCGCCGCCACCACATGGGCGTGATGATGATCGACGCTGGCGGAGCGCTCCGCTGCATCCCGGGCGAGCTGGGAAGTCCAGTAGTCCGGGTGCGAATCGTGGACCCATTCCGGCTGCGACACGCGATACAGCTTTTGCAGGGCGCCCCGTTGTTCAGCATACCGCGTCTGGGCCACCACACTTGCCAGATCACCCAGGTGAGGGCCCAGGATTGCCTGTCGGCCATTCGCCAGGGCCAGGGCCACCTTTTGCTGGCCTCCCAGGGCAACACGCGGCACCGTTTCCCAGGGACCTGCGGGCAACACCAGCGGAGCCAGGCCTCTCGCCAGCCGCAGTGTGACCACCTTCCCCGCGATCACCCGCACCACGCTGTCATCCACCGGATTGTGAATTGGGCGATTGTGATGGACGAACAGGTCGGCGATGCCCGCCAGGCGGTTTTCAGCCTCCTCAATATCGACGAGCAGAGGTTCGCCATCGCGATTGCCGCTGGTCACGACCAATGGCGATTTGCAGCAATCCAGTAGGGCCGCATGCCAGGGAGTCGTCGGGGCCATGATGCCGACCTCCCGGAGCCGCGGATGAATCCCTGGAGCGAGCCCATTCCCGGGGTTGGCGGGAACCACCACGATCGGATTGGCGGGGGAGTCAAACGCCTCTTGCGAAAGGGGGTCCCATGCGGCAAGCAAGCGGGCTTGAGTGCTGTTGGCAACCATGATCGCCAGCGGTTTGGTGGGACGCTGCTTGCGTTGTCGCAGCCGTTCGACTGCGTCCGAATTCGTCGCATCACACAAGAGCTGATAGCCCCCCACGCCGCGCAGCGCGACGATTTCCCCTCTCCGCAAGACCTGCAGTACGCGATCGAGCGCGAGGTCACCTGCCGGAATTGTCGTTCCCCCGGGATCGACAACCCACCAGTTGGGACCGCAGCGGCCGCATCCAATCGTCTGGGCATGACAGCGACGGTCGTCGGGGTCGCCATATTCGGCAGCGCATGCCGGGCAGAGGGGAAACTCACGCAGGCAGGTCCGGTCCCTGTCAAACGGCATCGCCTCGGTGATCGAGTACCGAGGTCCACACTGGGTGCAGGTGGTCAGCAGGTAACCGGTCCGGCGGGATGGCCCGCGAACCTCGGCGAGGCACTCGGCACACACCCCGCGATCGGGGGGGACAGGAGTGGCCAGTACTCCTGCCGCCTCCGAGGGGCGGATGGTGAAGTCCGTGACTTCGGAAAGTGCGTCGCGATCGAGCGGCGTCTCGGCGACCGCCAGCGGGGGAATGAAATCGACCGCCAGCAAGTCGGTCAGACGATCCACCGCCGCGCGAGTTCCCAAAACCACCAGGCGAACCCCGGACGGGGTGTTCTCCACCGAGCCTCGCAGATTCAAGTCGCGGGCCCGGCGGAGCAACTGAGGACGAAGGCCGCGCCCCTGCACCGGTCCCTGCAGACTGAGTTCCACGGCGACCTCAGCGCGATCGTCCATAGATCACCCGTGTGCGTCCGAGAGAGGCACCCGCCCAGATGGGGGGGCAGGTCGTGCTGGTCGGCCACGCCCGCCACATCCTGGTCGCTCGCGTGGTCTCAGGCCGAGACTACCGTCCCGACTCCGAGACCAGATGGTGTCGGACGAAGTCTTCATTGAGCGTCACCCCCAGCCCCGGACCATCGGGAATGCTGATCCATCCGTCGACCGCCTGGATCTTTTCGTGGGTCAATTCGTGCCGCAAGGGGGAGTCCTCGACGCAGTCTTCGAACAGGAAGGCGTCTTTGCAGCTGGCCAGCCAGTGCAGGCTCGCGGCCGCGGTGAGTGGGCTGGTGTAGCAGTGATTGCACAGCCGCGCACCCGACTCTTCGACCCGCTGGCGAATGTAGGCGGCGTCGGTGAAGCCATTGCGGGCGAGGTCGACCTGGAACACATCGAGCGCCCGCTGTTCGATGTACGGCCGGAACGATTCGCGACCGCACTCCCCTTCCCCGGCGGCAATGGGAATGGGCGACCGGTCACGCAGCCACCGGTAACCCTCGATGTCGTCCTGACGCAGTGGCTCCTCCAGCCATTCCGCCCGCTGTTCGGCAAACGCGTGGGCCCGCCGGAGAGCCGTCCGGGCATCCCAGACACAGCCGGCGTCAATCAGCAGGGTCGCTTCGTCGCCAATTCCCTCCCGCGCTCCCCGCACGAGATCGCGGTCCACCGCTTCACTCTCGCCCATCGGCTCCCAGCCGAATTTCACCGCGGTGTAGCCGGCGTTCCGCCAGCGGCGGCCGATCTCACGCGTTTCCGCCCCATTCTTTCCAAACAGAATCGAGGCATAGGCCCGAATCTTCTGGTGATGCTTCCCCCCCAAAAGCGTGTGCACCGGCTGCTGGAAGGCTTTCCCCTTCAGGTCCCAGAGCGCCATGTCAACCGCGGCCATCGCCGTGATCCCCACCGCTTTCCGGCCGAAGTACATGGTCCGCCGGTACATCTTCTGCCACAACCGGTCTGTCTCGAGCGGGTTCTCACCCACCAGCAATTCCCGCAAGCCACAGGCGATGTTATGGCTGAAGGGGGCATCGACGATCGACTTGACCACTTCGGGAGACGAATCGGCTTCTCCGACCCCTTCCAGTCCGCACTCGGTCTGGATTCGGACCAGGACGGCGTCCTGGCAACTGGCCGTCTTGGCGGCGACATTCTCGATGCGGAGGATCTGACAGATGACGCGAGCGATCTTCATGAACGATCTGCGGGACGGAACCGAAAAAAGGGAAGAGAAACCGGTCGAAACCAGCTCCCTGGCAAGCCTCGACAATACCCGCTGATGCTAGCGAATGTGGCTCGGGCAATCCAACGGCTGAACCGTGGTAGCCTCTTGCTTCCGAGCGTGGTACAACCGGGCGGAGGCCGGCGTTTGGGGCCTTGGCAAACGGCAACACGCAACCACGACTCTGCATCGGACCTCACTGATCGTGCGATTCACCCCGCTGTTCCTCGCTGCCGGGATGGTTGTCTGGCCGGGCTCCGGTCTGGGGATCGGGGGCGGCAAGAGATGTCACGCGGGAGAAGCCGGCGCGGCGACCATTGCCGCCTCCTCCACTGGCCCCGACAGCCGTCCTGAGGGGGCCTGTGATGGCAATCGGTTTGCCACGACGGGAGAGCAGGTCTGGCGGGGTGCCGACAACGACGGCCCCTGGTGGTGGAGCGTCACGTTTGCTGAGCCCCGATCCGTTGGCTCGATCCTGCAGATTGTCGGCTCCGATCCAGACGTCCGGCAGCAAGTGCCGCGCGATGCGGTGTGGCAGTATTCGCCCGATGGCAGAACCTGGGTCGAACTTCCCGAAACACGGGTCTCGAACGACCAGCGTCTGTACCGGATTCATCGTCTGCGTCAACCCGTATGCACTCATGGGTTGCGAATGATGATCACTTCCTCACACGGACCGAGCCCCGTGCTCCGTGAGGTCGAGTGGTCAGCTGAAATCACCCACGACTACCAATTCCCGGATTGGGTCGTGGCGGTCAGTACGGCCGAGGCGCATGAAGGACCGGGAGGGCTGGTGGCGGGACGCGAGTTTCTCCCGCTCATGCGCAGCTGTCCGGGATGGACCAACACCCCCGCCCAGTTTCTGTGGATGGGAGACTTCGATCCCGGGTTCGTGCAGATCGAGCCGCGCCCGCTGTGTGCGTTTCTCTCGGGCAACTTCAAGGACTGGTGCGAGAAAGACCGGCATCCCTGGCGGGGCATCGAAGCGCTGTTGAAGTCGGGCGAGCTTCCGCTGTGGGGAGCCTGTGGGGGAGCACAGGGATTGGCGATCCTCAGCGAAGTCGGCACGGAGAAACCCTGGGATTGCCCGTTCTGTCGAGATCCCGCCAATCCCAAAAGCCCCATCTACGGCCACATCCGTCATCTCAAGCCGGGGCGTTGTGGCGATTATTCCGGCTGTCTTTTCGAACGTGGAACGTACATCGTGCGGCTCAGGCTGCCGGATCCTGCGTTTGCCTGGTTGCCGCGAGACTTCGCCATTATGGAGAGCCATTGCGGGCAAATTGAATATGTCCCGCGGGGCTGGCTGCATCTGGTTGAAAACGGGCCAGAGGGCCATACCCGTATTCAATGCCTGCGGCGAGCCGACCGGCCCATTTACGCGGCCCAATTCCACATCGAGATGGATGGCACCCCCGAGAATTCCCGCCGCATCATGGACAACTTCCTCAAGGTGGCGGTGGCGTGGCGCGACACGGGACGATGGCCCGCAGCTTTCGATGGAATGGAATCCATGGGTGTTCCCGCCAATCCCTGAGCCACTCGGTCCTACCGGTACCGACCACCCGTCTTTTCATTTCTCTCTTTCCCAGAGCCACTGCCGTGCCGGCTGCCGAGCAATATCTGAAGCCTGAAGTGATTCGCAATGTGGCGCGGCTCGACTTGCGGGCCCGGTTCATCGTGGAGGGGTTCCTGACCGGGCTGCATGCCAGCCCGTTCCAGGGATTCAGCGTTGAGTTCAGCGAACATCGGCGCTATTCCCAGGGAGACGACCTGAAGGATATCGATTGGCAGGTCTATGCCCGGACCGACCGGTTCTATGTGAAGAAATACCAGGCCGAGACCAATATCAGCGGCTATCTGGTGATGGACCTGTCGGCCAGCATGAATTACACGTTCCGGCAACAGTTGACCAAGTTCGACTACGGTATCTGCCTGGCGGCGGCCCTCGCCTACCTGATGATTCATCAACAGGATCCCGTCGGACTCGTGACCTTCGACGAAAAGATTCGGCACTGCCTCCCCCCGCGCAGCAAGCGGACCCAGTTGGGAAACATTCTGGCGATTCTTTCGAAACTGAAGCCCGCAGGTCCCACCGAGATTGCCCGCAACCTGAAGAATCTCGCGGCCATGGTGAGGCATCGCAGCCTGATCATGGTCTTTTCTGACCTGTTGGCCGAGCCGCAACCGATCATCGACACGCTCAAACAGTTGCGGCACCGCGGTCATGATGTGATTGTCTTCCACATTCTGGACGAGGCCGAGGTGAACTTTCCGTTTAGCGGCATGGTCGATCTGCGCGATCCCGAGAGCGACGAGCGGATTGAACTGGATGCCGATGGAATCCGGTCCGACTATCTGGAGGCCCTGGCGGAACTGAGTGAACAGTACCGCAAGGCGTGTTTTGGTACGGGGATCGACTACGTACAGATCAATACCAGCCAACCCTTTGACCGGGCCCTGGTTGAGTACCTGTCGCAACGGCAGGCGCGGTTCTAAGTGGATCACTGTCCCGTCCCGTCCCGTCCCGTCCCGTCACGTCACGTCACGTCCCGTCATGTCACGTCACGTCCCCCGATGACTCATCTTGGATTGCAGGGGAAACCGCAAATGCTCCCTGAACGTTCCTCGTGGACTGCGATGAGTCTGCTGGTGGGCCTTGCTGTGCTTGGTTGGCCCCCGGGAACGTGCGCCCAAGGGCCGGTTGATCGATCTCGCCAGGAGGCCGAAAACGCAGCGCAGGCTCCCCCCGGGCCCATCGCGATTGGGAGCCGGCGCGAACTGTTTGTGGACGATCATCTGATCGAGAGACTGTCAGGTTCAGCCGACTTGAGGCTGCATGCACCCGTTGCCCGCGAGGTGGTGCTGGTTCATGACCAACCCTGGGAGGGAAATGCCACCGCGAACCACTGCATTGTTCCCGAAGAGGGACGCATTCGGCTGTACTATCGAGCCGGAAATCTGTCGATTGAAAAGGGGCAACTGCAGGTCGGCCCCGAAAGTTGGTGTGTCGCCGAGAGCCGGGACGGGATTCATTTCGAGCGTCCTGATCTCCAGCGGATCGAATTCGCCGGCTCGAAGCAGAACAACATTGTGATTGGGCGTTCCGAGACCGAATCGTGGCGTTGTCTGGTCGGCGCCCCCGCCATCTTTCGCGATTCGAATCCCCGGGTGGCCGAGACGGAGCGTTATAAGACATTTCTGACCACACGGGATCCGCTGGGGTTGACCGTGGGGACATCGGCCGATGGACTGGACTGGCACGTGGATCAACGGGAGCCGGCCATCACACAGGGGGCGTTCGACTCGCAGAATGTCTGTTTCTGGGATGCCGTACGGGGCGAATACCGGGGCTATTGGCGCAGCTACACCGCAGGAGTGACGACGGCCCGGGAATGGCGTCCCGACGGGGTCCGGGCTGTGCGGACCGGAACTTCCCTGGATCTGCGAAACTGGCGAAACATCGAGGACATTTCCTTTGTGGATTCTCCCACCGAGGAGCTCTACGAGAATGGAATTGCTCCGTATTCCCGGGCGCCGCATCTGTTTCTGGGCTTTCCGCTGCGATATGTCGACCGGGCGGGAGCTCCGTCGACATCCGACCCGAATGGGGGCGATCGGGCGGGGGCGGAGCGCGTGGCGCGCTGGCCGGCTTCACTGAAGGCACTGCCCGACCTCCCGTCGCGTGTATCGCGGGCTGCCGTGAGTGAACGGTTTGGAACCGCCCTGACGGATGTTCTGTTCATGAGCAGCCGGGATGGCGTCCGGTTTCACCGTTGGCGGGAAGCCTTTCTGCGTCCGGGCCCCGAACGGACTGGTACCTGGAATTACGGGCAGAACCTGCTCGCCTGGAATCTGGTGGAGACCCCGGCATCACTCCCCGGAGCTTCACCAGAGCTCTCGCTCTACGCGGCTGAGGGGTATTGGACATCGCGGGCGACATCGCTCCGTCGGTATACACTGCGTCTCGACGGGTTTGTCTCCCTGCATGCGGGTGGCCGTCCGGGAGAATTGCTGACCCGTCCGTTCCTATTCACGGGAACGGAACTGAAGCTGAACTTCGCGACCTCCGCCGCCGGGGCGGTCCGGGTCGAATTGCAGACCGCAGCCGGCGAGCCCTGGCCGGGTTTCACCGCGGACGTGTGTGACGAGTTGTTTGGCGACAGCGTTGAACGCACCGTCACCTGGCAGGGAGCATCCGACCTGGGCCATCTGGCCTCCCAACCGGTGCGACTGCGCCTCATCTGTCGGGATGCCGATGTGTACTCGTTTTGTTTTCGATGAGCGACCGCCAGTCTGTTCCTGCCAGCGACGTCCCATGTTGGGGGGGGAAATGTCCATCGTGTCGGTCAGCCTGCTTCAAAACCCCGCGGTCATGTGCTAATTTCGGTCGTCTCTGGCTGGGCACCCTCCTTTTCCGCATCGCGAAGCGGCTCATTTCCTGTGTGGAACATCAACTGACCGGAGCGACGGATGTTCTTCTGGGTTTACGATCTCCCCACGTTTCAGTTCGGCCTGCTGTGCGCGGGTTCGTTCACGCTGTTTTATTGGATTGGGGCGCTGTTCTTTCGGCCCATTCTGCGGCAGTTCGTCAAATCCACACCGTTTTGCAACGACGTGGTGGGTTACGTGCTGTCGTCGTTTTGCGTCTTCTACGGACTGTTACTCGGATTGGTGGCAGTCACCGCCTACCAGAATTCGGCCGATTCGGAAGAGGCGGTCACTCGGGAGGCGGCTGCACTCTCGGCGCTGTACCAGGATGTCTCGCATTATCGGGCGCCGTATGGTCAGAACCTGCGGTGGCTGCTGCGCGATTACACCCGCTACGTGATCAAATACGCCTGGCCCCTGCAGCGCAGGGGAATCATCCCCACCGAAGGGGGGATCCGGGTCGCCGCCTTTGAAGAGAAGCTGCTCGACTTTGAACCGGAGACCAAGTCAGAGGAGATTCTGCATGCCGAGGCGCTGCGTCAGTTCAATACGTTTCTCGAAAACCGGCGGATGAGGCTGTTCGCCGTGCAGACCGGCATCCCACCTGTGATGTGGTGGGTGCTGCTGGTGGGGGCCATGGTGAACATTGCCATGGTCTGGCTGTTTGACATGAAGCTGATTACCCATCTGCTGCTGGGGGGCCTTCTGGCGTCTTACCTGGGAACCATGATTTTCCTGATTGCCGCGATGGACAACCCGTTCCGGGGTGAAATCTCCGTCGATCCCGAGGCATTTGTGTCGCTCTATCGCCAGATGGTGGAGGAGTGAACATGCAGTCACACATTGGAATATCCGGCACTTCCCCCGATTCCTTGCCGACACGTCGCCGGTTTCTCGGCCGGTTGGGGGCTGGTGGACTGTTGGCAGGAATGCCTGGTTTGGCGGCGGGAATTTTTGCTGGCTGCTCTGGTGAACTCCCCCCGCTGCCCGGACAGTTTTCCAAGCGAGGTCCCATTCGTGTCGGACTGCTGCACTCGCAGACAGGGAGTCTCGCGCTCAACGAGAACCCAGTCCGCGATGCCGAGACTCTGGCGATTGAAGAGATCAATGCCGCCGGTGGCCTGCTGGGACGGCCGGTCGAGATTGTCTGTCCCGATACCAAATCCCGGACCGACCTCTATCCCAAGCGGGCCAGGAACCTGTTGGTCGACAACAACGCGGCGGCCCTGTTCGGAGGTTGGACCTCGGACGGTCGCAAGGCGATTTTGCCGCTGCTCGAAGAGTTCAACCGGTTGCTCTTCTTTCCTCTGGCCTACGAAGGGAATGAGAGTCATCACAATGTGATTTACGGCGGCTTGCTCCCGAACCAGCAGGTGCTGCCCGCGATCGATTGGCTGTTGAGCCCCGCCGAGGGATCACGCACCAAAGTCTTTCTCATCGGCTCGGACCTGATCTACAGCCGAACGGCGAATTTTGTCGCCCGCAAGTATCTGCAATCCAAAGGGATGCAGGTCATGGGGGAAATCTATGTTCCGCTGGGAAGCCGCGATTTCGAGGCCATCGTCGCGCAGATCCGGGACAGTGGTTGTGACTGCATCCTCAGTACGATCACCGGCGACAGCAATCTCGGGTTTTATCCGGAGTTGGCGGCGATCGGGAATGATCCCCGCCAGCGGCCCGTGGTGGCCACCAGCGTGGGGGAAAATTCGCTGCAATCCTTCCTGCCTGAAGACGTGGCCGGGCATTTCACGGCAAGATCCTACTTTCAGGGGTTGCGGAGCCCTGTGAATGAGCGTTGGGTGGAGACATTCCGGGCGGAGTTCGGCTATGACCGGGTGCTGAGCGATTCCATGGAACCGGGGTATTCCCTGGTCCACCTCTGGGCCAATGCAGTGCGGAAATGCCGGGCGCTCGATGCCGATTCTGTCCGTCAGGCGCTGGCTGATGTGGAATTTGCGGGGCCTGCGGGCCCCCTCCGGATCGATCCCCGGACCCAGCATTGTGCAAAGCGATTCCGGATTGGCCGGGTGACGAACAATCGCGAATTCGAAGTCATTCACGAATCGGACAGCACGATCCCTCCCGACCCGTATCCCCCGTTCGCGTTCCCCGGCTGGAGTTGTGATTGGACCAAGGATGGACTGACCCGGGGTGTCGAGGTGCAGTTTGATCGCTAGTCCCAGTCTGAGGGCCGGTGCCGATTGCGTTCCCGGCGAGCATTTGCAAATTCTCCTGGGGGTGTTCCTTCATGGCTGACTTCCGAATCGAAGAGACTGAGGGAATGCGGTGGATCAAGATCCACCTCGAGAACCAGAGTGTTCGGACGGAACACCGGGCGCTGAATCACATGAGTGGGGCGGTGACCATGGACGTGCCACTCCCCTCGTTGCGCGCCTGGTGGGTCTCGCTGTTCTCCGAAGAGTCGCTGATTCGTCCCCGATTCTCCGGAACGGGCGATGTCTATCTGGATTCCACGCTGGGTGGCTACCACATTTTCGATGTTCGTCCCGGTGAGAGATGGGTGCTCGATCACCGCTGCTTCTGGGCTGCCGATGCGGGGGTCAACCTGGGCATCTATCGGGAATGGATGACGACCGCCTTTTGGGCTGGTGAGGGATTCTTGTGGTTCAAGACCATCCTGCAGGGAGAAGGCCGCGCGGTGCTGGCTGTCGACGGTCCTGTTCAGGAGATCGAGTTGAAGAATGAACGTCTGGTGGTCGACGGATCGTTCGTCCTCGCGCGGACCGATGGAATCAAATTCTCGATGCGTCGGCCGGCCCGGTCTCTGCTCAGTTATTGGATGTCGGGTGAGTCGCTCTCAAGAGTCTATGAAGGGGCTGGGCGACTGCTGATGTGTACCACTCCCTACTGGCGCCTCCCGCTGGTACGGCAACGGGCGCAGGATGCATCCCTGCTCGAATGAGACTCCGTCACGTTTGGCTTCACGATTGGATTGAGGATCTTTCACCATGCACCATGTCACGGGAATCATCGCCGCCTTGTTTGCGGTGGTCGTGCTGATTTTTGCTGTCCAGAATCTGGGATCAGTCGATGTGTCGTTCCTGATCTGGTCCACCACGATTCCCAAAGTCCTGTTGATTCTGGGCACCTACGTGCTGGGCGTCTTCTCCGGTTGGGCCTTGCTGGTCCTGGTCAAAGCCTGGATGACCTGAACCGTTTCCAGTCACCCGTCCGAGATGAACCGGCGGCGGAATCAGTCCCCTGACATGGTTGGGCTGGAGTGGCGAATCTCTGGTTCGGACTTCCGCTGGTTCTTACCGCAGCCGAATCAACACGGGGCCATATCGAACCCAGGTCGGCTGGATCGTGACGGCCAGGCAGATTGCCTTGTCGAGATTGCGAAAGTCGCGTGTCGCCAGGGAGCCAACCGGCAGGTAGGCCACGTTCTGCCGTGTCAGTCCGAGCCACGCCGGTGCAACCGCTTCACAGCCGACTTCGGTGATCTGGCCTCCCACTTCGTCGGCACAGCCCTGCTCGACGGCCCAGAGCACGGCGGCCGCTCTGAGTGTCAGCGGGGGGTGTTGGGCATCGACCAGCAAATCCCTCCGCAATCCGGCGAGGATGCCCGGAGGAATACGCGGGATTGTCACCATGCCATACGCCGACCCCCGTGCGGTGGTTGCCCCCCGGCGATTTTCATCGCGGCTTGCATCGACCGACTTGAGCCTGACCAGGCGATTCTCGGCTTTGCCCCCCAGGGACGGGATCAGCTCATTCAGGGGATCAGCCACCTCACCGGGAGACTGATTCCATCGAAATGCGTCCTCGCGGCCGGTCAATTCCTGGCGGGCTTTCTGCAACGCCTGGTCCAACGTCTCAAATTCGTTTGACATGGTTGCCACCTGCGCATCGGCCATTTTCCGTCGCCATACCAAAATCACTTCAGTGGCAGCCCGATACCCCTGGATCTCGTCCCGAATCTCGGGATGGTTGGCCAGCGGTGCCAGAGATTTCTGCAGGCTGGCCACCCGGTTTTCATCGAACGCACGGGCGGCGAGTGGACCCAGAGCTTCGATGTAGTCAGCATATTTCTTAAGCAGAACGGCGCGGTCGCCTCCGCGTTGGGCATCATGGCGGGCCAGTTCTTCAATCCATTCGGGATACCGGTCGAACAACGAATCGAGCGCCTGCTCAGCGACGAGTGCCCGTGGCTGTTGGCGATAACTGCTCACTGCGGCATGGCGGGTCACCTGCAGTTGCATCCCGCTCCAGTCCTCGAAGAACCGTCGTGCCAGCGCGGGGCCATTCAGGGACTCGCCCTGATACACGACCTCGGGTGACTGTTGATGATCCTGCACGGCCCGCTCGATCTGCTGTCGCAGGGCATCGACCGGTGGAGACTGCGACAGCGGCGATTCTTCCCACAAACGTGATAACTGATCCTGGACAGACCGGGTGAAGCCCCGAGATACTTCCCGTCGGTCGTTCTCAAACACCTCCAGCCCCTGCTGAGTCAGCGTGGCATCCAGCCAGAGAGCGGCGGCTGGCAGGTCATCGACCAGATCGGCCAGGGCCTCGTCCGCCTTGTCCCATTCGGCCTGGCGAACCAGCCCCCGGACCTTGGCGAGCCGCTTCTCGCGAGCCTTTGTCTCAGTCACGAAATCTTTCCGGATCCGCGCCTGGACCCGGCTGAACTCGGGATCCTGGCGGATGGGATCGGCCCATTTCCGCAGTCGTTTCTGAGCCGTCTCCGCCCGGGCCAGGAAGTCGGCACCGGCTGGTTCCCGGACCTCAATCAGTCTCCGCGCCAAACGCACCATGCGGACTGTCTGGCGATAGGCCTCATTCAGATCGGCCACGCTGGAGAGCCTGGGAGGATCGGCCTGGAACTCTCGCAGCCGCTCTTGAAGGCGCTCATTGAGAGTCTGCAGTTCGTCCACCCAGCCGGACAGTGGCTCGATCGGGCGGATTGCCAGAGAACTCTCGGGTGAGTTGGTCGATGGTCCCTGGGCGTTGGCCATTCCTCCACTCGCAAGCCCGATCAGACTGGAGAATACCACAACCCACACGTCTCTCAGCCTCCGCACACTCAAGGCAGTTGAGTCACAGGTTTTCAAGGTCTCGAAGGTCATTCCGATTCTCCCTCGGGTGCGGCGGACACCTCGGTCGTGGCGATGAAAGTCCCCTCGTAAGGGACCGATTTCTCGCCGGTCGATGATTGCAGCTCCCCCGGCAGAATCCGCCCTTCGACCCCGGCGTCATCCCAGACGGAGAATTCGAGGCGTACCTCCCCCTCGAGCTCGCTTCCCAAGACCTGCCGGGAGTCAGCCGACTGCACAAAAATCTGACCGCTCCAGGGACGCCCCACCCAGTCTTCGGGATCCTCTCCCTCCGTTTCGAATCGAACGCAGACTGCCGGGGCCTTCGCACGCTCCTCAGCGGCCGATGAGGTCAGCAGCCAGACCGTCTTGCGCCCAGAAGCCTGCAGAAGTGGTTTCAATACAAGGGGGCGAATGAGAACTTTCCCATTGCATTCCAATTGCATTTGAGATGTCGGGGCGGCGGCGTTTGCTGCGGAACGACGCGTGCGGGTCACCGGAACGCGGCGCGGCGGCACTGCGGTGGAGTTCGGAGGATTCGCTGACCCGGCTGTCGCTGGCTTCCGAGCAGTTGGCTGCTCCTGTTCATTGGAGTTGATTTTTGGGATTTCTGCTGCGGTGGCCGACGACGAAGGGATTGCTGAGGAGTCCGGACCAGGTGAGGGATTCGTCGGGGGGGCGGCTGGAGGAGGATCGTCTCCCGTATCCCGCTTCAACCCCCCGCCCACCTTGGGGCGAAACTTTGTCTCGTCTGCGCAGCCAGACAACAGCACGAACCCCAGGCAGCACAGGACCAGTGCAACACGGCCAATTCCGAATCGAGTCGCCCCAATCAGTCGGGACACCAGACCATTGCTGACCTTGATCAAGAACATGTCGTTCATTCTGTTTCGGGAAAATTGAGCGGCTCAATTCAAGGTTGGTCTGTCAGGGAGGAAGCAATGTGGTCCGAGGGGTAAGGTTCGGCAGACTCCACAACTGCACCACTCTTCCCTGCGTGCTGGCGGCCGCGACATACTGGGCAGAGGGATCGACCCACAATTGATCGAACATCAAACTCTGGCGGGAGACTTCGTGGTCCAGGGGAACGCGGATGATTCGGCCACCGCGTCGCTCACACAGGAATACGGCGTCGTCACCAATACCCACGAGGGCGTTTCCATCTCGGGTCCACGCCAAAGCGCCGATGCCCGTGACTCCGCAATCGGGACGTTCCAGTATACGATTCGATGCAGGATCCAACAGAGCCACCTGTCCGCGACCGTTGACCACTGCCAAAACCTTGCCGTCTGGACTGAATTCAACCTGAGTGGGTTGAGGCACGTCCGACTTGAGGCGGGACAGGCGGCGTCTTGAGCCGGTTTCGAGCACCACGAGATCGCCCGACTTCAGCCCCAGAGCCACCGTGCCGAAATCCTCTGACACAGTCACACAGCTCCAGGGGAGATCCGGATCACGGTCCATCTGCCAGGAAGGTTGTGCCGATCGCAGGTTCCAGATGGTCAGGCCGCGCTCCGGGTCCCAGCCGGCCAACTCGTCTCCCCGGTGGTTCAGCCGCAACCAGCGCAGTCCCGGAAAACCCGGGACTTTTGTCCGCTCTGCTCCGGTGGCCGCATCACAGACCACGAGGTGCTTGTCCCGCAGCGTGACCATTAACGAGCCATCTCCCGAAAACCGCACAATGGATCCAAGGTCGATCCGCCGTTCGTTCCTTGACACCAGCTGCCTGCTGGCGGGGTTCCACCGTTCCAGCCAACCCCCTGACGTGGCTACTCGCAGTTCGGCCGGATCGGGGGCGGCCCCCAGCCCGGTGATGTCACCCCGCGCGAACGAAAGAGAGGCTCCCGCCGCGGTTCCCGCAGGCACGGTGATGCGTTTCCAGCCCCACCACAAACCGAGGCTCGCCATCAAGAGCACTCCCACGAGCCCCAGCAGGGCAGCCTGGGGGACGGGGATCCGCAGTGGCTCCGGCGCAGGACGGGACTCGGCGACAGCTGGCTCTGGGACTGCCGATTGCTCCAGAGCGAACTCGGCCCGGCCCTTCAATGCTTTGGCCTGGGGAGTACCAAACTGCCCCAGGGCCCGCACCACCCCGCGCAGAACGAGAGGATCGGGATGGGAGATCTGCCGTTCAAGAGCGGGAATGGCACGGGGGTCACCGATGTTCCCCAGCCCCAGGGCGGCGTGATAGCGAATGATGGCCAGGGGATCTTCCAACAGGGAGGAAAGCACCTCAACGGCCTCGGCTGTGGCGAGCTGACCGATCGCCACCACGACCTGGGTCTTCACCGGGGTCGGTTGCCGCAGCAGTCTCTTCAGCCCAGGGAGACATTGGGGATCGGCCAATTGCCCCAGTGCGCGGACGCAGGCAATTTGAGTGTCCGGATGTTGCTCCGAAAGTGCCGCTTCGCAGAGTGGCTCCAACCCCCGACTGTCGCCCAGGCGACCCAGAGCGTTGGCGGCCGCGATGCGAACTGCCGGGTCATTGTCTGACAGGGCAAGGCAGAGCGGTGCCATGGCGCAGGAATCTTGCAGCGCCCCCAAAGCCCGGCATCCGGCGGCACGCACTTCTTCGGAGGGATCGGCGAGGAGCGGAAGCAACGCGGAAAGCGCCTCGGGGGGAGCCAGCTGCTCCAGTGCCAGAGCAGCCTCGCGTCGCACGCCTGCGTCCGAATCGGCAAGCCGCTGAATCAGCATCCCGTGCGAGCGACTGTCTCGTAACCGCGCGAGCAGTTCGCAGGCAGCTTCACGACAGGTGGCAGACGGATGTCCCAGAAAGCGGTGAAACCGGATCGACTCTCCGTCAGACACCAGGAGACACAGGGCACGCAGCAATGCCGCAATCACCGCAGGTGCGGTTTCCCGGTCCAGCGCCTGTTTCAGGGGCAATTCGACTGCGCGATCCTGCAGATTCCCCAGTGATTGAGCTGAGGCCGCCCGCACACGCTCCTCCGGGTGCGACAATCGCTTGAGGAGCGGCCGCACGCTGCGCGGATCCTGGAGACGACCAAGCAAATCCATCGCGATCACCTGAACTCCCGGATCGCCCGCCTCGAGAGAACTCACCAGCGCCGGGACCCCCTCACGCCCCATCCGGAAAATTCCATCGGCAATCGACAAAGAGAGCTTGGGACAGACCTTCATGAATTGCAGCAGCGTCGGGATCGAAGCTGGATCCTTCAACTGACACAACGCCCAGGCGGCAGACTCCCGTACGGCGGGACTGTCGTCGGTTGAGAGCACGCGCAGGAGGTCAGGGACTGCCTCCCGATCGTGAAGGCTCCCCAGGGCTTTTGCCGCTGCCTCCCGGACGATCACCCACGAGTCGTCCAACGAGGCCCGGACCAGCTCACCCATCCCGGGCATGCCTGAAGCGGCAATTTCGGACAGCTTTTTGACGCGGCGGACGGCCTGCCGTGACGAGCCTCCCCGGGTCCGACCCAAGGCCAATTTCCACGACCAGGTCTCGAGCCAGCCCATCTTGCGGATTGAAGCGGCCGCGGTACTTGGGTTGGCTGTCCGCTCCACACGAACATCATGAAGAGTTCGGCTTTCCTGCGAGTCCGGGACGGAAGCGGTTGGTTCGGCCCCCGTTGAGCCATCTGCTCCCGTTTTCGCCAGGCGGTGGCTGCCGGGCTCCGGGTTGGTCCGCTGTGAATCGCTCACGGTCGCAGGTGCTGGCGAAGCAGGTCGCCGTCGCCTCCCCGGCTCTGGTTCATCCATCTTGGGCGGGGCGCTCACGAACTTCCTGCTCTTTGCACTCAGTGACATCCCGTGGTCCGGCGAGTGACTCGTGATTCCGGTCGTTGTCCCGGTTGCCGGTTGGGCATCCTCCAACTGCCGGAACAGAGCGGCCAAGCCCAGCCCTTGAATTCTTGTTGAAGGAACCGCCGACGATCCTGCCTTGCGCTGGGACGGATAAGAGTTCATCAATCCCCATTCGTGCGTGCGGACAGTCGAACACCACCGGCCGGCTGCGGCGTGTCTTCCAGCGGCTGCTTGGCCGTGATCTCAGGGTTGATGTTGCGACGGGGGGGCAGGCACCCCTGCAGAATGACCTGACGACCATCACCATTCATCACCTGGCCCACGACTTCAATCCGTTCATCGATGCCGAGGTCCGGGTCCCAGGAGAGTTCGTCGTCTTTGCCAGCCAGGGCACACCGTACCAGACGCCCTGCCCCACCCGACAGATAGACCCAGTTGTTGATCCGGTCGATCGAGGCCACCGCTCCTCTCACCCGGATCCAGCGATCGCCCAGAATCTGGGCTGCGTTCTCGCGGCTTTCGGCGAAGCTGCCGCACAGATCGTCGGCTGTAAACCGGGATGCCTCAGCACTTTCCGAATCGACCTGGATCACATGGGCTTGCCGTACGAGAGCTGCGCTGCCTGGCTGAACGCGGCTCACCTGCCCCTTGATGGTGACCGGCAGTCCCGGAGTCAGCGAATCCCAGGGACGTGGAGCCGCCATCTGGCATACCACGGGCTTGGTCCCCTTGCGACCGCCGCTCAACAGCACCACATTTCCCAGATCTTTGGAAATCCCCACGAGCACGACTGTCCCGGTCACTTCAGCGACCCGGCCTCCCAATTCCGAATTGGAGGCGTGAGGGGTGACCCGGAATCGCTCTTGCAGCGCCGCCGACGAGATCTCTGTGACCGCATCCGTTGCGAGCGTCTGCTCGGCAGAGAGGGGGACCACGGGGACCTCACCACAGCCGGCGGACAACAGAGCCCAGCCCACCAGCAGCATCCGCCGACAGCTTCGCGACAGGAAATCGAACAAGAAACACCCCTTTTTGTTGCACGACTTGCAAGTCAACGGCCCTTTCGGACCAGCCGACTGCAAACAACACACATCCCCCGGCAGCACTTGCGTGACTGCCGGGGGAATCTGGAACAGGAGTCGCTGACGATCGCGACTCTACTCCTCGAACGAACCGCTCTTGTTGTTGATCTTCTTGAAGTCCAACAACACGCCGGTGTAAATCTCGAAGCTGTTGATTTCCACATCGCCGCTGGTGTAGCCGACGGAGTCAGCCAGAGCCACAGGATTGCCCGACACCGCGAAGCCGGGATTGAAGAAACCGTCGCCGTTGATGTCGTTCATTTCCTTGACGCTGCCATCGGCCATCAGCACGTTGGCCGTCTTGCCGTGGTGGGCGTACCAGTCGCGGGTGTCCTGCAGGAACAGCTTGTTCCCCAGACCGGCGGCGGCTGTCGCCGAAGCGTAACCCGCCTCGCTCGCCACTGTCACCGTGGTCCCCACGGCAGGAGTCTGCCGAGGCACAACCGAAGCCACAGGCACCTGAGTCTTCAGCAGCTTGACGCGATCGGTATCCCAGTAGGCGGGACCGTCGCAGAAGGTCTCGGCCAGTTGGGCACCGACCATCAGACCGGGATTCACGCTGACGCCATCTTCGGTGATGCAGCTGAAGGCCAGGATGGCTTCCTTCGCATCGCCAGGGGCCGCGTCGGCCAACAGCGGAATGTTCGAGATGGGCACATCGCCCTGCTCACAGAACCGACGGGTCAATTGCCCCTTGGTGTTCCGCAGATCCTTCATGTCAGGACCGTTGCCGTCGGTGGCGTTTCCGGTCAGCGGGTCGATCGAGAGAGTCGCGGCATTGCCGGTTCCCACGGTCACCAGCTTCGGCCCACTGCGAACCATGAACCAGCTCGACGCGTAGTTGGTGTTGTAGCCATCCCGCACGAATGAAGCGATGGATTTGGCGCGATCGGGGGTCAAGACGGCGGTGGGTGCTCCATTCGACAGAGGCCACAGGTTGGCGGCGTTGCATTTCCCCTTGTTCTGACGCTCAACCGGAGTCGTGTTGGCGTTCGAGGTGTTCTTCCCGTAGAGATCGTTGAGTTTCTCGAGCCCCTTCATCGGATTCGAGGTGCACATCATGTCGTTGGGAAGACCTCCCTTGACCTTGATGACGTCGGCCACCCAACTGTAGGTATCGGGGCAGCCGTCACGGGTCGCATCGTAGGCACCAGAGCAGAGCCGGTCACCGGGATCACCCGAGGCAAACAGGTGCAGAGCAATGCCAATCTGCCGCAGATTGTTTTTGCAGGTCGCCTTGCGGGCCGCTTCACGGGCCGCGTTGACCGCCGGCAGCAGCAGCGCCACCAGGATCCCGATGATCGCGATCACCACGAGCAGTTCGATCAGGGTGAAGCCACCCCGAGCGGCCCGAGTTGCACTCGCACGCTGATTCACAGACTTCATTCCACACTCCCAGAAAGGTCAGAACTCAGGCGACACCACGTCGCCGAATAAATCCACGCCACACATTTCCGAATGGCCGCCACCCGCTCAATCGGGAAGGCTGCATTGCGTTTGTGCTGTTTGCCGAAGACCGAGGGTTGTCACCCGCCGACTGATGAAGGCCTGCAACAAAAATGCGGTGTTCACCCAGACAGGCAAAGTTCTCCAGAGGTCCACTACGGGCCGGTCTCGGCATGGGCCCCGGCATACGACCGGCACGTCCCGATTTTACTCCGCGGATTGGGAACTCCAATCAGCAGACGGTGAATACCACATGAAGATTGGATGAAGCCGCACAGCTCCGGACACGCCGTAATGCACCACATTCTCCGCCGGTTCGAGGCAAACCGTGCGTGGCCCCGGGATCTCCTGTGCGCTGGTGACCGGCCGGTTGAAACAGCGACCGCCCCCGGGAGACGGGGCACCGCACAGAACTCGCGACGTCACTCAGGGATGACGTGGTCCGGTGTTGTCGACGGGGAGTGTCCGCTGGCGCGAATAGATCGAGTCGATGCCACTGACTGTCCATGAGATATGGCAGGCGAGGGCGGCCAGCAGGGTCAACCCGGCGGGGGATGGGTGATTCGGGCTCAGGACAAACAGTTCCACCGCCATCATCGTGCAGGCCAGCGGCGTCTTGGCGGCCCCGGCGAAGACCGCGACAAATCCCAGTGCCGCCAGCAATCCCACAGGGGCGTTGAGATAACCCGCGAGGGTATTTCCCAACGCCGTACCCATGAAGAACAACGGTGTGACCTCTCCGCCGCGAAGCCCACCACCCGCGGTGACAGCCGTGAAGACCAGCTTCCAGAACCAACTCCAGGGAGTTGCCCCCCCCTCCTGAAAACACGATTGCAGAGTCACACTTTGCGGATTCACCGGATTCGGACTGACACCCAGTCCAAGATAATCGCGCGATCCCACGAACAGCACCAAGCCCCAGATCGCGACGGCAGCCACCACGGGGCGCATCGCGGGTCTTGAGACCCGGGTCGCGAGGAGATGCTGAACCGCATGCGTCAAACGGACGAACAGCACACTGGTCAGGCCAAACAGCACCGAGGCCAGGCAGACCTTGGCGAAGATCCACCCGTCCAGAATCGAGGTGTCTGACCAATCTTCTATGACGTAGGGAGTGTGGACGATTCCGCACAAATGCACGACGAGGTTGCCCACGCAGGCGGCGATCAGACAGGGAATTGTGGCTGCATGCCGGATCTGCCCCTGGGTCAGCACCTCCATGGCGAAGAGGGTTCCCGCCAGCGGTGTTCCGAACACGGCTCCGAACCCCGCGGCCACCCCCGTCATAAGCAGCCGCGACAGGTCGGCACCGCGCAGACCCAGCCAGCGGGCGAGGCCCCCGGCGATCCCGCCTCCCATCTGCACGGCGGTCCCCTCGCGCCCCGCCGACCCGCCTCCCAGATGGGTCAACAGGGTTG
>JBKDUK010000342.1:0-19553 GCA_046339535.1 Planctomycetaceae bacterium | reverse complement strand
GCTTTCGGTTGATGCCTGCACATGGGAACGGCTCGGACGGAGCCTCGCCCTCCCGGGAGGGTGTGTGCCGTAAGGGGGGCGGGGGGCGGGTGCGGCTCGGACGAACCTTATTCGACCGACAGGACGGCCAGGCGGACTTTCAGGTCGAGTTCCCGGCCTTCGCGCAGCACGCGCAGGGAGAGTTCATCGCCGGCCTGCAGTTGATCGATCACCCGGTAGAGATCGGCCGAGTTGTTCACGGGGCGTCCGTTGGCGGCCACAATGAGGTCGCCGGGAACGATCTGTCCGGTGGGCAGACGTGTGCTGGGGCGCAGGCCGGCTTCGGCCGCCGGTCCCTTGGAATCCAATTCGCGGATCATCACCCCCTGCAGACCCAGACGCGCGATGGTCTGGTCGGGAATGATCCGGATCCCAATCCCAATCCGCTCGATTTTGCCGGTGCGGATCAGTTGCGGAACAATCCGGCGGACTGTGTCGATCGGGATGGCGAAACCGATCCCCGCGCTCGCTCCGGTCGGACTGCGGATCTGCGAATTGACTCCAATCACCAGCCCGGCACTGTCGAGCAGCGGTCCGCCGGAATTGCCCGGATTGATCGCCGCGTCGGTCTGGATGGCTCCCTGGATGGGACGGTTGGTGAGCGCGGTGATCTCGCGCCCCAGTCCGCTGATGACTCCCGTTGTGAGGGTCTGGTCGAGTTCGAACGGGCTGCCGATCGCCAGGACCTTCTGCCCGGGCAAGAGACCTGCCGAGGTCCCCAGGGGGGCCGGCATGAGTTGCTCGGCGGGAGCGTCGATCTTCAGAACCGCCAGGTCCTGATCGGGGGCGATGCCCACCACCTTGGCGGAGAGGGGACGGGTCCAGTCGGACAGGGTGACCCGGAATTCATCCCCCCGCGAAAGGACATGGTAGTTGGTGACGATGTAGCCTTGATCGTCCCACAGGAAACCCGACCCAGTCCCCTGGGGGATGGCCGTCTCGTCGAGTCCCAACCGGTCACGCTGCGCGGCCAGGCTGGTGATGTTCACCACCGACGGGGCCACCCGGCGATAGATGTCGATGTTTTCCAGTTCTTCCGGACGCAGATCTCCCCGGGGCACCACCGGGGGGGGGACGGCCAGCGGATTGTGCAACGGGCCGAAGCCTCCCGCGCGGCCGCGCCAGACCAGCAGGATCATCAACAGCAGCAGGATGTGCACCAGCCAATGCAGGCTGGCACCGCGCTGGTCGGTGGCGGCGGGGGACTCACGCGTCATGGAGTGCCCACGACAAAAGGCTAGGGAAGTTTGGCCAGCGCGGCGTTGAGATCGTCGACGGCCCGTTGAAACCGCGCCTGGATCTTCTCGGGCAGTTCGGGAAACTCCTTCACGAACTGCCGGTCGATCGCCTGGGCGAATTTCTCCAGTGCCGTGGTCATCTTGCGGGCCAGTTGCTCGGTACTGGGACGTTCGGCCGGGGCCTTGCCGGGGGCGGCCGTCGCCCCCGTCTTGAATGGAGTATATTCCCCTTCCTGTCCGGTTTCACGCGCTTGTCCGGCCACTGTGGCCTGGCGTTCACCCGCCCATTCCGGGGCTTCACCAGCACCCGTCTCGAGAGAGCCCCCCTCCGACGGCATCGCCACCACATGGGCTGCGGTGGGGTGCAGTTGCAGCACGTCGTCGAACGACTCCAGTGTCAGATCTTCCCCCCGCCGGGCCCGCCGCCAAGCCCGCATTTCCGCTACGGTGCTGTGGGTTTCGACGGCCCACTCGAGGCATTCGCGGGCATCGTCCCAGGTGACTGCACAGTAGAAATGCGACCACTTCAGGTCCGGGAAATCGTCACGCAGGGTGTGGAAGGTCTCCCAGACCCGACGCCGCTGATAGACCTGATCGGGAGAGAGCCCCACCAGATTGGCGAAATCGGCGTCCGTCCGACCACGGGCATACCGCTCGGTCCACTTGGCGGCGCATTCCCCCACGATCCAGTTCGACTGGAAGACAGCCTCCTGAGCCGTGGTGATCAGTTGTTCTTCGGTTTCGTGAACTTCGAGCGGCTGGGGTGTGTCCGTCATGCTGCCGATGCGTGGATGAGTTCGGAGAGTCAATTCACAAATGGTACTGCTGGAGAAGGGGATTCTCTACGTTTCAGACGGGGTGGGGACAGGTTGTGGGCAACCTTGGGAGCCAAGAAAAGCTCAACTTCGCCAGGCCGAAAGGCCGAAATAAATGGCGTCTCGGGGAAAACGGTTCAACCGCTTCAAACCCCTTGACCGTCAAACTCGCGTCGGCTAGAATACCCGTTCGTTAGTTCAGGACATTGTTCTGATCTGAGTTCTGTTCGGCCCCGTAGCCAAGTGGCTAAGGCAGCGGATTGCAAATCCGCCATCATCGGTTCGACTCCGATCGGGGCCTCTGCAAATGGCGACAGTCAATTCCAGTTGGACTGTCGGACTGATCAAAGTACCCCGGCTGCTCATCATGAGCTGTCGGGGTATTTTTTTTCGAGGATTCGCCAAGCCCCCACACTCGATGTCCCTGCTCACTCCGGGGGGCCGGGGGTATCTGCTCTCCGCGGCGACTTCCAGCGGTGGGAAGCTGCATTCGAGTTGCCGGGACCTGAGTCCCTGTGTCGGGACTGGTCAGACTGCGGACAATTCTGTTCCACGCCGCCCCGTGAGCCGTCGGGGCGCGTGACCACTACCACTGATTGGCCAGATCCCACATGGTCTGGACCGACTCGGTTGCCACCGCCAGCAGCTCCTCCACCGGTTCGGGCCAGGGAACTTCAGTGCGCTTCACGAGCGCCAATTGAGCCTGAAGAGCGGGAGCGGTTCCCGGAAGCGTCACCGTCTGAGCGGTCTCGGTCTCGAGATAATGCGGGATTCCCACCGAGTCGTTGAAGACCGAGGGCCAGCCCGGCAGGATAAGACTGGTCAGGTTGTGCACCATTCCGACCAACGGCTTCACAATCGGTGGCCGAGAGTTTGCGCGAGGGCTCTCTGTAGCCGTCGCTGCTGTCGCTCCGGAACCCCCCGCCAGGCTTCCGGGGAACGTCTTTTCCGCTGCCACCACCCTGCGCGAAGGCTGATTGGCCTGCTGAATTGGGTCACTCAGATCGACAATCCCGACCAGGGGGGCTGCCTCCGCTGACCCTGTCAAAGCGACTTGCTGCGTCCCGGTCGAGGAGGGGCGAAAGAACCTGGCACTTCCCCATACGAAACAGACAGCGGCCAGGCATGCCGTGACCACGTAGGTCGGACGGACAGGCCGCCCGAGGTCCGATCGACGGTCGGAGGCTCTCCCGATTTCCTGAGACCTTGTGATCGGATTGTCCCGAAGCCGCCGGGGTACCACCCGCGAGGGTCGGATCTGCAACTCGGCAACCACCCGATCGGCCAGAGTCTGGTGGGATCGGACGGTGTCTTGTGTCCTGGGGACGGGAGAACCTGCGTCGATCGCCCGTTCCAGGGTTTCCCAGGCACGCTGCCAGGCCTGGCACCGAGGACACTGGGCCAGATGGGCCAACAGGTGGGCAGGATCGATCCCGGCTCCCAAATCGAAGCGCCGTTGCCAATGCTGATCAAACTCGGTGCAGTTCATCGGAGTTGGCCAGAGGTTGGTTTTGCCGCGTCTTGCGCAGGGGGGGACTCTTCGAGATCTACGGTCGAGACCGAGTGCGACTCTGGGACCGATCTCAGACTGGGAACTGTTTGGGAAGGACGGAATTCCCTGGGGCCCAAACCGCGTTCGGCAAGTCGGACCGCGAGTTGACGCCGGGCCCGGTGCAACCAGGTTTTCACAGTTCCCACGGGGCAGTTGCAGATCTGGGCAATCTCCGGCAGGCTGAGTTGCTGGTGGTGGTACAGCACAAAGCTGATGCGGTATTGTTCCCGCAGATGACCCAAGGCGAGTTCGAGTTCTTCCGCCAACTCCTGATCGCTGGACGGAGGGCGGTCGGCCACGTGGTGGACCAATTCCGTTCCCAATTCGCGATTTCGGCGGAGAGAGAGTGCGGTCCGGCAGCGATTCACCGCAATCCGCAGGATCCACGGCTGCAGTGGACGCTGTTGATCGAACCTGGACAGGCTTCGCAGCGCCCGCACCAGAGTTTCCTGGGCCACATCCTCAGCATCCTGACGATGGGCCAGAATTCTCTGGGAGACGCCGAGGATGAGCCCCTGAAACCTCGCGACAAATTCGCGGACAGCCCCGCTGTCTCCCGCCAGACAGCGTTCGATCAGCAGGGCTTCACTCCACTCGGAACAGTGTGTGAAATCGGGGACGAAATCCATCAACCGGTCCGGCGAGGGATGTGAGGAGCCGAGTCAATCATGATCCGCTGCACCTGGTTGCAAACCAGTCTGCGGAGGCGGCAATTGGGTCAACTCGCCCGGATGCACTCGCGAACCAGAGTCCGGGCGGCTTTGAACGCGTGCTTGATGGTGAAGACCCGGGCAGCAATCTGGTCTTCGGTGAAGTAGACCCCCGCAGGACTGTGGGGGAGTCCAGCCAGATTCATCGTCAGCGGCAGCAGATCGATGAATTCCCGGTAGTTGCGTTGCAGATCGGTTGGTTCGGCCACAGGTTCACCCGCGTTGCGGAAGGAGAAACAGCGCCGCACGGGGGCCAACTCGCCCCCGGCTTGTTCAGCGCTTCAGTCGCTGATTACGGATGATATCCGCGGCGGCCTCAGACGGCTTCCGGGCCGGGGGGGCGTTGGGATCGGCGGGGGCCGCTGGCGGGGGAGGGGGAGGAGCCTTGGCCCCCGTGCTCTCCGGATCGGGCAGCACCATGGGAGGGGATTCGGCCGTCATTTTTTTGCGTTTCTCAGCGGCGGATTCGCTCTCCGCGGCAGGAGGCTCTGGGGCTGTCGCCACACCTGGCATCGGATAACCTGGCATCATCCCTGGCACAGCATAGCCGGCAGGGTATCCCGGCATGGGATATTGCGGGGGATACATCGGCGGATAGGCCGGCATCCCATATCCCGGTGGATAGCCCGGCAGGCCATAACCTTGAGAGGGCATCCCATAGCCGGGAGGAGGATAGCCAGGGGGAGTCGGAAACATCCCCGGGGCGGTGGTGGCCAGATCGGCAGGGAGGGAGGTATCCGTATCGGATGCCGCGAAGACAACCGTGTCCGCGGTGGGAGCAATCGCCGGCATTTCGCTGGTCTGATCCCCCGCCGATTCCGTGGGATCAAGAGTCGGAATCAAATCCGACAATTCCGCCGAGGCTGGGACATTCGGAATCGCTTCCGAAGACCTGGAGGCACCTTGGCGAATCAGAATCTCGAAGGAGAGTTTCCCGACCGAAATCCGATCGCCCGATTTCAGCGTGACCGGAGACTCAATTCGGGTACCATTGACGTATGTTCCGTTGGTGCTTCCCAAGTCTCGGAGGCGAACCGAGAATTCGTCGATGGAAAAGACGCAATGATGGCGGGAAATCAAATCACTGTTTGGACGCAGGTGACAATCCTGCTCGCGACCGATCAGAAATTGCTTGACTGGCACCGGAATTGTTTTACCGGCCTGTCTCCCCTCCAAAACCTTCAAATCAACCTTCAGCATGTCGCTGAAACTCCTCGAAGAGAGACCTCAATTAATTCAGAATCGCGGGTCGGGAGAAAATCTCTCGATCTCAACCTCAGTGACACATCGCCGGGAATCTGAACCCGCCACGGTTCGAGAAACCCAACTATTGACCTGAAACGAGCGTAAAAAGCCCACCGCATGAACCGGCCCAAGCAGATCTGTTCGCGTGGGCGAGGGCAAACCCACCGTACAGCCGAACCACATCCACTGCCAGGGCCTCACACCGCCTGCACGAAGAGACAACCAAGACACGCGATCAGGACCCAGCGGAAACCCGCAATCCAGATCGAGAAACCAACACGTTGCTCAGAGCAATTGAAGTCGACTGGCAATCCATTTTCCACCCCAGGCGTAAATCATCTGCCGTCAGGAGCATCGCACTTCGTCCATCACTTCTGGGTGAACATTGTGCACCATCCAATGGTGATTAGATGTTCATTCTGCGACGGACTGGAGACGTTGTGTTTACGAGGCCGAGCGAGCGCCAAGAACTCGGATTTTCTCGTAAAACCTCGTATTTCTCTGCTTAGGAGAGTACCACCCACTCAGAGACCTGTCAAATCGTCTCTTTTTGGGTAGCATGCACTGTTATGTCGTACCGGACATTCAAACGCCTCTTGGGAGAGACCAGCCTCGAACGGAAATGCCGGTTTCTGTTCGGGGGGGGATTGTTGTTGCTTGTTTCGGGAAGCTTTTATCTCTACTACCGGATGACCTCAGGTCTTGTGCTCGATCAGAATCTGCTGACGGGCCGGATGATGATTCAGCCGATTGTCCAACGGCATCATTGGACCCATATCAGCCTCCCCACCAAGGACTTCCGGGAAACCGACGACGCCCTTTGGGACGCTTTGCTCCCCCCCGAACTGCATATCGAAGCCAACGACCGCTTCCTCTGGACCCTCTACCGGGCCGATACGGTCAATTCCCAGAAGATCCCCAGCGACCAGACCGACTTTACCCAGCTCGATCTGTTGGAGGCCAATCCGGATCTCCGGGAGACCTATCGCATCGTCCGCAACCAGGCGGGGCGCCGGGAAATGCGGTACTACGGGGCCGTCCGGGCCAGCCAGGTCTGCCTGCAGTGCCACTATCACAGCACCATCGGCACCAAGGAGGTCGAGGAGGGGACCTTGTTGGGGATGGCGGCCATCGTACTGCCCCTCTCCAAGAATGACCGCTCGCTGGCCTGGAACAACGCCGTTCTGCTGTCGACGGCAATCGTCACCGTCTTCCTGGCGATGACCGCCTCCTGGGCCATCGTTCGTTATGTGATCGTCAAGCCGGTGGAACATCTGCGGGATGTGAGCGAGTCGATTTCCCGCGGCCAACTGGACAGGCGGGCCGAGATTCGTACGGGAGATGAGTTTGAAGAGCTCAGCCAGGCGTTCAATCGCATGCTCCGGCATCTGGTGACCGTGCAGGAGGAATTGCGTCAGGTGAACACCGAGCTCGACTCGAAGGTCGACCAGCTGGCCCGCGCCAACCTGCAGCTCTATGAGCTCAACAATCTCAAGAATGACTTCATGGCCACCATGACGCATGAGCTGCGCACCCCGCTCAACAGCATTCTGGGGTTCAGCGACGTGCTGGCCGGGGCCGACAATCTGACCGAGCGACAACAGCGCTACGTCCGCAATATCCAGACCTCCGGCAAGGACCTGTTGACGCTGATCAACGACATTCTCGATCTCGCCAAGATCGAGGCGGGCAAGATGGATCTGCACATTGTCGAATTCACCGTGGGGGACCTGCTGGAACGGCTGGCCTCGATGATGCGCCCCCTGGCCGAACGCAAGAACATCGAGCTGACCACCGAATCCGATCCGGCCATCCCCGTGCTGTCACAAGATCCCGGAAAGCTCCAGCAGATCGTCTACAACCTGCTGTCCAATGCTGTGAAATTCACTCCCGAGGGGGGCCGGGTGCAGGTGCTGGCGCTGCTGGCGGCCGATCCCGAGCAGATCGAGCTGGTGGTGGAAGACACGGGGGTGGGGATTCCGTTGGAGGATCAGGATTCGATCTTCGAGAAGTTCCGGCAAGGGAACACCACGCCGGGGGGCCAGTCGACCTCACTGACCCGGGAATATGCCGGGACCGGGCTGGGGCTCTCGATTGTGAAGGAACTGAGCAAGCTGCTGGGAGGCGAGGTGACCCTGCGGAGTGAATTGGGGAAGGGGAGCCGGTTCAGCGTGATTCTGCCCATCCTGCTGAAGTCTCAGCCGCGGCCGCTGTCGGAAGTGATTGCCCGCCCCCCTGAGCCTGGGCGGGGCGCTCTGACCGAGCGGGTCACCCCACGCCCCCCGACCAACCCCTCCTGAACGACAACCTTGCGGTTGGCCGGTGGGGTTCACAGTCGCTGGGGACTGACCTGCTCAAAACGTCGAGCCGCCGGTTTCAGGGTCAGTTCCGTTTGCCGGGGGCGTATTTCGACACATTGAAAATTCGTCGTACGGACGGCGGCCGGCTTCCCTGATCGTCCTCTACTCTCCACCGCTCAACGGCACTCGCCTCTCGGCCGCAGCCCGCCCGATAAATTCGAGCGGCAGGGAATGCGTTCGCAACCAGAGGTCAAGCTCGTCCCGTCGGAACACTCCCGTGGTGGCCCCAGGCTGCCGAACGCAACTCGCCCCCAGCGCGCTGCCCCGCAACAGGCACTCGGTCGCCGCCCGCCTCTCCAGCAATCCCGAAATGTATCCCGCCGCAAAAGCATCGCCACTGCCGGTTCCGTCGACATACTCGACCGGGTAAATCCCCCCGCGCCACAGCTGGTCGTCGGCGAGCAGCACGGAACCGTCCCGGCCGCAGGTGATCACCACCGTGCGGGCTCCCGCCCCCCGAAACTGTCGGGCCTGCGCCACCGGGTCGGACAAGCCGGTGATCAACTCGGCCTCGTCGTGATTGGGCAGGAAGACATCCACGAAAGGCAACACCTGCTGCAAGACGGGCCAGGTCCCTCGCGGATCGGGAATGACCACGTCCAACACGGTGATCAGCCCCGCCTGACGGGCCGCCTGAAACAACCGGGTCACCCGATCGCCGGTCAATCCCGGCATCAGAAACAATCCCCCGAGATACAGCACTTTCGCCCGCGGCAACAGGTCGGCCGCCAACTCTTCTCCGGTGAAGGCGGCATTCGCCCCAAACGTGTGGATGAACCGCCGGTCCTCCCCCCGCACATTCACGACGAGCGTGGCGCTTGTCTGGTGACCAGGGGTAGCCAGCACCCGCGAGGTGTCGACCCCCGCCGTCCGCAGGCTGTCCCGCACGAAGTTTCCCGCCGGGTCATCCCCCACCCGGCCGACCACAGCCGACCGCAGCCCCAGCCGCGCCAGGTCGGCCGCCACATTCGAGGCGCAGCCTCCAATCGCCCACGAGATCCCCGGAGTCATCACCAGGGCCCCGGCCGCAGGCAGCTTCTCGATCGGCTCGCAGATGAAGTCGGCCACGATAATGCCCGCACACCAAACATCGAGGGGGGGCTCGGCCGCAGTTGGATTGTCGGTCATGCGGCCCCCCGCAAGATTTCGAACAGGTAGTCGAGAACCCCCTGGGGATCAATCTCCTGCACCACATCGGTGTTGGCCCGGCGGGCGTATTCCCGGCGCCGGTCGGCCACGATCGCTCCACGTGTCAACTCGCCGCTGGTCTCGACCGAAACGGGCAATGGCATGTCGCGGGCCAGGCTGGGGCGCGACAGCACTGCCAGAGCGGCGACCTCGGCCAGTCCAATCTGCTCGCAACCCAGCCCCTGGCGATGGGTGCGGAACGATACAGGGAGCAGCTTGCCCAGAAAGGTGGTCGCCGGGCTGTCGATCTGGATGATCTTCGAGAGGTGATCGAGCGTCAGTGCGACCCCCTCGGTGGCATCGAGCGGCACCAGTGTCTTGGGATACCGGCTGCTGAGCACCTGACGGGCCGCCTCGGGGTCGAGATACATGTTGGTCTCGGCCATGGCGGTCACGTCACCCCCCCGGCCAATCGCCCCGCCGCAACAGACCAGGCCCCCCAGCGATTCGAGAAAATCGGGAGCCCGCTCCATCGCGGCGGCGAGGTTCCCCAGGGGGCCGAGCGTCAGCACGGTCACCTCCTGCGGATACATCCGGATCAGATCCACCAGCACCTTGGCCGACTCGTGGGGATTGTGCAGTTGGGCCGCCGGAAACTCGAGATCTCCCAGACCGGTAGGACCATGCAGTTCCCCCAGAAACACCTCGCTGACGGATTCTCCCCGCAGGACTGCCGGGCTGGCACCGCGTGCGGAACCGAGCCGGGGCCACTTGGGTGGGTCCAGGTGCGCGAGAATTGCCTGGGTGTTGCGGGTGGCGGTCGGGCCGGGCACGCACCCAGCACAGGCGGTCAGAGCGAGCACGTCGAGGCTGGGGTCGGCCAGGGCCAGAACCGCTGCGAAGGCGTCTCCAATGCCGGGGTCGAGGTCAACAATCAGTTTCCGCACGGTTGTTCTGAACTCGGGTTTCGGGCCAGAAAGGGGAGGACAGGCATCGTCCTGCCTGCATTGAGTTTACCAATCGTCGCCGCCAAGTTCAGCCGGGACGATCGGGATCTGAATGACGGTGGAGTCAGTCGGGGAAGCAACGGGGCTGTCGCCCCGCGTCCTCGCGGTTGGCCTCAAAACGTCTGGAGCGGATCGCGCTCGTGGGTGCTGGCCCAGGTCGCGAGCCCGGGAAAGACCTCCCGCAGGGTCGTCGCCAGAGCTTCCATGGCGGGCCGCTCGGTGGCGTAATGCCCGGCGAGGACCAGGGCGTTCCCGGCGTCGCGGGCCTCGAGCGCTGTGTGAAACCGCGCCTCACCCGTCAGAAAAACATCACACCGCCGTTGCCGTGCCAACCGCAATAAGTCGCCGGCCGAACCGCAGGCAATGCCGACCCGTCGCACCGGCTGGTCGAGTGGTCCGCTGAACTGCAGGGCGTTGATTCCCAGTCGCTCTTTGACCCGCCCGAGCAAATCTCCCAGCAAGAGCGCCGGCTGACCCGGGCGGTCGGCGGGGGGGAGCAATCCGGTTCGACCCACCCCCACATCGATCTGCGGTGCCCGCCGGGGGACGATATCGAATGCCGTTTCTTCGTATGGGTGGGCCTTTTTCATCGCGGCGATCACCTGGTCGACCAGCGGTGCGGGGCAGACCATGTCGATGCGGTATTCCTCCACCGTCTGGAACTCTCCCGGCTCGCCAATGGCCGGGTTGCTGGCCGAGGTGCCGCGAAACGACCCCACCCCCGGCATCAGAAAGCTGCATTCGGTGTACTCGCCAATCACTCCCGCCCCAGCGTTCCACATCGCTTGCCGGACCGCTTCGACATGGGTCCGCGGCACCATCACCACCAGCTTGTAGCTGGCAGGAGCGCTGGCGGGCTGCAGCGAATCGATCTCAACCAAACCCAGCCGTTCGGCGAGTTGCTGGTTGATGCCGGTCCGGGCACTGTCGAAGCGGGTATGGGCCGAGAAGACCGCCACGCCCGCCGCCGCCAGCCGCAAGACCAGGCGTCCCTGGGCATCGTCGGCGGTCAGTTTCTTGATCGCCTTGAAAAAGATGGGGTGATGGCTGATGACCAACTGGGCCCCGCGGTCAATCGCCTCGTCGGCCACGTCTTCGGTGAGAGTCAGGCTGGTCAGCACCCGGTCGACGGGGCGTCGGCGATCTCCCAACAGCAGGCCGGTGTTGTCCCAGTCTTCCACCAGGTGGGCGGGGGCCTCGCGGTCGAACCAGGCGAGAATCTCGGAGAGTTGCGGCATCTTCAGACAACACCACCACAGAAACAACGGTTGGTCAGAAACTGCACACACCCGTCAGTGGATGCACGGCCTGAGGATAACAGGGCCTTTGGCAACGCGGGAGCGGCGATGGTTTCCGCCGGGTTGGGGAGGGCGTTAAGATCCGGCCGGGGGAGCCCCCCCGATTCGTTTCGCTCTGGTTCCGTCGGAAGACATCATGACACGCGCTCGACATTGGTTGCTCGCCCGCCTCGGCAGTTTGGCCCTGGTGGCCGGCCTGGGATGGGGGACGGTCCCCACGGCCTCGGCCGCCGACGATTACAAGCTCGAAGGAGATTCGCTGGTTCAGGAAGGGGTGCCGCAGGGAACGGTCACCAAGCTGCAGTGGAAGGAGTCGAAGGTCTTCCCGGGGACCGAGCGCGACTGGTGGCTGTATGTGCCCAGGCAATATGACGGCTCGAAGCCGGCCGCGGTGATGATTTTTCAGGATGGTGGGGCCTATGTGGACCCCAACGGGCAGTTCCGGACCACGGTGGTCTTCGACAACCTGATTCACAAGAAGCAGATGCCGGTGACGATTGGCATCTTCCTGAACCCCGGGCAGATTCCCGCCAGTGAGCCCGACCAGAAGCCCCGCAGCAACCGCAGTTTCGAATACGACACGCTCAGCGACCAGTATGCCCGGTTCCTGCTGGAAGAGATCCTCCCGGAGGTCAGCAAGACCTACAAGTTGAGCGAGCGTGCCGAGTACCGGGCGATTGGCGGCATCAGCTCGGGAGGGATCTGTGCCTTCACTGCCGCCTGGGAGCGTCCCGACGCCTTCAGCAAAGTTCTCTCGCACGTCGGCAGCTTCACCAACATTCGGGGCGGGCATGTGTACCCCTCGGTAATCCGCAAGACCGAGCGCAAGCCCATTCGGGTCTTTCTGCAGGAGGGGAGCAACGACCTCGACAACCTGCATGGCAACTGGCCCCTCGCGAACCAGGAGATGGCGGCGGCGCTGAAGTTCTCGAAGTACGACTATCGCTTTGAATACGGCGACGGCGGACACAATGGCAAACATGGCGGGGCGCTGATGCCCGAATCGCTCCGCTGGCTGTGGCGCGACACCCCCGAGTGATGGCCCGCCATTTGTGAAGTTCGGCCCCCGCATGCCCTGGGGCCGGCACAACGCGGTTCTGGCCGCACGGCGCAGCCCCTCGGGATGCGCGCGACTCGCCGGTTGGTCTGGCGGGATTTCAACAAGACAACATGGTTTTGGTCTGGTGTGGGGAGATTCCCATGAGTCGTGCCGCTGCCTGGTGGATTGCGTTGTGTCTGGTCAGTCTGGTTCCCGCGTCTGCCCCGGCCCAGGACATGGCGCTGTCGGGGGTGTTGATTGACGGAGAAGAGTGGCAACTCGTTTCGCAGGGGCACAAGTTCACCGAGGGACCGGCGGTGGATGCCGAGGGGCGGGTCTACTTCACCGATGTGCCCGAGAGCAAGATTTTCCGGGTCGAACTCGACGGCAAGGTGACGCTGTTTGATGAGAAGACGGCGAATACCAACGGACTGATGTTCGGTCCCGATGGGCTGTTGTACGGCTGCCGCAATGGCGACAAGCAGATCGTCGCCTACAACGCCAAGGGGGAGTACACGGTGGTGGCCGAGGGGGTGCAGTCGAATGACCTGGTGGTGGCTGGCAACGGCTCGATCTGGGTCACCGATCCGCCGGGGGAGCGGGTCTGGCACATCAGCGGCGACGCGTCGCGGACCAAGAAGGTGGTGGCGGAGGGGATTCGTCCGAATGGGGTCATCCTGACGCCCGACCAGGGGACCCTGGTGGTGACCGAATCACAGGAACCGGTGCTGTGGACATTCCGGGTGGAACGTGACGGCAGCCTGTCGCACAAGGAGCGGTATTACGGACCGGTGCAGTTGCCCTCGCGGGCCGACCGTCCGGGCTCGGACGGGATGACGGTCGATTCGATCGGCCGGCTGTACGTGGCGACACGGGCGGGGCTGCAGATGTTCGATCCGACCGGCCGGCTGGGGGGGGCGATCGCCAAGCCACACGCGGGACCGCTTTCGAACGTCTGCTTCGGCGGCCCCAAGCTCGACACGCTCTACGTCACGGCCGGAGACAAGGTGTACCGCCGCAAAGTGCAGGCCACGGGCGTGCGGTACGTGGCCAAGTAAAAGGGGACGTGCCGCCGAGAGTCGTACGATCGGGTTCCAACCTGTCGGTCCAAGGGCCATCGGCCCATCGAGTGTTTCAGCCAGATTGATTACCGAGCGCGGAATCACTCGACGCGGCGATTCGGGGGGAGTGCGATCTGGCCGGAGAGTGGGTTCGACAAGTTGGAAAACTCGTCGTACGGATCGGGGCGGCTGCCCCGGAAGTACGATCGGTTTCCAACCTGTCGGTGCCAGGGCCTTCGGCCCGTCGAGTGTTTTGGCCAGATTGATTATCGAGCGCGGAATGACTCGACGCGGCGATGGGGGGGAGTGCGATCTGCCGGGAGAGGGGGGTCGACAAGTTGGAAAACTCGTCGTACGGATCGGGCGGACGCGCGGCTCTGCGGATTCAGCGGTGCGGCGATGGCTCTTCGGTTGCGGGATCTTGGAGCACCGTCGTGGCCGTCACTGACTGAAGTGCCTGCTGCAACTGGGCTTCGAGCTGGACCCGATCGGTCGCCTGGGCCAGGCTGGCTGCCCGAGAGAGGTACGACAGTTCCTCGGCAGGCAGACCGAGTTCGTGACAGGCGCGAGCGGCGAGTTCACAGGCCTGTTGACACAACTCGCGACGCGAGCGTCCCTGCGAAGTCGCGGGATGGGTCAGGTCGGTCAGCATCTCGCGAGACTCGTAGAGCGCCTCGGCGAAGCGTCCGGATTCGAATGCCCTCTCGGCCCGCTGCTGTCGGAACTCCACCATCGGCTTCGTGAGATTCTCCCCTCCGGCCAGGGGCAGAAGAGACCGGCCCTGGTGCAGGGCGGCGACGCTCAGGAAATCGACCCAGTCCGGGGAAGCCCATTCGGCAGGGAGTTGTGCGAGCCCGCCCACCCACTCCAGGGCCGCCAGCACGGCCGTGACGTTGTCCGCGGGGTCCTCGCGCAGCAATTTCAGAGCGCAGTCATTCCCGAAGGCCAAGTCCGCTTCGAGGTGGGGGGGCTTGAGGTGCGGATGGGCGTGCAGCAGGAGTTCAGCCAGCAGCCGCAGGCGTTGAATGGCCAGTCCTGGCTCGGCGGCGGGAACCTCGTTCTGGTTGGCCTCAGCCAGCCGTTGCCAACCCTCCAGTGCCTCAGCTGCCTCAGACCAGCGTTTGAGATGATGCAGCAAGCCAATCTGCTGGGCTTGGATGGAGAGCAGAGCGGTCCAGTCGTCCGATGTTCGGGGGCGAGAGGGGGGCTTGCGCACCTCGTGGTGCAGAATGCGCTGCGCCAGGCGGAGGGCCGTCTCGGGTTGGTCGTCATTCCACAGGAACGAAATGAGGCCGGGGACATTCTCCAGGGAGAGTTCGGGGGGCGTATCGACGGCTGAGCCGTCCAGTACGATCGACAAATCGGGGAGTGCTTGATGGGCCTCGAAATGCCGACCCAGTTGAAGGAAGGCCCGCCAGCGAAGCAACAGGATTTGGGATTGGTATCGCTGGGCGAGTGACACTTCGGGAAACCGGGTGAGCAGCCGGAGGGCCAGCTCGGTATCGTCGAGGACATCCTGAGGATTCTTGAACAGCTTCGCTTCGAGGGTACAGCAGGTCAGCAAGCCCTGTCCCAGCACTTCGGCCAGATCGGGGTCGACCTCGTCCATGGGACCGAGATGCTGGTGGTAGAACCGGCGAATGATCCCCAGCACTTTCGCATCGTTGGGGTTCGGTTGAGCCTTGTCCGAGATCGACCAGAGCATCACCTGATGTGCCATATCGGCTTCGCGGATCGCCTGCTGAACCGCCTGTTTCCGGCGACTCTCTTCGGCCACCGTGGCCTCATTGGCGAGTTTCAACGCGGTCTCCGCCCGCTGTTGCGCCAATTGCAAATCGTTCAGGGTGCGATCGAGGCGGACCAGGTGATAACCCACCCCCAGGAGGGCCGCGGTCAGCAGCGTGCCTGTGAAACCGAGCGCGAGCGACAGCGTCGGGTGGCGGCGGATCCAGTTGCGCAGTTGCTCGCGTCTTGAGTAGGTCCGGGCGGCGATCGGCAGTCCGTGGCGAAATCGCTGCAGATCATCGAGCAATTCCTGGGAAGTGCGGTAACGTTCCGCCGGCTGGGAACGCAGGCACTTGGCCACGATGGTGGCGAGGTCGGTCGGGACCTCGGGGCGCAGTGTCGGCAGCCAGGGGGGCTCTTCCCAGGCGGCCGCCATCAACGTCGCCAGCGGCGTTTCGCCGTTGTGGGGTGGGCGTCCTGTGAGCGCGGCGAAGAGCACCGCCCCGACGCCATACAGGTCGCTCGCCTGGCCCACGGGGCCCAGGGCGGGACGCAGGCGGGTCTGCTCGGGAGACATGTACGCCGGGGTGCCGATCGCGGTTCCCTCCTGGCTTCCCTGAGAGAGGGCGTTGACCGCCCGCGCCAACCCAAAGTCGGTGATCTTCGCACAGAAGGTAGAAGCGTCGACGTCGGCGCCGGCGCTGTCTGTCGCCAACAGCACGTTGGCTGGTTTGAGGTCGCGATGGACAATGCCCACGGCATGAAACGCGGCGACCCCCTGGGCCAGTTGCCAGGCGAGCAACGAGACCTCGTCAATCGACAATGGCCCCTGTTTGAGTCGATCTTGCAGCGACCCTCCGGAGATCCATTCCATCACCAGGTAGGGGGGCTCCTGCAGGAGTTCCGCCTCGTAAATCGTGATGAGGTGAGGGTGTTGCAGTCCGGCGACCATCTGGGCCTCGTGCTGCGCCCGGGCGACGGCACGGGGAGCCTGGTCCGAGAAGAGGACCTTCAGCGCCACATCGCGACCCAGAGACATCTGGCGGGCTCGATAGACCGTTCCAGAAGCCCCTCGGCCGATCGGTGTGAGGGATTCGAAACCTGGGGGAGGGCTCGCTGACGGGGGGAGAAGCCGGGGAGCTTGCGCGGCCGGTCGCGACGCCCGTGCGAAGGCCGGATTGTCGGCGGTCGAGACCAGCATCTGGAGAGTGGCCGAGTCGACGGAGGGGGATGCGGGACGCGCCACTCGCAGCACATCGTGGAGCGGTCCGGCCAGTGTCTCCAGTCGCGCCGCACAGGCGTCGCACTGGTCGAGATGCCGCTCGGCTGCGGTCTGCCCCGTCTCGTTCTCACCCCCCTGCAGCAGGTTCCGCAGAGTGGCGTCAGACAGGCAGGGGGGGGGAACGCTCCCGGGCGCCCGGAGATGACTTCCCGTCTCGATCGTCGGCACTTGCTGTCTCACGCTCATGCGAGACTTTCCAGTTGCTCGATTTCCTCCCGCAGCAGTTTTTGGACGCGACAGCGCGCGGCGAGGGCGGTTCCGCGCGAAATGTTCAGTCGTTCGCACACTTCCTGAGAGGGGCAGCCCTGCAGGGCCAGCAGTTCGAAGGTCTGCCAGGTGGTGGTGGCGACCCGGCGCCTGACCCGGGCACTGGCCCGCTCAATCAACTCACTCTCGTACTGCGCGTTGATCCGAGCGAGCAACTCCTGCTCGGCCCGCTCGTCGGCGAGTCTCTCCAGGGTCTCGCTGCATAGCCGGCCGCGCATCACACGGCGTTGACGACTTGACCAATCGGCCCAGGCTCCCCGCACCACCGCATGCAGCCAGCCCCGAAAGCTGCGCTGGGGATCATAATCGAGGTGGGCGATCTGCCGGGCGACACGCAGCAGCACTTCCTGGGCGACATCCCGGGCGTCGGAATCCTGCAACCCCTGCTCACGGCACCAGGTGACAAAGTGCGGTCCGTAGGAATACACAAAGCGTTCCCACGATTCCGGGTCGAGACTGCCGGAGGTCAGCCGCGAGACCAAACCCACACTGGTGCTGTCAAACTGCAGAAACATCCAGTCCCTTCCCCCCCAACTCCTCCCCCGACTTCGCCACTTTCGACACTCAGGAAATACCCGATGTCGCCCGGAGACCACAAGGACAGAAGAGGGCCATGCGTGATGGAATGGGAAGTGGTCTCACCAGGGCCCGGCAGATCGTGAGTTCCCGGCAGAACCGGCGGGAAGCGGACTCGATCAAAAACCGGCCCGCGGGAAAAGCCCCGCCGCATCTGCCGCTGCTCGTGACGACTGCCCGTCGTGAGTTCGCCAAGCCGGATGGCGCGCGCGTCGTGCGTGTGGTGTCGGGCGGCGACTGTGACGATTGTGCCGGTTGTAGCGTGCTGGTTGGGGGAGGGGGTGAGGAAAATCGAAGAAACTCTCAAGTCAAAATGAGAATGCTGTGCCTGGAGCTGAATGGAGGGGGAGACGGTGAAGAATTCCGGAGCGCTGCCACACGCCTTGGGCCCCATCGCGGGGTTGAGAGACGCGGCGCCTTCGGCGAATGACAGCCGTCGCTTACCAGATTTTCCGAGGAGGAACGAGAATGAGTGCGAGACCAGCGACGCGGCCGAGTGTGGCCGACAAGATGATTCTGGCCGGTGGAGCGGCCAGTTTGGCCCTGTGTTCAGGAAACTTCGTTGAGGGGGCGATTATTGCCTCTCCCAACGCACCGATTGGTCCTCCCACCACCGCTGGCAATAATCTTCTGGATGTCGATGGAGATGGCACCAACGATTTCCAATTGAGTAACGACTCTTCAAGTTCGGCTTCGTTGATCGAGTCGAACGGGGGACGATTTGTTGCGACCTTCAACGCGATTTCCGATGGTTTTGCCAAGCTCCCCTCGGGGTTTGTGGTTGGGCCAACCATGTTCGGTGCCAAGTTCTTTTCGAATCCCCAATCGGGAATCGGTGTGACCTCCAGCTCTGAGATCGGCAGGGACGCAGGGCAACAAGGCTGGAGTATGGGGCAGACCGGGTATTTCGGGTTCAAATTCACGAGTGGTGCCAACACCTACTACGGGTGGGGCGAGATCGAGTTGGCCCCGGCCCTCAGTGGCACTCGTGGCCATGGTTTCCAATTCAGCAGACTCTATTACGAGAATACGGGCGCTCCGATTGCCATCGGCGATACCGGTGGGGCCATCCCCGAGCCCTCGACCTGCGCCCTGGCTCTGCTGGCGGCCGGAGGTGTGGCGGCGTACCGGGCGCGGCGGAAGGTCACGGCGGCGTAGGTGGAAAAGCGGCTGTCTGGGTCCGGGTGTGACGGCCGCCTATTGCCGCAACTCCCCCTCTGGGCTTTGCCTGGAGGGGGGGCTGTGGGCCACCGTGGTGAACCCACGAAGGAGGCCAAGGTGTGTTGAGGACCGACGACTGGCTTGCGGTCCGCAATCTGTTCACTCGCGGGCGTCGTCCGGCGGGAGACCGACAGTTCGCTCGGGCCAGAAATCGATCATTGAAAACGAGGTGACGAACCACCTTGTCATCCCGAAAAAAACACAAATGTTGGGAAGGACGACCTTGGCCAGGTATCCAGACCGCGCCAGGGCGCACGTCGCGGTCTCCCTTGGGGAGCCTGATTGACCGGGCGGAACAGAGTTGTCGTGTTACGATTGAATCAATTGAAGACGTTGTATCCAAAATCATCGCGACAGCGACTTCATCAGCACGCATTCCCACGCCCTCGGTCGATTGCAAGGAATGTAGCGGCCGGGTTGCACGGATCTGGAACAAAAACGGCCTGGACAGAGATTTTCGCGTCATCGTTCGCGAGGTTCGCTTGAAGAAGAGAGAGCGGAATCTCGGTGACTTCGTCGAGGCGTTTCGCGCCGGGGTTCCGCTGCGACCTGCTCTCGTATTTCGTCAGGTTGATCGTTTCTCCGGGCGAGCCGGTTGTTACCCCCCAGTGGTCGTCCCGCTCCCAGTTTTTCCTGTCGAACGCGCCGGTCTGTTTGTCTGAAGGTTGCTGATGTCTGCCGCTCGTCGTCGTGTACTGTTCGTGGGTTGGGATGCCGCGGACTGGAAGGTGATTTCCCCCCTCGTCGATCAGGGACTGATGCCCAATCTCGCCCGGCTCATAGACACCGGCGTGATGGGGAACATGGCCACGCTGCAGCCCCCGCTGTCTCCCATGCTGTGGACCTCCATCGCCACGGGGAAACGGCCCTACAAGCACGGCGTGCACGGCTTTACCGAACCCGATCCCCAGACCGGGTTCGTCCGCCCCAGCACCATTCTCTCCCGCCACACCAAGGCGGTCTGGAATATCTTCAACCAGAACGGGCTGA
>JBKDUK010000341.1:0-5762 GCA_046339535.1 Planctomycetaceae bacterium | reverse complement strand
CTGGCCACTCACCTGCCGGCGGCGAACGCCACAGGAAACCCTTTCGCGGGCCAGCCGCACCTGCCGCGCGCCGGGGCTCTTCCCTCGTTTCCCCATGTCCTCTCGGAAGCCCGGACCGTTGCGTCCCGCGATCCATTTCCGGCCAGGATGCCGTCGGGAATCTCCCCCTCGCTTGCCCCCCTGATGTCCCCCGGGATCTCCGGGGCCATTCCTGGCGGGATGCCCCCGGATCTCTCGCCGACAATTCCGGGGGTTGCCTCGGACGTGCTCGAGGCGTTTTGTGACCCGGTGTCCCCCGGAGAGATCCGTTTGCCCGGCCCTGCGTCGGCAGCCGCGACTCATGCGACCACGGCTCAACCGGCGACAGTACCCCTGGCGTTCGGCTCTCCGGGGGCAATGGCAGCGCAGGTTGATCCGGCTGTCCTGGACAGGGCCCCCGCCGCGGTCCGCCGGGTTCCCTCTGACCAGCAGCCGCGATATGAGGGTTTGACCGCGTTCGTGCAGCGGATTCGCCTGACCGGTTGCGAAACGCGCCCCGTCGGTGTCGTCGGCCTGCCCGGGCCCCATCCCTTCGAATCACTGTCGGGAGAGCTGTCCCGCCTGGCGTCGAGCGGCACCCTCGATGTCTCTGCCGTGCGGCGCGACTTCCCGATTTTGCAGCAGCAGGTGCACGGGCAGCCGCTGGCGTGGCTCGACAATGCCGCCACCACCCAGAAGCCGCGGGTGGTGATTGACGCGCTCAGCCGTTTTTATCACACCGAGAATTCCAACATTCACCGTGCGGCCCACACCCTGGCCGCCCGGGCGACCGAGGCGTATGAGCGGGCCCGCGAGACGGTGCGGCGGTTCCTGGGAGCGGAATCGGCCGAAGAGATTGTCTTCGTGCGGGGAACGACCGAGGGAATCAACCTGGTCGCGCAGACCTTCGGCCACAGGTTTCTGCGCCCCGGGGATGAGATTTTGTTGTCCGTGCTCGAGCACCACGCGAACATTGTGCCCTGGCAGATGGTCGCCCGGCAGACCGGGGCCCACATCCGGTCAATTCCCGTGAATGACCGGGGCGAGATTCTGCTGGGGGAATACGAACGCCTGCTGGGGCCCCGCACGCGCCTCGTAGGACTGACGCATGCCTCCAACAGCTTGGGAACCGTGCTGCCGATCGCCGAAATGACGGCCTTGGCGCACCGGCATGGGGCCCGCGTGCTGATCGACGGAGCCCAGACGGTCGCCCACCTGCCCGTCGATGTGCGGCGTGATGAATTCGACTTCTTCGTCTTTTCCGGACACAAGGTGTTTGGCCCCACCGGCATCGGGGCGGTGTACGCCCGCCGCGAATTGTGGGAAGAGCTGCCCCCTTGGCAAGGAGGGGGGAACATGATCCGCGAGGTCTCGTTTGAAGAGACGACCTATGCCGATCCCCCCGCGCGGTTCGAGGCCGGCACCCCCAATGTCGCCGACGCGGTCGGGTTGGGGGTGGCGCTCGATTACGTCACACGGCTGGGGCTGCCCCTCATCGCCCGACACGAACATGACCTGCTGGAATATGCGATTCAGCAGTTGCAGCGGATTCCGGGCGTGCGGCTGATCGGCACCGCCCGCGAGAAGGTGGGGGTGCAGTCGTTTCTGGTCGAGGGACGGCGTCCCGAGGATGTCGGTCGGTTCCTCGACCAGCGGGGGATTGCCGTACGGGCGGGGCATCACTGCGCTCAACCTTCACTCCGGCGTTTTGGTCTCACCGCCACGGTCCGTCCCTCATTCTCGATCTACAACACCCGGGACGAAGTCGATCGCCTGGCCGCCGCGGTGCGTGAGCTGTCGCAATAGCCGGAGATAGCGCGGGAACTTCCGCCGCCGCCCCACCCTCTTCGGTTCATGACCCGAGAGGGTGGGGCGGCGTCTGTTTTTTCACCAAGAGAAGTCGCGGAATGAGTTGAGTTGGGAGATCACCACTCCCTACGCTCAGAAGCGCCGTTCGTCGCCAGTGTCTCTCTTCACTCCGGTCCGGGACGGTGCCGTGTTCCTCCCCCACAGCCCCTGCGTCCCGCCGCCATGCTCCGCACTCGTCACCGGGCCTTGATGTCTCCAGCCCGACTGCTGCTCGTCACCCTGCCGTTGCTGTTTGGGTCAGTCCCCTGCCTCGCCGACGACGACCAGCCCCCGACCCCCATTGTGCTCTCGGCCCCCCTCACCCATTCCGACTGGGTGCTCAAAGACAATGTGCCCGGGCTCGATGCGGGACTGGGGGGAGTCCGGCACATGCTCGACATGTGCCGGGCGGCGGGCTGGACCCGCATCTACTGGCGCTGCCTCGACGCCGGCCGCTCCCTTTACCCCAGCCAGTTGATGGACCCCATGGGCCCTCCCGCCGCCGACAGCTATTTCGATCCGCTGCCCGCGGAAGTCGGCCTGTTGGGGGCCCAGAAGAACGAGGCCATCCTGCAGAAGATGCGCGACCGGTACCACTACGGTACCGTCGACACTCTGGCGGAGGCGGTCCGCTACGGTCATGAGATCGGACTCGAGATCCATGCCTGGCTGTCGCTCAAAGAAGACGACCACGCCTGGGGCTGGCCCAGCCGGTACACCCTCGCACATCCCGAACACCGCTGGTGCCGCCGGGATGGCGAAATGTTCCACAGCCAGCTCAGCTTCGCCTGGCCCCAGGTTCGTGAGTACAAGCTGGCGATTGTCCGCGAGATTCTCGACCGCTACGACGTCGATGGGCTGTTCATCGACTGGATCCGCACGGGTGATGTCCGCGATCCCCAGGTTGACGATCAGGGGCATGCCAACTTTGGCTACGAGACCATCCTCACCGAGGGGTATCAGAAAGCCCACGGCGTCGACCCGCACACCCTGCCCAACACCGATCCGCAGTGGGTCCGCTTCCGGGCCGAGCCGCAGACCGAGTTCATGCGGTCTCTGCGCCGCGAGGTGAACCGGCTGAAACCCGGATTGCCGATCGCCATACTGATCCAGCATCCCTGGGGCTATCGGGGGAACAATCCCCGGTATGCCGACAATCTGCGGGGCCTGCTGCTGGATGTCGCCACCTGGTCGCGGGAGGGACTGATCGATGCCGCGGTCCCGGCGGGCTACTACAAGGACGGCGGGACCCCCGAGCAGGCGTGGCGGCACCTGCGCGAGGTGCTGGGAGACCAGGTCGACATCTGGCAGTACGGCTGGGTACCCACGACAGCCGAGGCCTTCGAGCAGGAATGGCAGCGGGCGCAGAAACTCCCCGCCCGGCAGATCCTCTTCTGGGAGGCCGACTACATCGACAACAACGCCCAGAAGGCCCCGCTGCAAGAGCTGATGCGCTCCCGGGCCGCCCCTCCAGCCCGCCGGCGGAAGTGAGGCTTGCCCCCTGCCCGTCCGTGTGAGTCGCCCCCACGCTCACCAGCCAGCGGGTCGGGCGTGGGGGCGTGCTGGCTCCGCTGGTCCGGGAATCGTGTTGGTCCGTAGAATCAGGACATGGCAGGCGACTCTACGAAACGACTCGGCCGTTATGTTCTGAAGTCCCTCCTGGGGAGGGGAGGGATGGGGACTGTCTATCGGGCCGAAGATACCCGGCTGAACCGGGATGTCGCCCTCAAGATCCTGCCGCAACGTCTGGCGGCCGATGGCAACGCCGTCGAACGCTTCCTGCGGGAGGCCCGGGCCGCCGCCCGGCTCAATCATCCCAACGTCGTCGCGGTGCTCGATGTGGACCAGGAAGCCGGGCGGACTTTCCTCGTGATGGAGCTGGTCCGGGGCGACAACCTGCAAAGCCTGCTGGGGAACGGTCCATTCCTCTGGCAGGACGCCACCCGCATCATCGCCGACTGCTGCGATGGCCTGGCCGCCGCACATGGCGAGGGTCTGATTCACCGCGACGTCAAGCCGGGCAATATTCTCTGGACCAGTGACGGCAGAGCCAAGCTGGCCGACTTCGGCCTCGCCCGGGCACTCGACGGCGAAGAGACCAACGCTCTCACCAGTACGGGCAGCCTGCTGGGGACTCCCCACTACATGAGTCCCGAGCAGTGCCAAGGGGAAACTCTCGACCCCCGCAGCGACCTGTATTCGCTGGGAGCGACCTATTTCGCGCTGCTGGTGGGGCGGCCCCCATTCACCCAAACCCAGCCGTTGCAGTTGATGTTCGCCCACTGCTCGGCCCCCGTTCCCGATCCCCGCAGCCTGCGCTCCGAGATCCCCAAGGAGTGTGCCGCGATCGTCCTCAAGGCACTGGCCAAGCAGCCTGCCGACCGGTTCGATTCGGCCGCCTCGATGGGGCAGGCGCTCCGTGCGGCGTTGGCAAAATACGACTTGGAGGCGGCGCCCCCACCCAACCCGAAACCGGTCGCCGCCACGAGTGCCGAAACCCGCACCAGCGGTTCCGGAAAACGGTCCGGCCGCACGGTACGGCCCCAGAACGAAACGGATCACCGTCCCACCCCACACCGAGGTCCCCGCCTGCGAGCGGGATTGTGGGCCGGGGCCGCATTCCTGGTCTTGTACGTGACCGGATGGAGACTGCTTCCGATCGGCAGCCGGGGAGACGGCCGTTCGGAGCAACGCGAAGCATCGACAACCGTGCCGGTCCGGCAGATCGTTCCGTCGGAATCGCCCCGGTCAGACTCCACGCGTGCGGCATTCGGCCCTGACTCAGCGCGCGGGGTCGCGGAGTCCGCAGGCGAGTCCTCCGGACAGACAGAGACATCCCGCCCGGCTGGTTCATCCGAGCCCGTTGTGAGGCTGGTGTATGAGCAGGGATGGCCCGCTTTGGAAAGCGAGGTGCTGGGGCTCGATTTCTCTCCGGAGGGAACGTCGCTCGCACTGGTCTCTCGCAAGGGATCACTCGCCGTGATGGACCTGGCCCGCGATGCAGGGCCGCGGGAAATTTTGTGGGAACCGGAACCGCTTCACGCAGTTGCCTGCGGACGATTCTGGACGGCTCTCGGCGGCGCGGCAGGGGTGGTGTGGCTGGTCTCACCGTCGGAGCCCGCTCGCCAGATCCGCCTTGAGCAGCTCTCCCGGCCCATTCTGTCCCTCGCCCAGAATTCACGCGGCGATCGGCTCGCAGTCGGAACCGAGGGGTCGCTCGAACTCTATTCCCTCGATACGCAGGGAGGGCACCGCCTGCGAACACTGGCGACTCTCGATCCGAACGGTGCCATATCGGCCTACATGGTGTACTGCGTCACGTTTTCGGCCGATGATCGGCTGCTGGGAGCCACCAGTTGGAACCAGGCCGTCGGAATCTGGAACGCCGACGACGGCCGCCTGTTGCACAGCCGACGGGATGCGGGTCCGGAGGTGATCAGCCTCGCGTTTCTGCCCGGGTCCGAAACCGCCGTGTTGGGTTGCAAGTATCAGGCCGGCATTTCCACATGGGACTACTCCGTCCTGGAAAGCCCATTCCGGCGACTGGCCGCAGCCCGCGATCGGACCGTCCGCGCGCTGGCCCCGCTCGGCCCCTCGCTGGTGTTGGCCCATGGCGAGTGGGACGGACCGCTGTTTCTGTACGACGTCTCCGCCGACCGTGAACAGGGGACGTTTCAGAAAGCGACCGGCATGAGCGCGAACGCCCTGGCGATCTCGCGTGCCGGAACCAGGCTCGCCACCGGCGGGGGGCATGCGGACAAGCCGGGAGGCTATGTGCAGCTCTGGAGCATTTCCCCCACCCGGGAAGGGGCTCGACGATGACTCCCGACTCGGCCCCTCCGTCGATGCTCGAACAGATCTCGACCTGCTGGCCCACGTTGGGTGACCCCGTCCGC
>JBKDUK010000340.1:0-4713 GCA_046339535.1 Planctomycetaceae bacterium | reverse complement strand
CACCGGCCGGTCAGGACGGAGCGACGACAGAAACTCCTGGGCCGAGTACGGCACCAACCCGTCGGGCCCGCGGTAGAGATACTCCATCTGACCAGCACAATCGTGCGTGGCGGGCGAGCCCTTCACCTCCCGGCTGGAGATGATCCAGTCTCCCCCGGGAACCTCGGCCACCCGGGACCGCCGTCCACGGGAGGCCCCGCCGGGACCCGGTTGAGCCGGTCTGTCGGGCAGAGCCGCACTCATCGGCTGGACCGGAGACGTGATCGATGATGCAGGATGCGCGGCGGTGGGGCCAGCGGCCGGCTGTCCAACACGCCGGTCCCGTCCAGTGGCAACGGGACCCGCCGTTTCGCGACGGGTGCGTGCCAGTGGCGCCCCTCCCACCGTGACCCGACGACCGCCCGGCTCGGGGGAAGAACCGCCCCGGGTGCCGGCCAGCGAAGGCACATTCGCCGGCGGGATTGCATTCCCCTCCCCGGAAGTGGCCAGATGTCCGGTTGTGGGTGGCAGCGGGGCGCGGTGGCCCGGCAGGTTGTTGGCGGCCGGGGCCTGCCGCGTGACGGTCCGGGTTTCGAAGTTTCCGGTCGCCGATTGCGCCCAGACCGGCTGGACGCACCAGCCCAGTGTCAAAACCAGGCCCGTCAGCGGTGTCAGCAGCCACCCCGCAGGCCATGGGGCCATCCTGCCACGGGGGGCGCACGTCGAGATTGAGAGGCGATCCATCGTGGCGAAAAGTTTCGGCATCCCAGGTGGGCCACTTTGCACCACCGCCGCCTGATCCGGACGTAGGCAAAACACCTAAACGGCCGGTTGTTTCAACCTCGCCGGTTGCACGTGTTATGGCCTGCGTTCGCAACCTGCCGTCGCGCCGGTACCGCCGGCACAGCCGGAACAACCGACACCACACTCCGCTTGCCACCATGACCCCATCTCCCTTCGCCCCGGCGTCCAGCGCGCACAGGGGTCCTGTCAAATTGCGACGGCGCCGCGGGCCGGGCAGGAGGTCACTTGCCCAGAAGACGGATTGACCGGTTTCGGGGGGCTGCCTTAGTCTCCCGGACGCAGTGCCTGTTCTCCCCTGCATCACACAAGGATGTGTCATGCCCCCCGAAGCCTCCTCCGCAGCTCCCCCGCCCCGCCTGGCGTTCTGGAAAGAACGCGAGTTCTGGTGGCTGCTGTTGCTGGTCGTGCTCGCGTACAGCGTGCGGTTGACCGACCTCACCATCCGGGGTGAAGAAACCCGGCGTGCGCTGGTCGCCCGGGAAATGCTGGAAACGGGGGACTGGGTCGTCCCCCGCACGCAGGGTCAGCCCCTCTACAGCCGGCCACCGCTCCAAAACTGGCTGATCGCCGGGATCGCCACACTGCAGGGAACCCTCGACGAATTCAGTGTCCGGTTTCCCAGCCTGCTGTCGATCGTGGCGACCGTGGCCCTGCTGTACGCCTACAGCCGCAGTTTCCTCTCCCCCCTCGGCGCCCTCTGCAGCGGGTTGGTCTTCGCCAGCCTCGGGCAGGTAATCGAACTGGGACGCACCGGCGAAACCGACGCGATGTTCACCCTGTTCGTCGCCGGGTCGCTGCTCTTGTGGCACCTCGGCTACACGCGCGGTTGGAACCCCTGGCTCACCTGGGCGCTCGGGTACGGCTGTGCCGCCCTGGGAACCCTCACCAAGGGACCGCAGGCCCCCGTCTACTTCACCGCCATCGTGGGCATGACCCTGCTGCTGAACCGCCGGGTGAAATTCGCCCTGCAACTCCCTCACGCGGGAGGCCTCGCCCTGTACGCGCTGGTGGTGGGAGCCTGGCAGATTCCCTTCATGCGTCAGGCGGGGAGTTCGGCGGGAGGCGAAATCTACGTGATGGATGTGGGACACCGGTTCCTGGACGCCACCTGGGGCTCGTTCTTCGAACACTTCGCCCAGTACCCGGTGGAATTGTGGGCCTGCCTGCTCCCCTGGTCGGTGCTGTTCGTGATCTGGACCCGTCCGGGCTTCCGCGCCACCCTCGCGGGGAGCTGGCCCCAGGTCGGTTTCCAACTGACCGCTCTCGCCGTGGCCTTGCCCAGCGTCTGGCTCCCTCCCGGCTCACGGCCGCGGTACTTCATGTCGCTCTATCCCTGCGTGGCGCTCCTGGTGGGAACAACGCTCGACCGGCTGGCGGCCGCATCGGCCGGGACCGAATGGCGGCGTGTCTGGCCCCATTTCGTCCGCGGCTGCGCCCTGGTCATCGGCGGGGTCGGCGTGGCGCTGGCGGGGGTCTCGCTGGTCCGGCCCGACTTCTGGCTGGCTCAATCTCCCTCCTTCGCCCTCGCTCATCTCGCCGGCTGCGGGCTGGCCGCCGCGGGCCTGTGGCGCTGGTCCGAAACCCCCGGGGCAGTCCCCCTGCGCCGCAGCGTGACCACGATTGCCGCGTTTGTGGTCGCCTGCCAGTTGGGAGTCATGACCAACGCCCACCAGAAAACCACCCCCGATACCGTCGAGGCGGTCCGGCAGCTCAAGCAGTTGCTTCCCCCGGGAACGAAGCTCTACAGCATGGACCTGGCGCACCACATGTTCGTGCACCACTACGGCGAAGTGCACTACCTCCCCTGGCCGAAGACCGCATCCGAGATCCCCGCCGACCTGGAATATCTCTGTCTCGACACGCGGTGGCAGGTCAACGGACATCTGCCGCTGGACTGGGAACAGATCTTCTATGTTCCCTGCACGAAACACCGGGTGCAGAAGTGGCCCATCGGAATGATCATCGGCCGCCGGAAGCACGCCGACGAACGGCATGATTCCTCCGGCGACTCGTTCGCCACCGCCCACCTCGACGATCAGGACGACTGACCGGGCACAGGACGTCCCACAGGCCATGCCGCCGGAACAACCGGAGACTCCTGCGGGATGATGGTGACTCCATCCACCGCACCCCCGCCCGGCGGACCAGTGCCGTCGTTCCGCGGCTCCCGCTCCCGGCGCGGCCCGCCCGAATGGCTGGCGGGGGGCCAACGCTTGTGCGGCGCATCGGACCGGAAGGTGGTCACGGCACAGTTGCACCCTGTCACCGTGCAGTAGCGGTACTGCACCGAGCCGACCGTGCGCCCCACCAGCATCTCGCCCCCGTGCCGGGGACATCGGGGACGGGCCAACCCGCGTTGCGTCCGCCTCCGTTGCCGCGCAGGCCGCTGACTGGCATTCCCGGCACTGGCCGGGTCAGCGGTGACCGGGGGCGCGGTGAGCGGTTTCTCCAGCCGCGGGTCGGCAACACGACAGGTCGCCGACAGGGGGACAACAGACAACGTGGAACGCGGACTCACAGACGACATGGGGTGAACCTCAGCAGCGGGTGGACTCAATCAACGGAACATCGTGTGTCTGGACAACATTTCTTCCTGACCGACCGCGGCCCCCGTGCCGCCCGGGCCTCTCCACCCGTCGCTGCACTCCCCATCCCTTCCTTCAGAACAGCAGTTCCACTGTATCGATGTATCGCATGGACTTCAAGAGTCTTGTCGAATTGACAGAACACGTGATGTCTAGATGGTTTCCGACAGCCAGGCGGGGAGATGTTCGGGGGGGTAGGTCATCCGCAGTCCCATTTCGAGGGCGTCGGGGCCGTCGTCGTGCCGTCCCTGCGGAAACTCCTGCATCTGGCTGATCAGCAGCCGCGCCCCGGCCGAGGGACGCAGGTGCAGCCGCTGCTGCTGCAGCACGGGTCCCAACCGGCACAGCCGCAGCGACTTGCGGGTCGTGTTCCGCACCGTCATGGTTCCCAACCCGTGCAGGCCCCGCTCACTCTTCTGCCGATCCAGCTCGCCGCAGATCAACGAGTCGAACAGACTCAGTTCCAGCAGCACCGACTGCGCACCATGCGTCTGCACGAGGTCCAGCACGCGCGACAGAAACAGCTCGGGGGGGAGCCGCTCAAGCACCGCGTCGGCCCAGAATTCGTCCCCCCGCCGCCCCACGAACACCGCCGCCGAATAATCTCCCGCCACCAACCCGGTCGCCAGGTCACAGGCCACCACGCTCTGCTCGAAGCTCCCGGGCCAGTCGGTGCACCACAACTGCTCGGGAAAGTAATTGTCGGGCCAGAGGGAGTGTTCCCCCCGCCCCGGGTTCTGCTGGTACATCGCGTTCCACCACTCCAGCGACTTGTGCCGACGCATGGTCTCCAGCCGGTCGCGCGGCCACCGCTCGGGCCACAGGGGGTCTCCCTCGGCCCGGCCCAGCACATCATCGACTTCGGCCAGGGCGGGCAGGTGCAGCCGCCGCGCCAACCCCGGTTCGCGGTCGTTCAACTGCAGAATCCGTCCCGAGAGGTCGTCCCGATGCCAGCGCGTGGCGATCACAATCGCACACCCCCCCGGTTCCAGCCGCGTGCTGGCGGTCGATTCCCACCAGTCCCACAGCCGGTCGCGCAACACCTCGCTGCAGGCGTCCGACGAGTTCTTGATCGGATCGTCGACAATCAACAGGTGCGCTCCGCGGCCGGTCAGCGGCCCCCCCGCCCCGGCAGTCAGCATCCCCCCCCGGTACCCCTCCAGCCCCCAGTCATTCGCCGCCCGCAGGTTCCCCCGCACCCGCACCCCACACACCGGCTCCCCCCAGTCCTCCAGCAGCCCCCGCGCCTTCCGGCCCCAACTGCGGGCGAATGAACTCTCGTACCCGGTCACAATCACCTGCCGGTCGGGATAGGTCCCCAGGTACCACGCCGGCAGGTAATGGC
>JBKDUK010000339.1:0-25674 GCA_046339535.1 Planctomycetaceae bacterium | reverse complement strand
TTCCCAGAGTCGCCAGCCAATGACCATCGCGGGAAACAGACACCAGAATGCCCTGGCCGGCACCAGGATCGAAGCCCGCCAGCCGCTTCCCAGTCTCCAGACTCCAGACGGAGACGTATCCCCCCCCTCCTCCGCTTGGGTTTGCATGCCCTCCCAAAACGATCTGCCGGCAGTCGGGGGTAAGTGCCGAGCTGATGATCCAACGGCCGGGGGCAATGGTACGGAGGTGGCGCCGGGAGGTGCGGTCGAAGACCAGGACCGAGTGATAGTTGACCGTGACGACAGTCTGTCCATCGACCGGATGGTGAGTCTGCATGATGGTCCAGGGATGAATCCCCAGATTGGATCGCTCGACGGTTTCGCTCACATCCCAGAGGCGAATCGTGCCGTCCCAGCCACCGGTTACCAATTGTCCGCTGGCGGCATCCCACACGACACTGCGGACCGCCCCGCGATGGCCCCGGGTTACGGCCACCTCCTCGCCAGTCTCGATGTGCCAGACCCGCGCTGTTCCATCATGGCAGGCGGCTGCGACCCGCCAGGGATCGGCGATGACCGCCAGGCGGCGAATGGGGCCGGTCTGGTTTCCCAGTCGGCGCACCAGCCCCCCCGTCTGCACATCCCAGACCAACAACTCTCCGCCAAATCCGCCGCTGATGACCCACCGATCGCCCGCAAACGCCACACAATTCACTTGGCTGGGCACATTGGGGAATGTGCAGATCGCCTCGGCCGACTTGGCATCCCACAACTTGAGTTCGCCATGCAGCTTCTGGAACCACACCGGTGCCCGGTCATCTCCCGCTCCGGTGACCAATTGCGTGCCATCGGCGGACCACGCCACGGATAGGATTCCCAGTTGGCTCCCCCCGGTTCGCCGGCTGGCGTTCAATTCTGCAGTGATCGTTCCGGTCTGCCGATCCCAGAGACGCACCCGGCCATCGAGGCTCCCGGAGGCCAGTCGCTGGCCATCGGGAGAGAACTCGAGGCAGTGGACGTAATCGTCATGTCCGGTGGGAAAATCGAGCGTGGCTGAGGTCAACAGTTGGATGAGACGCAGATTTGTGCCACTCGCCAGGGCGACCGATTGACCATCGGCACTGGCGGCGAGACACCCCACACTGCCGAGATCGAAACCAGGGGGGAGGTCGAGACTCCGCGAGCGTTCGTCCCCCTCGAGATTCCAGCGGCGGATCTCGGCCGGCTGGGTGTTGGTCGGAATGCGATGCATCGACAACAGGCCGCCGGCCGCTCCCAGAGAGACCATTTCGCGGATCATCGGGAGAGTCTCCGGCAAAACCCGTACTTCGGCATGGGCCAGTCGGTTCAGGTAATGCCATTCGAAGCCCCGGGGATCACGGGTCTTGTCGCGATCGAACCGGACCGACTGGCGGGCCAGCAGTTGCCGGAGAGGTTCGACTTCCCCCTGTTTCCAGAGCTGCCAGCCAAGCGCGATTTCCGTGGCGTACAGACGATTCGCGAGATCGTGATTCAGAGCGTTCGATCCCGGAACGGGCGGGGACATCGGGGAATCATCGAAGGGGGAACAGTTGGCCTGGGGCGCGAGAGGTTCCACGGCGTTGGAGGGTGCGGGGGGCGGATCGAAAGGAGCGTCCCGCACGTCGCCGGCCGCCGCGAGTGGGGGAACGGCCGGATCGCGTTTACTGGATTCAGACGCAAAGTCCCCTCGCGCTGCCCCCTCGTCTACTGCGGAAGTGCCGCCGGGGAGTGCCCGGGGTTGGTCCGGTGCATTGGAATCCGACTTCGGATGGGTGGCAGGAAGTGCGGCAGAGGCTGCTTCGGTCAGGCTGAGCGCCGGCCCGAGTGCCGGTGAGTTCCCCAGTCCCGCCGAGACGTTGGCGAGGGCCTGGGTGGGCATCCGAGGAAACTGCGGCCAATCCGCGACGTGATCTGAGTGGCGGGACCAGCAGATGCTGCCGCAGAGCAGCAGCCCCACCAGGGTTCCGCTGGTTCGTGAACGGCCGATGCGGCCAACGGCGAGAAAACCCAGGCGGGCTGGCTGGTCACCCGAACAAACGCTGGCATCCATGGGATTCGAGGGGGGCATGGGCTCGAGAGGCTCGGGCGAGAACCAGAGGGGAACAGGAAACACCGGAGGCCGGTTGATCACAGGCATTTTGCCAAATCCGGCACGACGATTCCTCACAGCGGGGGGAATGCCGGCCTGGAGGCGGATTCACCGAGCCGTCGGGGACGCCGCCACTGACTGCAAGGCAAACTGCGAACTGCCGTTTGGACGAAATGAGGTCAGTGGGCAACGTGTCGGTCACCTCAGAAGTGCAACGTCATGGTCCTTTGCGATCAGGAAAAGGTCGTGCGCGTCCTGTTTGACAAACGACTTTTTTTGCATCCCGAGTTTCCACCTCCAGAGGGTGCCGAAACTTCCCCGAGGGGGTGTTGCCTCTCGGTCGAGGCCAAGTGGTCTCAGAGGCGGCCCGGTTCCAGCTGAGGAGGTTGCGTTCCGCGACAGAGGTGGGCGGGGCGTTGACGAGGGGGGGCGACTGGAATGATGTCAAGGGGTTGTGTAGGTGCCGTTTAATTGCTGGATCAGGGCTTCATTCTCGTGCCTCACCCTGAACAACTCCTGTGTCTTTTGCGATAGACGATCGTTCAACACCGCGTTTTTCTGGAATTGCCGGTAATTGCCGACAACGGCAAACAGCAGCAGCAGCAAACCGACCGCCCCCAAGAGCCTCAAACGAATCCACAGTCTGCGAAACTCGGGGTGTGATTTCCAGGAGGGATCGGGAACAGCGGTGGTCGGCTGGCAAGAATCTTTTGGCGAATTAACCATCACACGTTCCTCTCATGGTCCCAAGAGTTTGCCAAACGGGAGGGGGGGGGCCGGACTCGAATCCTATCCCGCCAGACCACCTCGAACAATCAGTTCCACGCTCGGAGTTCGCCGACGAAAAACTGTCCCCTCGTTTCGGCAGATTCATTCCAATCGTTACGGAATGCCGATACTCCCGAGGTACGGTGCCGTCGCACCGGAAAGATGTCGCACATCTGTCCACAGGACGCACATATGTCTCCACGAGATGCAATGGCAGCGCGTGGCCTCATTTCGACGACTCTGCTTGCGATCTGCGTCACCAGCGGCTGCAGCAACGTCAACAACACGCAAAAGGGTGCTGGGTTGGGGGCTGTCGGGGGAACCGCCCTCGGCGCAGTTGTGGGGCATCAGTTTGGGGCGACCGGTGCGGGGGCGGTCGTGGGGGGCCTGGCAGGAACTGCGTTTGGGGCTCTGGCGGGAAATGCCCAGGATGAGGCCGACCGTCGCGATCAGCTGGCCCGGCAGGTCGCTTACGAACGAACCGCCCGCGAACGTCGCAGCTACCTCATGGGGAACCGTGATGTGCTGCACATGGTCTCCAGCGGCTGCAGCGACAAGCTGGTGTGCGAAACCATTCGGGACCGGGGTGGCCAGTTTGACCTCTCGCCCGAATCGGTTGTTCAACTCCACCAGTACGGCGTGAGCGACAGCGTCATCGCCTCGATGCGAAAATACAATGCCTCCCGGTAGAACCGGGTCGGTGCCGGGAGAGGAGCGAGCCTGGCGAGCAATGCCAGTCGCATCAGCGGTGTCTGATCCGAGTGTGCGGGTTACCTTCTCTCAACTGGGAAAAAACGTTATCTTGCCCGTTCGTACACCCATTCCTGCCCCATGGCTGGTGAGGGGGGCGTGAGGATTTCCGCACGCTGCCCCGTCTGGAGCCTCTCCTACCAGTCCCAGGGACCAGTTCCCACAGTGCTGTTTTATGACCGGACACAAACAATCCGAGCGACAGGTGGTGATCACCGGCCTCGGAGTCGTCAGCCCCATTGGTCTGTCTCTGGAGGATTTTACCCGCAATCTGCGCGAGTCGCAGAGCGGAATCCGGCCGGTGACCACTCTGGCTTTCACCCCCGCGCCCCATCATGTGGCGGGAGAAATCCGGGACTTCAACCCCGCCAGTTTCGCGAAGAGCCGCGAACAGAAGAAGGCGATTCGGGTGATGTGCCGGGAAATCCAATTGGGTTACGCGGCGGCGAATCTCTCGATGGACCACGGGGGAATCAAGGAAGGGACCATTGCCCCCGAACGTCTGGGGGTCGAATTTGGTGCCAACCTGATGTTCAGCGTCCCCGAGGATCTGGCCGAGGGATGTTTTGCCGCGACGGATGACACAGATGGCAGCTTCCAGCATGACTGGTGGGCCGAGAAGGGGATGCCCAAGCTGTTCCCGCTCTGGCTGCTGAAGTACCTGCCCAACATGCCCGCCTGCCACATCGGCATTACTGCCGACGCCCGGGGGCCGAACAATTCGATCACCCTCGACGAAGCCTCGGCGAATCTGGTGATTGGCGAGGCGCTGCGGGTGATTGCCCGCGGCCATGCTGACGTGATGATTACCGGCTCGACCGGCACGCGGCTGCACGCGCTGAAGACCATCCACGCCTGCATGTGGGACCAGTTGGCGAGTGACTTTGCGAAACCCGAGGAGGCCTCGCGCCCGTTCGACGCCCGCCGGAATGGCCAGGTGGTGGGGGAGGCGGCGGCGTCGATCCTGCTCGAAGATGCCGATTCGGCCCGCCGACGGGGAGCAACCGTGTATGGGACCGTGCTGGGGGCCGGCTCGGCCTGTGCGAATGCCGGGGCGACACCCAACCTCCGGCTGGCCATGGCGCTGGCGATGAAAGCCGCCCTGCGGGATGCCGCGCTCACGCCCGACCAGATCGGCCATATCAACGCCCATGGTCTCTCCGACCGCAGGATCGACGTGGCGGAAGCCGAGGCCATTCATGATGTGTTTGGCAATCTGGCCGAGAGTGTTCCCGTGACCGCTCTCAAGAGTTTCTGGGGGAATGCCGCGGCCGGCACAGGAATGATCGAAATCGTCGGCTCTCTGGCGGGGTTGAAGGAGGGATTTGTCCCTCCCACGCTCAATTACCGCGAACCGGACTCCGCCTGTCGACTGAACGTGGTGCGGGAGCCTGCGGCTCCACGCAACCCGATTTTCCTGAAGCTCAGCGTGACACGGCTCGGGCAGGCCAGTGCCACGGTGGTGCAGGGCGTGGCGTAAGCCAACCCCCCTGGCACGCGGGGTGGTCCCTGTCGATTCGACCTGAAAACCGATAAACTTCGGGCTGGGAAGTCGGGCGGGACAATCTGCCGCACTCGGAGCATGTCGATGTTGTGTTCGCGAATTCGCGTGGTGCAGAGCTGTCTGCACCAGGGGATGGTCGTTTTCACCTGGGCGCTGCTCGCGACGGCTCCGGTGTCTGCCCAGCAGCCCGAGCCCTCCCGCTTCAACGACCGCCCCAACATCGCCCCCGCCTCAGACGAAGGCCAGAAGGCGATTGTCCGGATCCGGGTCCCGTCCGGGTTTTCGGTCAAACTCTGGGCGGCCGAACCACTGTTGGCGAATCCGGTCGCGTTCTGCATCGACGAGCAGGGGCGCGTCTATGTGGCCGAGACCTTTCGGCAATTGAAGGGGGTCGAAGACAACCGCGATCATGCCGACTGGGTCGATGAAGATCTGGCGGCGATGACGGTGGCCGATCGCCTCGCCTTCTTCCGGAAGCACCTGGGTGACCAGCTGGAGGCTCGCTACGGGACCGAACAAGATCGCATCCGGCGGCTGACCGACAGCAATCATGACGGCCAGGCGGATGACTCGGTGGTTTTCGCAGACGGTTTTCATGGCGTGCTGGAAGGGACCGGCGCGGGGGTTTTGGCCCGCCAGGGAACCGTCTGGTACACCAACATTCCGCACCTCTGGTCGCTGCGCGACATCACGGGGGATGGCCGGGCCGACGAACGCACCAGTCTGCATACGGGCTATGGCGTCCGGGTGGCGTTCCGGGGGCATGATTCGCATGGGCTGCGGATGGGCCCGGATGGACGGATCTATTTCAGTATTGGTGACCGCGGCTTCAATGTGCAGACCCGCGAGCAGAACCGCCTGGTCTATCCCGATCAGGGGGCGGTGCTGCGCTGCAATCCGGATGGCTCCGAACTGGAGGTGGTCCATGCGGGGCTGCGGAACCCGCAGGAATTGGCCTTCGATGAATTCGGCAATCTCTTCACCGGCGACAACAACTCGGACAGTGGCGACAAGGCCCGCTGGGTGCAGGTGGTCGAAGGGGCCGACAGTGGCTGGCGCATGAATTTCCAGTACCTGCCAGACCGGGGTCCCTGGAGCCGCGAGAAGCTGTGGCACCCGCGTCATGCCGGGCAGCCCGCCTGGATTCTGCCCCCCATCACGAACCTCGCCGACGGTCCCTCGGGGCTGGCTTATGCCCCGGGCGTGGGCTTTCCCGGCGAGCATCAGGGACGGTTCTACCTCTGTGATTTTCGCGGGGCCTTCCAGGGGAGCGGTGTCCGCAGTATCCGCCTCGCCCCGCGCGGCGCCTCATTCGAAGTTGTCGACAACCAGCAATTCGCCTGGCAGATCCTGGCGACCGATGTCGACTTCGCCGCCGACGGTTCGATGTACCTCACCGACTGGGTGGAAGGTTGGGATGGCCAGGGGAAAGGCCGCATCTACCGGATTGTGCCCGATGGATTGGAACAGGATGCCGTCGCCCAGCAAGCGGCCCGGCTGCTGTCTGAAGGGTTCGACCAGCGGCCCCTGCCGGAATTGCAGACCCTGCTGGCTCATCCTTCGCAAATGATCCGCCAGGAAGCGCAGTTCGCACTGGCGGGGAAGCCGTTGGCCGAGGCGGGCCCGGCGCTGACGGCAAGGTTGCAGCAGATGGACGATGCCACCGGCCCAGGCCGACTGGCCCGGCTGCACGCACTCTGGGGGTTGGGCCTGGCCTGGCGGAACCACCTGCGGACGACGGGGCCGCTTCCCGCGCCTCAAAAGGGAGAGTACTTCGCTCCCGTAGTAGCGGCGTTGCAGGATGCCGATCTGGAGGTCCGTTCCCAGGCCGCAGTGGTCCTGGGAGACTGCCGGCATCTTCCGGCGATTGCTCCGCTGACAGCCCTGCTGGCAGGTCCCGAGCCGCGGGTCCGATTCCAGGCGGCGCTGGCCCTCGCGAAACTGGTCCCTCTGGCTCCGTCTGAGCGGAGTGCGGTGGGAGGGGCCTTGGTTCGGCTGGTGCGGGAGAACGCCGACCAGGATGTTTATCTGCGGCATGCCGCCGTCATGGGCCTCGCAGGACTCAATGACGGTCCGTTGTTGCATGAACTCGGGAAGGATCCCAACGCCAGTGTCCGGCTCGCGGTGGTGCTGGCCCTGCGAAAGCTGCGTCGGTCGGATCTCGATGCGTTCCTTGCCGACAATGAAGCTTCCGTGGTCGACGAGGCAGCCCGTGCCATCTACGACATTCCGCTCACCGATGGATTTCCTGCCCTGGCTCAACTGGCATCGCGCACCGGGCTGAGTGATGCGACCGTGTGGCGGGTGATTGGGGCCAATTTTCATCTGGGAACGCCCTCCACAGCCGAAGCGTTGGCCGCCCTGGCGGCCCGGGCCGATCTGGCCCCGGCATTACGGGGCGAAGCCGCGCGGGCCCTGGCCGCCTGGGCTCGCCCCTCGGGGCGCGACCGGGTGCTGGGCAGCTGGCGGCCTTTGGCGGAACGCGACCCCCAGGTGGCCGCGAAAGCGGTGCGGCAGCAACTGGCCGGGATGCTGGCCGGCGACGAGGCGGTCCGCAAGACGGCGACCGAGACCGCCGTGACGCTGGGCATTTCTGAGATCGGCGAGACCCTGCTGAAGCTGGTGCAGGATGTGGCCGAACGGCCCCAAACCCGGGCCGACGCCGTGACCTCTCTGGCCTTGCTGAAAGACGATCGCCTCGCGACGGCACTGAAGCTCGCGCTGGAGGACCGCCACGGAGTGGTGCGGGGGGCGGGACTGCAGGTTTTGGCGGCCCAGGACCCGGCGGCGGCCCTGCGGCGACTGCCCCAATCTCTGGAGCGGGACGATCTGGTCGAGGCCCAGATGGCGGCCGGGCTGCTGGCTCAAATCAATACCCCCGAGTCGCAGACACTGCTCGGCCAATGGCTCGACAAAGTGGCGGGTGGCAAGGCGGCTCCCGGCCTGGTCCTCGATCTCCTCGAGGCCGCCCAGAAACGAAATCACCCGGCCCTGAATACCCGGTTGGAAGCATTGCGGCGGGCGTCGCAGGCCGATCCACAGGCCGAACTGGCCCCCTTGCTCGCGGGGGGAAACAGCGAGCGGGGCCGACGGATTTTCTTCGAGAAGGCCGAGGTCTATTGCGTGCGCTGTCACAAGGTGGAGGGACGCGGGGGCGAGGTGGGGCCCGATCTGACCAAAGTGGCTGGGCAACAGAGTCGGCAGTACCTGTTGGAGTCGATTCTGCATCCCGACCGGGCGATCGCGAAGGGCTACGAGCCAGTGGTCATCCTGACCACCGACGGACGTCAACTGACCGGGACTTTGCGTGAGGAGGACGGGACGCGTTTGACCCTGATGACCGCCGAGGGGAATCTGGTGACCGTGGCGTTGACCGACATCGATGAGCGGGCCCGTGGGAAGTCGGCCATGCCGGAAGATCTCGCGAAAAAGCTTTCGAAGTTCGAGCTGCGCGACCTTGTGGAGTACCTCGCCGGATTGAAGTGATCCACCCGAACGGGCCCACTGGACTGGGGCCCGCTGAACTGGGGGTGACCGGGAACCATCATGGCCAATGTGAAAATCGACATCGTCGGACCGGCGGATATCCCCACGGTCGCCGAACTGTACAACCAGATCTTCCGTCCGACCCGGGACGCGGCGTTTTTTCGCCGGCGATTCCAGGGGCGGTGCAACGTCCTCATGCTGGTCGCCAGTCAGCAGGGAGAAACGGTGGGGTTCTACATTGGCTTCGAGCTGAAGCCGACGGTGTATTTCTCCTGGTTTTACGGCGTGCTGACCCCGTACCGGCGGATGGGCATCGCCTCGCAGCTGATGGATGCCGTCCACACCTGGGCCCACGAGCAGGGCTACGAATCGGTGCGGTTTGAGTGTCACAATCAGCATCGTCCCATGCTGCACCTGGCGATCGCCCAGCGATACGATATTGTGGGGATTCGGTGGGATCCCGACCGTGGTGAGAACCTGGTGATTTTCGAGAAGTCCCTGACGAACGGTTGAAAGGCGATTGGCCCCAGGAATGACGGTACATACCACGGCGAAAGAACCGGTGTGCGACGTAGCCGCGATCGTGGGGGTCGGGCTGATCGGTGGTTCGCTGGCCGCCGCTCTGCGGTCGCGGGGTTTGGCGCGGGAAGTGGTCGGCGTCGGTCGGAGTCTGGGCCGGCTGAATCTCGCCCGTGACCTGGGACAGATCGATCGGGCCAGCACGTCTCTGGCCGAGGCGGCGAATGCGGCCGATTTGATCGTGTTCTGCACGCCAGTCGACCGGATCGTCGAGGGGGTCCGGGAGGCGGCGGTCGTGTGTCGGCCCGGAACGGTCATTACTGACGCGGGGAGTGTCAAAAAGTGGATCTGCGACGAGCTGTCGGCCACACTCGCGCCGCGGGTGAATTTCGTCGGATCTCATCCGATGGCGGGCTCGGAGCGGCAGGGGTGTCAGTATGCCGATCCGGAGCTGTTCCACGGACGGCGATGCGTGGTGACCCCCCTGCCCCAAAGTGACCGCGCCAGTGTCGAGAAAATCTCGCGGATGTGGCGCGGCGTTGGGGGCGATGTGGTCCTGCTGTCGCCCGAGGAACACGACACCCTGGTGGCCCGGGCCAGCCATGTGCCGCACATCGTCGCAGCCGCGCTCGCTGCGACCCTGCCGCCGAAAGCCTACCCGCTGGCAGCCACCGGGTTCCGCGACACCACCCGGATTGCCGGTGGTGATCCGGAACTCTGGACCCAGATCCTGCGGCACAACCGCGATGAGGTGGATGCGGGACTGGAGTCTGTGATCGAGAGTCTGAGAAAGTTCCAGCGGGCCCTGGGCGATGATGATCCCGGGCGGCTGTTCGAATTGCTGCGTGATGGCGTGCTGTCCCGCGAACGCTGGCTGCGCGTGTTCCAGGAAGGGGGCTCCTCCCGCGAGAAGCCCCGCAACACCGAGGATTCCAATGCTGTGGGAAATTGAGATTCAACCCCGTCCCGAGGGGCTGGATCGTGAAGCGCAGGGTGTGCTCGCTCAGTGCCAGGCACTGGGGCTGGCTTCGATCCGCAAGGTTCGCTCGGCCCGTTCATTCCTGGTGGAGGGAACCATCGACCGGCAGGCTGCCGAGCGGATGGGACGCGAGCTGCTCGCCGATCCGGTGGTGGAGACCCTGGTGGTCCGCGAATTGCCCGACCGCAGTGCTCCGGCTGGCCGTCTGCTGAATGTGCTGCTGAAGCCCGGAGTGACCGACAACACGGCCGCCACGGTGCTGCCCGCCCTGCAGGATGGCGGCTACCGGGTCGAAGCGGTGCGACCTTGCCAGAAATACTGGTTCAACGACGACGCCGACAATCGCGAATTGCAGCGGGCCGCCACGAAGGTCATTGCGAACGACGCGCTTCAACAGGTCGTCACCGGCCCCCTGGCGATCGGCAGCCTGGGGCTGGGGGCTCCCTACACTTTTCGCAAGCTGACAGTCGCGATCCGCGACATGGACGACGCGGCACTGACCCGGCTCAGCAAGGAGGGGCAGCTCTATCTCAGTCTGCGGGAAATGCAGACGATCCGCGATCACTTCCGTGAACTGGGGCGTGATCCGACCGATGCCGAACTCGAAACCGTCGCCCAGACCTGGAGTGAGCACTGCTCTCACAAGACGCTGGGAGGGCGCGTGCATTATCGCGATGAAGCACGCGAGATCCGTTTTCAGAACATGCTGAAGGACACGATCTTCGCGGCCACCTCCGAGATTCGTCAGCGTCTGGGAAAAAATGACTGGTGTGTGAGCGTCTTCCGCGACAACGCCGGTGTGGTCCGGTTCGACGAGACGCAAAACGTCTGCATGAAGGTCGAGACGCACAACCATCCCTCGGCCCTTGAACCGTACGGCGGCGCGAACACCGGACTGGGGGGAGTCATTCGTGATCCTCTCGGAACCGGTCTGGGGGCCCGCCCCGTCTGCAACACCGACGTCTTCTGCTTCGCCCCCCCCGATGTGGCTGACAAGGACCTGCCCCCCGGGGTGCTGCATCCCCGCGTGGTCATTCGCGGCGTGGTGTCGGGCGTGCGCGACTATGGCAACCGGATGGGCATTCCCACAGTCAATGGGGCGGTGTTCTTCGACGAACGGTACCTGGGGAATCCGCTGGTCTATTGCGGCAACGTGGCGATGATTCCTGTGGGACTCGAGACCAAGCACGCCTCCCCCGGTGAGTTCATTGTCGCCGTCGGGGGACGGACTGGACGCGATGGGATCCATGGTGCCACGTTTTCTTCGGCTGAGCTCACCGAAGAGAGCGAGACCCTTTCGGGGGGAGCCGTGCAGATTGGCAATGCCATCACGGAAAAGATGGTGCTCGATGTGATCCTGCAGGCCCGGGATCGAGGGCTGTTCACCGCCATCACCGATTGCGGTGCCGGCGGATTCAGCAGCGCGGTCGGAGAAATGGGAGAGGAGACAGGGGCCGAGGTCTGGCTCGAGAAGGCCCCCCTCAAGTACGACGGCCTGTCGTACACCGAGATCTGGATTTCCGAGGCCCAGGAACGGATGGTGCTGTCCGTCCCCGAGCGGAACTGGGCCGAGTTCGAGCAGGTGTGCCGCGCCGAGGGGGTCGAAGCCACGGTGATCGGCAAGTTCACCGACACCCGTCGGCTGGTGCTGAAGTACCACGGAGAAGAGGTCGGAAACCTGTCGATGGAGTTTCTGCACGAGGGGCGTCCCCCCGTGGTGCGGAGTGCCGAATACCAGCCGCCGGCCGAGCTGGCAAGCACTCCGCCGTCACGCAGCCGCTACGATGCCGACCTGTTGAAGATCCTGGGCTCGCTGAATGTGTGCAGCAAGGAATGGATCATCCGGCAGTACGACTTTGAAGTGCAAGCGGGCAGCGTGGTCAAGCCCCTCGTGGGGGTCGCCAATGATGGTCCGTCCGATGCCGCCGTCTTACGGCCAAACCTCGAGTCTCCCCGCGGACTCGTTGTCTCCAACGGGATGAACCCGCGGTTTGGTGATTTCGACCCCTACTGGATGGCCGCTTCAGCCATCGATGAGGCGGTAAGGAACTGTATCGCCGTCGGGGCCGACCCGGACCGGATCGCCATTCTCGACAACTTCTGCTGGGGAAATACCGAGCGTCCCGAGACGTTGGGAAGCCTCGTGCGGGCCGCACTCGCCTGCAAGGATGTCGCCCTCGCCTTTGGCACGCCGTTCATCAGCGGCAAGGACAGCCTCAACAACGAGTTCTCCTATCAGGATGCGGCGGGACAACGGCGGACGGTTGCCATTCCCTCGTCCCTGCTGATCAGCGCTTTGGGACAGATCCCGCAGGTCTCCCAGGCGGTGACGATGGATCTGAAGGAGGCCGGGAATCGCCTGTTTGTGATCGGGGCCACCCTCGATGAGCTGGGAGGAAGTCATTTCCAACTGGTGAACGGCCTGCCGGGAGGACGGGTGCCACGGGTGGATCTCGCCCGGGCGCCGCGGATCTTCCGGGCCGTGGCCAGTGCCATCGGCTCCGGCCTGGTCCGCAGTTGCCACGATCTGAGCGAAGGGGGCCTGGCGGCATCGCTGGCGGAAATGGCCTTCTCGGGTGGTTTGGGAGCCGACATCGACCTGCGGGTGATGGGGGCACAGAGTGGGCTGGAGCATGACGCACTGCTGCTGTTCTCCGAAAGCAACACGCGGTTTGTCGCCGAAGTCGCACCAGCGGATGTCGAGCGGTTCCGCGGTCTGTTTGCCGGGCTTCCGCTCGCGGAACTCGGAACGGTCTCGGCACTGCCGCGCCTGGTGATTCGGGGAATGACCAATGAAACCCGGGTGGATGTCGGACTGGCGGAGTTGAAGCAGGCCTGGAAATCTCCGCTGGCGTGGAACTGAACGTGACCCCAGAACGACTGCGGTCCCTGGGGCTGGTTGCTCTGCGGGTGGGTTCGACAGCGTGGCTGGGAGCGGGGTTGATGTTCCTCGCAATCCTGCTGGGGCTGCGCGGTTCACCACTGTTCGACGCGGCGACCAAGGATCAGCATCCCCGCGTGCTCTTCCCCCGATTCTACCTGGTGGAATTCGTGTGCCTCGGATTGGCAACCGCGGGAGCCCTGGCCTCGGCAGGGCGTGTCCAGTCACATCCGGAGGATTCAACGACTGCCGCGTTGAGGTTTCCCGGCCCCGCCGTCTGGTTGGGGCTGGCCATGGCGGCTGCCCTGATGGATTACTTCGTCTTGTATCGTCCGCTCGCCGAAATGCTGGGGCAGCCCCCCTACCCCGATTCGTTCCGGCGGCTCCATGAGTGGTCGAGGTGGGTCAACAGCGGCATTCTGCTGCTGACCCTGGTGACCAGCCTGCAGTCGGTCTGGCCCAGGCGGGGCCGGTAGGATCCAATGCTCTTGAGCTGCAGTCCATGCTTTCAGGCGGCTTCCAGTCAGAGCAGCGACGCGGCGACGATATTCGAAATACGGGCGAGAAAGTCCCCCCCCGGTTCCTGCGGACGGGTCGTCAACAGGATGCAACAGGCGTCATGGGCCGGATCAAGCCACATGACTGTCCCCGTTGCTCCCCAGTGTCCGTAAGTGCCGGGGGTGAGCAGATCTCCAAAATTCGCGCTGTGTGCGGGCCAGTTGAGGCGCCATCCCAGCCCCCAGGGACGGCATCGGCGGTCGTCGGCGGGAACCTCTCGCATCGCCTCGAGCTGGTTGCGGGTCGCGGCGGCGATTGCCGACCGGCTGAGAACCTGGGTCTCGGCCTGCGGGGACCAGCCCAGCAAAAAGGCGGCCAGTCGGCCCAGATCGGTCGGGGTGGTCAAAAGCCCCCCCCAGGGAGCCCCCAACTGTCTCCAATAGCGGCTGTTCCAGTTCCAGTGAGGGGCGTCGATCTGCTCGGGGGGCAGTCGCAGTTCGGCGATCCGCCCGGCGCGGGGGTGGGGACCTTCGAACCAACTGTCGGGCGCGCCGAGCGCGGTATCAACCATGCCCAGCGGGGCAAACAGAGACTCCTGCAGCCAGGCACCACAGGTGAAGCCGGAGATGCGATGGATGATCTCCCCCAACACCGCGAACCCCAGGCTTTGGTACTGCACCGCTCTCCCTGCGGGGAATTCCGGCGCCAGCCGACAGGCTCCTTCGACAAATGCCGACAACGGTGCCTGCTCTCCCCGCAATTCCAGATTGTTGGGGAGCATGTCCGGTAACCCGGAAGTGTGGGTCAGCAGGTGTCGTACGGTAATGCCGTGCTTTCCCTGCCTGCCGAAATGCGGAATGTAACGCTCGACACGGTCATCGAGTGCCAGTTCCCCACGTTCCACCAGTTGGAGGGCACCAAGAGCCACAATAGGCTTGGTGATTGACGCGATCAGAAAAATCGCATCCTCGCGCAGCGGAATTGCGTCCGCCCGATCAGCCACACGGCCGGAAAACAGCGGAGCGTGGAAGTGGCCGGAACGGCCAACCAGCAGTGCCGCGGCGGGAATCTCGCCTGCCAAAGTCCACGCGTCAAGATGCCGCGAAGCGTGACGAAACCGCCCTGCATGCAACCGCAGTTCTTCAACGGTCGAAAAACGCAGGGAAGAGTTGGCAGGCGCTCCCGCCGTCGGTTGCAGAGAGGGCCCATGGGACGCCGAACGCTGGGTCATCACACACTCCGGAGGGGAGAAAACACCCCGTCCGGACCACCTTTAGACGCCCAGGTCGTGGATGTGAAACAAGGTGTTGAGCCGGGTCACTTCCAGCAGCGAGCGAACATTGCGGCTGAGATTGTGCAGATGGACCGCAAACCCCGCCTGCCGAATCGAGGCGAACAGACCCAACATAGCACTGGGAACGTGATTCACGCCACCCAGGTTGATGGCGATCGCCTGCGACTGGTTGTTCCGCAGCATGTCGACAATCTCGTCGCGCATCTGGGCAATATCGAGTGCATCGGGCATCTCGGCTTCGCCGAACCCGACCACGGTGGTCTCCCCGGTCTCGTAGACCCGCAGAAGATCTTGGGAAATAGGCATCAGACTCTCGAAAATGCGGTCCATCTCCAAAGAGATTGACCCGGGAGATGACCGGTTGACCATTACGGCATGCCGTAATGAATCGTACCGAACATCTGGAACGTGGAAGTGACAACGTAAGTCAGCCTCAGTTGGATCACCAAACTCTTTCGGTTTCTTGTTCTATGGCCTGGCTGCGGAAATTCACGGAGAAAATCCAAGAAAACCAACGCTTTTGCGGAACACGGGAATCCTTGAGGCTCACGGGAAAACCGCATGGGATCGGCATAACCTGACTCTCAGAAACGCTTTACGCTTCGCATTCCGGACCTGACAAACTCCGCGGCCAGGATTCTCGTGCGGGAGGTGCCGATTGCCCGGTTTTTCGGACGGAAAAGTCCGTCGCGCGACTCCCCCGCTCAATCCTCAGGCCAGGCCCTGCCGATTTTGCCAGGATCCCGCCCCTTGCCGACGCTGCCTGCTTCCGCACGTGCCAACCGGGGGCCTCGCCGTGAGGCGGGCACGGGTTACGGATGGTCACTCAGTCGTTAGAATCGGAGGCAAGGAGGCGAATTGGTCGCTCCTGGATTCGCTCACTCCTGCCCCCTCTGTTAAGGCCAGTCACTGTCGCGGCCGCGGCTCCGCCGCGATTCGTCCCGGCCAGAGTGGCAGACAGCAGGTCCGACTGCCGTCGAATCGAGTGCCGGAACCCAGATCCCGCCACGCAAGCTTCGGGCCGGTTGCGCCGGACCTCGAGTTGTCCGAGATCCCGCCCCCAGAAAAGACCGTCCAGCCATGATTGAACCACGAAGGATTCAGGTCATCGACTCGCATACCGGGGGGGAACCGACCCGCGTGGTGGTGAGTGGCGGACCCGACCTGGGAACCGGCTCACTGGCTCAACAGCGGATCCGGTTTCGCGACCAGGAAGATCAGTTCCGTTCGGCGGTGGTGAATGAGCCGCGAGGTTCCGACGTCCTGGTGGGAGCCCTGCTCTGCGAACCGGCCGATCCCACCTGCTGTGCCGGAGTGATCTTCTTCAACAATGTGGGCGTGCTCAACATGTGCGGCCACGGAATGATTGGCCTCGCGGTGACCCTGGGACACCTCGGCCGCATCGGTCGCGGTCAACATCGAATCGACACCCCCGTCGGAGTGGTGACGGTCGACTACGATGGAGCTCAGTCGGCGACCATCGAAAATGTCAGCAGTTGGCGGCACGCGCATCGGGTTCCGGTGGAGGTTCCCGGACACGGTGTGGTCCATGGGGATATCGCCTGGGGGGGGAATTGGTTCTTTCTGGTGGATGATCACGGCCAGACACTGGCCCTGCCCCGGATTGAAGCTTTGACTGACCTCGCCTGGCGGATCCGCCGGGAGCTCGAGCGGCAGTCCATCACGGGAGCCGACGGTGGCGAAATCGATCACATCGAGCTGTTCGGACCAGCCGCCAACCCTGGGAATCACAGCCGGAATTTCGTCCTCTGCCCAGGCAAGGCATACGACCGTTCCCCGTGCGGGACCGGAACAAGTGCGAAACTGGCCTGTCTCGCGGCGGATGGAAAACTCGCGGCTGGGCGGGTCTGGCGACAGGAAAGCATTCTCGGCAGCGTATTCGAAGGGTGGTACCGTTCGGAAGAAGGACGGATCATCCCCAGCATTCGGGGAACCGCCTGGGTGACGGCCGAGTCCACCCTGCGGCTTGATCCCACCGATCCTTTTTGCATGGGAATTCGCCCATGAATGTCGAATCCAAACAGGTTCTGATCATTGGCGGCGGCATTGTCGGTGCCTGTTGCGCGTACTATCTGCAACGGGCCGGTCACCGGGTCACCATTGTCGACCGGCAGTCGTTTGGGGCAGCCTGCTCCCAGGGAAACTGCGGCTACATCTGCCCCAGTCACGTGCTGCCGCTGGCGGAACCGGGAGCGGTCGGACGGACTCTGAAAGCGATGCTGAAGCCCCGTTCTCCCTTCACCATCAAGCCGCGGTTCGATCTGGCCCTGTGGCGTTGGCTCTGGGGATTCGCCCGCCGGTGCAATCGCGAGGATATGCTGGCGGGGGGACATGCCCTGCACCCGATTCTCGAGTCGTCACTGTCGCTGTATCGGCAGATGGTGGCGGAGGAACAGATCGACTGCGAGTGGGAAGAACAGGGACTGCTGTTCGCCTATCGCTCGGCTGAAGAATTCGAGGCATACAGCGCCACCAACGATCTGCTGGCGAATGAGTTTCACCTGCCGGCGGAAAAGCTGGTTGGACCGGAACTGACGGACCGGGAACCTGCCTTGCGCCCGGGGCTTGCCGGTGGGTGGTTCTACGCCGACGACGCACATCTCCGTCCCGACCGCCTGATGTCGGGGCTGCGTCGGCTGCTCGAGTCGCGGGGGGCCGTCATCCGGGAGCAGTGTGCATTTGAGGGGTTCGTGGGGGAGGGAGAGTCTCGTCGGGCGGCCCGCTGCGGGGGAACCGAGATCGCAGCGGAAGAGTTTGTGGTCGCCACTGGGGCGTGGTCTGCACAACTCGAAAGTCATCTCCGCTGTCGGTTGCCGATTCAGCCGGGCAAGGGCTATTCGCTGACCATGCCCCGCCCGGCGGTGTGTCCCCGCATTCCCATGATCTTTCCCGAGACGCGGGTCGCGGTCACCCCGTTCGAGTCGGGATACCGGCTGGGGTCGACCATGGAATTCTCCGGTTACGACAGCACTCTGAACCGGTCGCGGCTGCAGTTGCTGCGGGATGGGGCCGCACCATACCTGCGGGAGCCTTCCTGCGACCCGGTGGAGGGGGAATGGTGGGGCTGGCGGCCGATGACCTACGACAGCCTGCCGATCATCGACCAGGCCCCCATCGCCCGGAATGTCTGGGTGGCGGCAGGACACAGCATGTTGGGTTTGACCTTGGGCGCGGTGACCGGCCGCCTGGTGACCGAACTGATCTCGGGCCAGCCGCCGCATGTTCCCGTCGCCCCCTTTCGCGTGGCCCGATTCCAGTAGGGTCAGTGGTCCGGCCCTCTCCGCATCCGGCCGGACTGAAACTTCTCTGTCCGACGGATGGGACTTGACGACCATTCCGTTTGGCCTCTTTCGTTCTCTGTTTTTTGATTTGGTGCAGCATGGCGAAGAAAAAGGTGTCGTTGAAGAAAAAGAAGTCCGTAGGCCGGATCGTGCTGCGAACGGGCGAGGCCCTGGTCGAAGCCGAACAGGGTTGGTCTGCGGCGGAACCCGAGGTGGTGATTGGCGAACTGGATGGTCCTGTCGGTCATGCCATGGCGAACCTGCTGGGCAACCAGGTGCAGGGGCACTCCCGGGTCTTCGCCATTCTCGACTGCGACATCCAGGTTCGCCCCGCCACCCTGATGGTCAGCAAGGTCACGGTCACCAGCACGCGTTACACGAACGTGCTGATGGGAACGGTTCAGGCGGCGATCGCCAACGGCGTCTTGGACGCTGTCCGGAACGGCGACATTCCCAAGTCGAAAGTCAACGATCTGGGAATCATCGTGTCGGTCTGGCTCGATCCGGCGGTGCTGACCGAGAAGATCGACTACCAGGTGCTGTTTGAGACCCATCGGGCCGCGACCGCCAAGGCCATTGCCAAGGCGATGAACCACGAGCCCGGAATCGACTGGCTTCTGAAGAACCAGGCCAACATCACCCACACGTTCCACAAGCTGGCGATCGAGGGAAGCCTCTAGTCAACAGCCCCTCTCCCTCCGGAGCCCGGAGGGGAACTTCCCCTGATCCCGCATGAGCGGATGAGTCGCAGCACTCACCGCGATCGTCACCTCCCGTGGGGGCAACCCCGACGATATGGCTTCCACCTCGTTGATCGAGCGCATCTGCGAACGCTTCGCCCAGGGACTGCTGAGCCATCCCCGCCTGGCGATTGGACTGCTGGTCCTGTCGCTGGTCGGGGCCCTGGCGTGCATGCCCGGCCTGCGATTCGACTTCGCGCCGCAGTCGATCTACGTGGGAAATGACCAACTGGTCGCCGATTCCGACGAGTTCAAGCAGACCTTCGGGCATGATGAGTTCATTGTGCTGCTGCTGCTGAAGGCCGCACGGGAGCCCGATGTGCTGGAGGCTCTCCCCCTGCAATGGCAATCGGACGTCGCGGCCGAGCTGCAACAGTTGCCCGATGTCGCCCGCGTCGAATGCCTCGCGACACTCGAGGCGCCCCGGGCCGGGCTGCGCGGTCTGCGTCTGGAACGCTTACTCCCTGAGACCATTGATGACGATGCCGCGCTGCGGGCCCGCGGGCAATTCGAAACCATGCCTCTGTTGAAGGGGGGGCTGCTGAGTGCGAACTCGCGGCTCGCGGCGCTCCCCATTCAGCTCAATCTTCCGACGGCCGAGATCGATGGCATGCGGCGCGCCATCTCGGGAATTCGGGATGTGCTCGCCCGGCATCCCGCCCCCGCCGGCTACGAGACCCGACTGACCGGGCTCCCCGTATTGCGGGTCGAGATTGTCAACGATCTGCGGCTCGACCAGTGGACCCTGATTCCGTTGGCGGCCATCACCTACCTCCTCGTGCTGTGGTTCCTGTTCCGCTGTGTCTCGGGTTCGATTCTGCCGCTGATCGCCGTCGGAGTCGCCCTCTCCTGGACTTTCGCCAGCTTTGCGGTGTTTGGCGAATCACTGAACCTGGTCAGCAACGTGCTCCCCGTGCTGCTGTTGATCATCGGAGTCAGCAGCTCGGTGCAGATTGTCACCTGTTTTGCCGAGGAAGACCATCTGCATCCCGGCAATCGGCTGGAGGCGGCCGCACGGGCGATCGCCCATATGACCCCCGCCTGCCTGTTGGCGGCCCTCACCACCGCCATTGGGTTCGCCAGCGTTGCCACGGCCCGCTCGCTGATTCTCAAGCGGTTCGCGTGGCAGGCGGCCCTCGGGGTGGGCTTCCAGTATTTCTGCACGCTGGTGACGCTGGGCGCTCTGTTCCGCTACTTCGCCCCTCCCAGGCATTCGGGGCTGCATCAGGAGCGTCCCGGTCCGGTGACCCGGGCGGCCGCAGTGGTTGGGATGGCGGTGGCCGAGCATCCGTGGCGGGCGGTGCTCGCTTCCCTGCTGGTCATCGGCGGGGCCCTTTACGGTGCCAGCCGCGTCAAGATCAACACCTACAACGCTCTCGAAACCTTCCGTGCCGATCATCCCGCCGTCGAGACCATGAAGCTGGTCGAGCGGGAACTTTCGGGGCTGATCCCTCTGGAAGTGAGCCTGCGGTCCGATCAGCCGGGCAAATTCCTCGAGCCCGGGGTGTTCCACCAGGTCGTGGCCGCCACCCGCTCGGCCCGGGAGGTTCCCGGAGTGCTCGCCGGTCAGTCATATGCCGACGTGTTTCGTGAGGTAATCTCGCATTGGCCCGGCCGCCGGGTTTCCGAGAGCGATCATGAACTTGTTCCCGAAGGGGAAGCGGGCCGGAAACGGCTGCAGCGAACTCGCGCTTTCGCCACCCAGGTCCCCGAGGTGCTGCACTATTACGAGTACCTGAACGCCGACGAATCGCGGGCCCGGCTGAGGCTGCGGATTGCCGAACTGGGATCGTCGCAGACACTGGAATTGATCGCCGAACTGAAACGTCGGCTGGCGGAGCAATTCCCCGAGTCGAGCGGCATCCAGTTTGCTTTGACAGGTGAGGGTTTTGTGGCAGCGCAGGCCCTGACCACCCTGATTCGGGACCTGTTCTTCTCGCTGGTCACCGCCTCGCTGGTGATCTTCAGTCTGATTGCTCTCGAGTTCCGCTCGGTGAGGGCGGGCCTGATTGCCGCCCTGCCCAATCTGACGCCGCTGGCGATCACCCTCGGCTATATGGGATTCCGCGGTTACGACATGAACGTGGGGAACGTGATTGTGTTCACGGTCTGTCTCGGCCTGGCGGACGACAACACGATCCACTTTCTGTACCGGTTCCGCGAAGAACTGCGGCGCGGTCATGCCGTTCCGGATGCCATTCAACGCGCCTTTCTGGGGACGGGCAAGGCGATCGTGGCGACCAGCCTGCTGCTGTTGGCGGGACTGGGAGTCCTTCGGCTGTCGAATTTCGTTCCCACCCAGCGCTTCGCCGAATTGACGTGCGTGACCATTCTGGGGAATCTGCTGGGCGTGTTGCTGCTCTTGCCGGCCTGGCTGCGGATTGCGTGGCGGGAACCGCCGCAACCCAACCAGCCGCCCCTGGAGGCTGCCTCGCCCCCGGGTCTCCCCCAGACCGCCCCGCGAGCGGGCTAGAACAAATGGCGCTCGTCCAACAGATACCAGAGGATGGCCAGGGCACTGGTTCCCAGGCCCAGCAGCAGTCCCCGGTCGCCATTCAGCAGGTAGCCCACGAGAGGCCCTCCCACAAACAGCAGGGTCATCAGCAGACGCCGGTTTCGCTTGGAATTCATGTAGGGGCCAATTCTCGAGTTCCAGGACCGAGTCGAGGGTGGGGAGCGGTGCCCGAATGCCGGGAGCAGTCCGAACTCACCCCCAGAAGACAAACGCCCGATCTCTCCAGCTTCCGCGATCGATCGGCGGATCGCAACCCCGCGGCAAAGCGCAGCAGATCGGCGTGGCCGAATTCCCGATTCGAGGCCAACTGTCAGGAATCGCCCGACACGCCAACAGATGCCGCTGGAGATTCTCTCGCATGATCACACCCGAGTGGACACTCGCCATTGAAACCTCGACCCGCCAGGGATCCCTCGCCCTGCTGCGCGAGGGGCGGTTCCAGAGTGAACTGACACTCGAACTGGGCACCGCGCATGGGCAATCTCTGCTGCCTGGCATCGCCAAACTGTTGCAGCAACAGGACATCACGCCGCGCCACCTAAGGCTGGTGGCAGTCAGCCAGGGGCCAGGCAGCTACACGGGACTGCGGGTGGGGGTGGTGTGCGCCAAACTGCTCGCCTGGTCGCTTCGGATTCCCCTGGTGGCGGTCGACACGCTCCAGGCCCTGGCAGCGGACTGCGGCACATCGGTCGAACGATTGTGGATCGTGACTGATGCCCAGCGCGACGCCGTCTACGCGGCCTGTTTCCTCCTCGGAACTCCCCACACGCCTGAAACCCTGATTCCCACCATGGTGTTGCCCGTGGACCAACTGGCTTCGCAGGTGCTCCCGAACGATGTGGTGCGGGGCATGGCAGTTGAAAAGCTGGTGCAGGCCGTCCCGACTCTGGCGGGACAGGTTCTGTTCAACGGGACGGCACCCTCCGCCCGTTGGGTGGGAGAATTGGGGAACTCCGCCTTTCAACGCGGCGAACAGAGTGATCCCCGCAGCCTGACGCCGGTCTACCTGCGACAGAGTTCAGCCGAGACACAATGGGATCGGCTGCATCCCCCGGCCAGTTGATCAGCGGATTGATCGGAGGCTACGAGTCGAGCGATTGCAAAGTCGACTGGGCCAGCACGCGGATGCCCGGTTCCCGGAAGGAGTCGGCAATGGGCTGGATCACCTTTTTCAAATCTCCTTTTTCCTGATCGGTCAGCAGATCCTTCAACTGGGTCATGGCGTTCAGCGAATTCTTGACCGCCAGAAACTGCGCCAACTGGTCAGAATAACGCCCTTCAAACGGATCATTGGCGGTCGACAAAACTTCGGATAGTTGCGGAACCCCTGAGCGGTCGTTGTGGCGAACCAGGGCAATGGCGGAATTCAGCCGCACACCCTGATCGCCATCTTCCAACATCCCCTTCAGACGGTCCCGGGCCGACGCATCCTCCAACAGCCCGAGGGTGTAAGCCGCAGTCGACCGAATGAGAGGATCGGTATCCTGGCAAACGGGAACAACTTGAGAGGCAATCTCTGACTCTTTGAGGGACTCACCCCGGCGTTTTAACCGGTCGACCATGACCGCCAGAGAAAGCAACGCATTCTTGCGAACCTCGCGATCGACCGTCGGTGCCAGGGCCTGGGAGAGAACCGGCAATGCCGCCTCGGGCGAATCGAGCAGACTGAAGGTTTGCGTCAGGTACGACTGGAACTGCAGGTCTTCCGGACGCTGGCCATTCCGTTCCAGTTCGGCCCCCAGCATCTTGGTCAGGGCTTCGACGAACTCCGGCTTTTCGGAGAGGTGCTGCCCTTTATCTCCCAGTTCCAGGTCGGCCTTGAGGATTTGGGCGAGTCCCATGGCCCCCCGCCACCGGCGGTGCTCGTTGGGGTTCTGCAGTTCCACGACGAGCCGCTGCCAATCCTGCTCGGCTGTGGCCATCCGGCCAAACAGCAGCCAAATGCCAACAATGGCCCCGACGATCAGGCCGGGAACCACAAACAACTGCACAATGAAGCCCACCGAAGGAGGCTTCACCGGAGGGAGTTCCTCGGGAAGATTGTCGGACACACCGGTTTGAGAGTCGCGAGCCATGCAAAATCCGCCTGAAAAAGACTCTGGAAGTCTAGCGCGGCGACAATCGGACGTTCAAGGCCCCCCTTGATTTCCCCCTGAAATGGGAACGCCAGCCCCCCCTCCCCGCGAGCCGACCACCTCAACCCGCCCCGGGGCGTCCCCTCGCCTCCCCCGATCGCCAGCGGGCATAATCCTCCGGAGTGTCGAGATCGACCAGAATCCCGGGAACGGCGAGATCGACAAATTCGACCTTGCGGGAGGGATTTCGCACCAGGGCATTCAAGCCCTCGTCCGCCCGCAACGCCTGAATCTCTTCGTAGAGCTGCCAGCGGAACAAAACCGGATGCCCCTTGCGCCCACCGTGGCGGGGAATGAGCACCTCGGCTGTACCAGCGTCCCAGGCGGCAACCAGCGGCTCAAGGATCCCCGGGGGAAGCAGCGGCTGATCGGCGGGGCTCAGCACCCATCCTTCGCCCGGGCCGGGATGCCAACGCCTCTCAATCTCGGAAAGCGCCGCCAGTACGCTGTCTTTCATCTCCGGCGGATCGACCGCGGGCTGAATGACCCACCCGCCAGCCTGGTCCACCACCCGCGCCAGCTCCTCATCGTCCCGACGACAGACAACGCAGCGTGCGACGATCCGGGGATGGCTGAGTGCCGCCAGCAGGTGCTCGATCACCGTGCTCCCCCCCCAGGGGAGCAGCAGCTTGGGCTGCCCCATCCGCCGGCTCAACCCCGCGGCGGGGATGACTGCAAACAGCCGGTTCACAACGTGAGAGGAGGGGCGGCCGGAGGAGCGGTTTCGTTCGCCAGGAAGCCGCACCCCTTGTGGGCCCCGTCACAGAAAGGCCGCCGGGCAGTCTGACCACACCGACACAGCGCCACATTTTCCTTGCCCGTCAGGTCGTACTGGTTTCCCAGATGGTCGACCAGAGTGAAGGGGCCCGTCACCAGCAACGGACCATTTTCACGCACCTTGATTGTCACGCCCGACATGTCAGCTCCTGTGGTGTTTCGAAGAAAGCAGCAGCGGCGATCCTGTCAGGCCAGAATGGGAGTGATGACATCCCCTCCCACATCGGTCAAACGGAAATCGCGGCCGTTGAACCGGTAGGTCAACTTCTCATGGTTGAATCCGGCCAGGTGCAGCAGCGTGGCGTGCAGGTCGTTCACATGCACCTTGTCGACCACCGCCTTGTACCCGAATTCGTCGGTGGCTCCGTAGTGGAAGCCCCCCTTGACCCCGGCCCCGGCCAGCCAAATGGTGAAGCCATTCGGCTTGTGATCGCGCCCCTTGGCCCCCTGCGAATCGGAGGTGCGGCCAAATTCGCCCCCCCAGATGACCAGCGTGCTCTCGAGCAGCCCCCGGGCTTCGAGGTCGGCCAGCAAGGCGGCCGCCGGCTGATCGGTGTGCATCGCACACGAACGGTGATTCGTTTCCAGATCGCTGTGGCAGTCCCACGGCACGTCATTCACGCTGCCGTCGCCGCCGACCCCTTTGCCGGCGAAAATCTGCACATAGCGCACCCCCCGTTCAACCAGACGACGGGCAATCAGGCATTGCCGCGAGAACGTCGCACACTCGGGATTGTCCATCCCGTAGAGCTTATGGGTGGCTTCCGATTCGCGCGTCACATCCAGCGCCTCGGGAGCCGCCATCTGCATCCGGTAGGCGAGTTCATACGAAGAAATGCGCGACGACAGGTCGGTCTGCGTGGGGCGCTGTGCGGCATGTTCTTCGTTGAGAGTCCGCAGCAGTTCCAATTGGGCCCGCTGTTGCTGGTCGGTCTGACCGGCATCACGGGCGAGGTTGTCGATCGCCTCTTTCCGCCCAGCCGAGAGGGCCAGTGCCTGGTAGGTCTTCGGCAGGAACCCGGCCGACCAGATCTGGTCGTCCCCGCGTGGTCGGGTGTCGTGCAACACCACAAACGCCGGCAGGTTCTGGTTCTCGGTGCCCAGGCCATAAGTCAGCCCCGACCCCAGGCTGGGAAGCCCGGGGCGGTTGGTGCCGCACATCAGCTCGATCGATGCCGGAGCATGATTGTTCTGCCGCAGGTGCATGCTGTGGAGAAACGTCATCTTGTCGACGTGGGCCGCGAGGTGCGGGAAGATCTCGGGGCCCCACGAGCCGGAATCGCCATGCTGTTTCCAGACAAAGGGCGATTTGAGGCATTTGCCGCTGGTCTCGAAGAACCCGGTTTTCGGATCGGCCCCGCCAAGCGGCTGACCATCACGGGCCTGCAGTTCGGGCTTGTAGTCCCAGGTGTCGACCTGCGAGGGGCCGCCCGTCAT
>JBKDUK010000338.1:0-29465 GCA_046339535.1 Planctomycetaceae bacterium | reverse complement strand
GCCGCAGGCAATTGTGCAGGTTTTCTTCGGCCTGGGGCAGATCTCCCGTGAAGCGCTTCAGCAGCCCCGTCTGCAGCTTCGACATCCCCACGAAAAAGTCATCCCCGACCATGTCGCCATTGCGGCGCTGGAGCGTGGCATGAAAGGTCTCGAACTCGGGGAAGAGCTGCTTGCGGAGGGCGGTCACCTGCGGATCGTGCTCGAACTCGGGACGCCCCAGCACAAGAGTCGCCCGCTCGATCACATCCAGCGATTCTCGCAGGTTCACCTCGGTGCGCTGGAGGTCATTCTGGACCCCCTTCTTTTCCTGCAGCGCGTTGAAATAGAGGGCCGACATTTCGTCGAAGCTCGACCACCCGTTGATCGCCCAGACCAGCAACCCGGCGAACGCCCCGGGGACGACGAGGTTGCGGATGGGGTGTTGCATGATCGAGCGCCCCAGTCGGCGCCACAAACCGGGGCCCCGGGCCTGCACCAGCTCGCCCGACAGATACCGCTTCAGATCGGCCGCCAGTTCCCCCGCCGATTCGTAGCGCAGCGCGGGCTGCCGCTCGACGCACTTCTCGACGATCCGCCGCAGGGGACGCGGCAACGACGCATCGAGCAACCGCAGATCGAAGGGGGAGCCCTTGAGACTCTTCTGCCGCAACGCCGCCGGCTCTCCCGCCAGCCAGGGGGGACGACCGGTCAACAGCTCGCACAACAAGGCCCCCAACGAATACACATCGGCGGTCATGTCGGGGGTGGGATTCCCGGTGAGCTGTTCCGGAGCGCGGTAGGGGAGTTGGGTAAGCGCCGCCGCATCGGAGTCTTCCAGCGGGACCGCCGCCAGGGCGAAGCGGACCAGCGTGGGCTCTCCCGCCGCGTTCCGTTCGATGTTCCCGGGATGCACATCGAGATGCACCACCCCCTTCTGGTGCGCCCAGCCCAAGGCGCGGGCCAACGCGGCGACCAACTCGACCGCCGCACGGGTTCCCCAGGGGCGTCCCACGAGTTCGCCGGCCAGAGACGGGCCGCTTTGCGGCGCGAGCACCTGGCACAACACCCCTCCCTGCTCTTGCACCGCCAGAACCCGGGCCAAGCCGGGATCACTCAGCTTGAGCAACGCCTGGGCATCCCGTTGAATCGCCGCACCGTCCCGGCCCGATGCGCTCAAACGATCCATGCGATACACACGCACACCTTCGCCGGCGGCATTCTGGGCCGGGAGGGACCAGCCCGCCAGATGTTGCTCACCGGGCCCCGTCCACTGGAACCCGGGCAGAGCCGGGAAGGAGGCGGGGGAGGCCGAGGGGACAGGAGAGGCGGGAACAGGCTGGGAGTTGGGCATCGCGTGGACCGCGGCGGGAATCGAACACAACCGACTGAAAGCCTTCTACGCCGGGGATCGGTTCGGGTAACGGCGCAGAGATCTTTCCTCAATCCTAATAACTACTTATGATCAGTGCCTGAGCGGTCCGGCCGCGTGGACCCTGGCGGACAGGGTTCACCGTCAAATCTTCCCAAGGTGGTGCGACCGGATGCCGTTCGTGACCGGCCAGTCTGGGGGTTGCCTTCGTCCCGGGCATCAAGTTCGGAGGTGGCTGTCAGGTGGCCCTCTCTGGGGTCCCTTGCGACCGGTCCCGGGTCACCTCCGTCCCGCGGCCGATCGGTCGCGGTTTCCACCCGTCTGGGGTCCGATCCCCGCGAATTTGTCCGACATTCTGGGGAGCTATCACTCTCTGGTTCCGGGTGGAACCGGGTGGATCTCCCTTCATTCCCCTGGTTTTCGCACTCCATGCTGCCTCTTGGTCTGATTGGTTTGGGACCCCAGTGGCAGTGTCTGTACAAACCAGCACTCCAGCGGTTGCGGCCCCGTCTGGGAATTCGCGCGGTCTTTACTCCCATTGCGCCCCAGGCCGTGGCGTGCTGCCAGGAGTGGGAGTGCGAGTTGCAGGAGTCGCTGGGGTCCCTGATCGAATGTCACGAGGTGCAGGCGATTGTGATTCTCGACGCGGGGTGGTTCAGCACAATTCCCGTCGAATTTGCCTGCCGTCTGGGAAAGCCGGTATTTCTGGCCGACTCTCTGGGGCCCCTCAGTCCCCAGCTCGGCTCGGTCGCCGCCCTGGCCGAAGACTCGGGGACGATGGTGATTCCCGATCTGCTGCATCGTCATTCGCCAGCCACGACGCGGCTGCGGGAGTTGCTGGCGACCCGGTTGGGAAAACCACGGGCCATTGAGTGCGATGTGGCGGTGGGGCCGAGCGGACGGCTGCCGGGGTTTCTGGCCAATCCCTGGGCGGTCGCCATCGACTGGTGTCATGCCATCACAGGCACCATTCCGGTGCGGGTCGAACCGGCCGAAGGGTTGCCGGGGCAGTCGTGCCTGTCGGTGCAATTCGTCCCCTTTGCCGACCGTTCGCTCCCGCCGTTGGCCCGGCTGAATCTCATTTCCCAGGGTGAAGTGGCCACCCCTGCCGTGGGAGGGACCGCCGTCATCCGGGCCCGGGTGGTCTGTGAACGGGGGGTGGCCGAGCTGCGGGGACATGATCAGATTTCGTGGCAGTCGGGGGGGACGCAGGCCGACGAACGGCTGGGGGGAGAACGCTCGGCGGGAGAGCTGGTGCTCGACCTGTTCGCCCGGCGGGTGCGGGGGGGGCTGATTCCCCTGGCCGAACTCAGTCTGGGTCTGCGGTCGCAGGAGTGGGGTGAGCTGGCGCAGGAAGCACTGGCTGCCGGGACCCAGCGACGGCTCGACGCTTTGTCTTCCGGAATGCGCATTCGCTGAGTCCCATCACTCCATCCGCCCGTCGATAATGACCGCGCCCACGCATTCACCCGCCGACGCCGCCGATTCGGGGAAGGACTCCACGGCGGCTCCGCAGCTGCCGGACCAGCAGCAGATGGCGCTCGAGCGCACCTACCTCGCGCATGAGCGCACCTTGATGGCCTGGGTGCGGACGGGGGCTTCGCTGGTGACATTCGGAATCACCCTGTCGAAATTCTTCGAACACATCTACGAGACTGAGGAGGCGCGGCGTCCACTGCGCATCTTCGGCCCCAACGCGATTGGCGTGTTGATGGTGGTGCTGGGTGTGGCCACGCTTTTGACCGCGAGCCGGCAGCATCGCCAGGCGATGCGCCGCCTGGGGGTTTACGATCATTCACCACTCATCTCACCGGCTCTGGTCCTCAATATTCTGATGGCCTGCCTGGGACTGGTGTTCCTGCTGTCGCACTTTCTGGAGTTCTGAGGGGCGGGAGAGGCGCGGGACCGCACAACAGCGAACCTCCGGCTCCCCCGTTCCGATCGCCTCAGTCGCCTTCCCCCGCATGTCTTGGAGACCACGCATGACCTGCTTTCAACCGAGCGCCGCCCAGGTGGCGGCCTTCCACCACGACGGCTTTTTTGTGGTGCCGGGGCTGTTCGATTCCCGTGAGATCGCCCTGCTCAGCCAGATTGCCCGGGCCGATCACCAGGCGGCCGCCGCAGCCAGCCGGGCGGATGGCGAGGGGGGTGCCATCCGGCTGCACGTCGAGAACGAGCTGCACGACGACATCTACTCGGCCATGGTCCGCAGCCGCCGCATCGTGGGAACGATGCAACAACTGCTGGGGGAGGAAGTCTATCACTGGCATCACAAGCTGATCCTCAAAGAGCCCCGGGTGGGGGGGGCGTGGGCCTGGCACCAGGACTACGGCTATTGGTACCACAACGGCTGTCTGGCCCCGCAACTGGCCAGCTGCCTGATTGCCGTCGACCGGGCCACCCGGGAAAACGGCTGTCTGCAGGTGATCCGGGGATCGCATCGCCTGGGGCGGCTTGAGCATGGCAAGGTGGGGGACCAGACGGGCATTTTCGATACCGCCCGGCTGCAGGCCATTCTCGCCCGGCACGAACTGGTGTACTGCGACCTCGAGCCCGGTTCCGCCATCTTCTTCCACAGCAACCTGATCCACCGCTCCGACCAGAACAAAAGCCCCGATCCGCGGTGGGCCTTCATCTGCTGCTACAACGCCCGCTCGAATGATCCCTACCACGTCTCGCGGCACCCGCGATACACCCCCCTCGAAGTGTGGGAGGATGAACGCGTGCGGGAGATCGGCGAACGGCGCCTGGCGAACCTGACAGGCGAGTCGATCTGAACGGCCCTGTTGCGAACGGAGACGATTCGCCGGGGCGGGACGGCCAGGTCCGCACCACCGGTGTCATGGCCCGAATCGATCATCCGCACCCGGTGGAGTGTCCCCACGACAACTCCGCGCGGAACGGAGGGGTGACACCAGAAGCGAAAGGCGAGGGAATGGCGCCACGTGGCGCGGTGCTTTCCGCTCGCGCAAGGTTCGGTTACGGATCGTAGCCGAGGTTGGGGGCGAGCCATTTCTCGCACTCCCGCAGGCCGAGCCCCTTGCGCTCGGCATACTGTTCGACCTGGTCGCGGGTGAGGCGGTCGACGGCGAAGTACTTGCTTTGGGGGTGCGCGAAGTACCAGCCCGACACCGACGCCGCGGGATGCATCGCGAACGATTCGGTCAGGTGGATCCCGGTGGACTGTTCCGCCTGCAGCAGGTCGAACAACGTCCGTTTCTCGGTGTGGTCGGGGCAGGCGGGATAGCCGGGGGCGGGGCGAATGCCGCGGTACTTCTCGTCGATCAACTCCTCATTCGACAGGGCCTCGGCGGCACCGTAGCCCCAGTCGCGGCGGGCCTGGGCGTGCAGGTACTCGGCGAACGCCTCGGCCAGCCGGTCGGCCAGCGCCTTGGTCATGATCGAGTGATAATCGTCGTGGTCGGCTTCGAACTTCTTCACCAGGGGGTCGATGCCTATGCCGGTGGTCACGGCGAACGCTCCCAGGTAATCGAGCCGGCCCGAATCGAGCGGGGCGATGAAATCGGCCAGCGACAGCTGCGTCGGCACCCCCTTGCGTTCCCACTGCTGCCGCAGCATGTGGAACCGGCAGAGTTCGCCGCTGCGCGAGGCGTCTTGGTAGACCACGACATCGTCGCCCACCGAGTTGGCGGGCCAGAATCCATACACCCCACGGGCGGTCAGCAGCCCCTGCTGGACGATTTCATCCAGCAGACGGCGGGCGTCGGCATAGAGCTTGCGGGCTTCGGCCCCCACCACCTCGTCGTCGAGAATGCGAGGATAGGAGCCGCGCAGCTCCCACGCCTGGAAGAAGGGGGACCAGTCGATGTAGGGGACCAGTTCGGCCAAGGGGAGGCTGTCGAGCACGCGCCGGCCCACGAAGGCGGGAACCGCGATCTCGACCGAGGACCAGCCCCCGTCGAACCGCCGGCGGACCGCCTCGGCATAGGGAAGCAGCGACTTCTGCTGCCGTTCGGCGAACGCCTTGCGGTCCCGCTCCTGCAGCGTCTGCAACTGCTGCAGATACGGCTTCTTGAGCCCGGCATCGGTGAGGTTGCCGACCACCGTGACCGACTGCGAGGCGTCGGGCACATGCACCACCGGCTGCTGGTAGGCGGGGGCGATGCGGACGGCGGTGTGTTTCGCGCTGGTGGTGGCGCCGCCAATCAGCAGGGGAATGGTGAATCCCTCACGCTGCATCTCGCGGGCCACATGCACCATCTCATCGAGCGAGGGGGTGATCAGCCCGCTCAGCCCGACCAGGTCGACCTGGTGCTCGCGGGCCGCGTTGAGGATCTGATCGCAGGGAATCATCACCCCCAGATCGATCACCTCGTAGTTGTTGCAGGCCAGCACCACCCCGACGATGTTCTTGCCGATGTCATGCACATCCCCCTTGACGGTGGCCAGCAGCACCTTGGCGCGGGCTCCCTGGGCCTCGCCCGAGAGGGCCTTCTCGGCCTCCATGTAAGGCAGCAGCCAGGCGACCGCCTTCTTCATGACGCGGGCGCTCTTGACCACCTGGGGCAGGAACATCTTCCCGGCGCCAAACAGGTCACCCACGATGTTCATGCCATCCATGAGGGGGCCCTGGATCACCGCCAGGGGCTTCCCGTACTTGAGACGGGCCTCTTCGGTGTCGACATCGATGAAGTCGGTGACCCCCTTCATCAGGGCGTGGGCCAGCCGTTCTTCGACCGTTCCCTGCCGCCAGGCCTCTTCCTGCTGGGGGCCGCGATCCTTCTTCTTGACCCGGGCCGAGAAGTCAACCAGCCGCTCGGTGGCGTCGGGCCGGCGGTTCAGCACCACGTCTTCGACATGCTGCAGCAGCTCGGGCTCAATTTCCTCGTACACCGCCAGTTGCCCGGGATTGACGATGCCCATGTCGAGCCCGGACTTGATGGCATGATACAGGAAGACCGAGTTGATCGCCTCGCGCACCACGTCGTTCCCGCGCAGCGAGAACGACACGTTGCTGACCCCCCCCGAGATTTTCATGCGGGGGCAGACCTGCTTGATCTGCCGGGTCGCCTCGAAGAAGTTCACCGCGTACGGATTGTGCTCTTCGATTCCCGTGGCGATGGTGAGGATGTTGGGGTCGAAGAAGATGCCTTCCGGAGGAAACCCGACCTGTTCGGTCAGCAGCCGGTAGGCGCGGCGGGCGATTTCGACCCGCCCCTCGACCGATGTCGCCTGGCCCACCTCGTCGAAGGCCATCACCACCACCGCGGCCCCATACCGGCGGACCAGGCGGGCCTGCTCGAGGAATTTCTCCTCCCCCTCCTTGAGGCTGATCGAGTTGACCACCCCCTTCCCCTGCAGGCACTTGAGTCCCGCCTCGATGACCGACCACTTCGAACTGTCGATCATGAAGGGAATCGCGGCCACCTCGGCCTCGCCCCCCAGCATCTGCACGAAGCGCGTCATCGCCTGCTCGCCGTCGAGCAGCGCCTCGTCCATGTTGATGTCGAGGATGTTCGCGCCGTTGGTGACCTGCTCGCGGGCCACCGCCACCGCCGACTCGTAATCTCCCGACAGAACCAGCCGGGCGAATTTCTTCGAACCCGTCACGTTGGTCCGCTCGCCGATCATCACGAAGTTCGTCTCGGGACGGATCGTGAAGGCATCCAGACCGCTGAGGCGGGTGTACGGCTCGACCTGGGGAATGGTCCGCGGGGCCACTCCTTCGACCGCCCGGGCAATCTCGCGGATGTGGTCGGGAGTGGTGCCGCAGCAGCCCCCCACGATGTTCAAAAAGCCCTGCTCGGCCCAGTCGCGCAACTGCGGAGCCAGGCTTTCGGGAGTCTCGGGAAACCCGGTGGGCAACAGCGGATTGGGCAACCCCGCGTTGGGATGGGCCGAGACACCGATGGGGGCGATCCGCGACAGTTCCTCCAGCAGCGGCCGCATCTCCTTGGGACCGAGGGCGCAGTTCATCCCCACGCTGACCAAGGGCACATGCGAGATCGAGTTCCAGAACGCTTCCACGGTTTGACCGGTGAAGCCGCGGTTCCCCTTCTCCTGGATGAAGGTGACCGAAGCCATGATCGGGACCCGGCGGGCCTGTTCTTCGTCGAACAGTTTCTGGATCGCGAAGAACGCCGCCTTGGCATTCAGCGGATCGAAGATCGTCTCGACCAGCAGCAGGTCGACCCCCCCCGCGAGCAACCCGCGGACCTGTTCGGCATAGGCCTCGACCAGTTCGTCGAAGGTGGTCCGCTTGGCGTCGGGATTGCTGGCGTCGGTCAGGAAGGATGTTGTCTTGTCGGTCGGACCGATACTTCCCGCGACGAACCGCGGCCGGTTGGGGGTCAGCTCGGTCGCCCGGTCGGCGGCCCGCCGGGCAATCTGCGCGGCCGCCTCGTTCAGTTCAAACGCCAGGGGCTGCAGCCCGTACCGTTCGAGCGAGATCGACTGGGCGTTGAAGGTATTCGTCTCGACAATGTCGGCCCCGGCAGCAAAGTACTGCGCGTGGATCTCTTCAATGATCTGCGGCTGCGTCAGGCAGAGCAGATCTCCCAGCCCCTTCAGATCATTGGGGTGCGAGGCGAACCGTGAGCCGCGGTAATCGGCATCACCCAGCCTGTACCGCTGGATCATCGTCCCCATGGCCCCATCCAGGATCAGGATCCGACGCGACAACTCGGTATGAAACGCGGACTGGGGAGCAACGGCGCGAGGCAGGGACATGAAAGCCGGGAGGGTGCAGAACCAAACGTGATGGCCCCGGGACGAATTGGTCCGGGGACTGGGGAATGCATCATATCGCGTTTCCCGGGGGGGCTCACCCCACCACGGGATTCTGCCACCCGGCTCCCCGCCGGAATTGCCGGTTGGGAGGAATGTGACACTCGTTGCCGGAGGCCACCTCGCGGTCCTGCGGCTGCCCGGTTCCCCTTCTGCCGGCCGCCCCGCAGTCACCCCACCCGCGGAGTACCCTCGCCCCTTGTTCCCCACGTCCCACCGGCTATGATCGTTAGCGTGCAAAGCATTTTGCATTTCCCGGTCCCCCGTGGGGCGATTCCCTCCGTGTTGCAGTACGATTTCGATCAAAGCCTCGGCTTTTGGGTGTGCGGGATGGCGCACGCGCTTCGCCGGGAGATGAATCTCGAATTGGCACGGGAAGGGATTACCTACCGCCAATGGGAGGTGTTGGTGTGTCTGGCGTTCGGAGACACCACGCAGACCGAGATCGCCAACCGACTGGGGATCGAAGCCCCCACGCTGGTGGGGGTGCTCGAGCGGATGGAGCGGGACGGTTGGCTGGAACGGACCGGCTGCCCCGAAGATCGCCGGAAGAAGCGGATCGCTCCCACCCGGCAGGCGTCGGCCGTGTGGAACCGCATGGTGGCCTGTGCCCACCGGGTTCGCGCACGGGCCCAGCAGGGGCTGTCGGCCAATGATGTGGCGACTTTGAAACGAATCAGTGACCAGATTCTGAGGAATCTCTCGGCCGACGATCCGGTCGCCGAGGGTTGCCAATCGACAGAATCCGGTTCCTGTGCCGCGGGAACGCCGGGAGGATCAACAACCGACAGCGAGTGTTCCCCCTGGAATTCCGCCGCACCGCCCCCTGCCTTTGAAACTGCTCCCTCTCTGTCCCTGAACAATTCGGTGTTGAAGCATGAGTGAACGTGAAGTGATTGTGCGGGTGCGGGGAGTGCACAAGTACTTTTCCCGCGGCTCGGAGCGGGTGGATGTGCTGCAGGATCTCAACCTGGATGTACCCCAGGGAGAGTTTCTGGCGCTGATGGGGCCTTCGGGCTCGGGCAAGACGACCCTGCTGAACCTGATTGCCGGCCTCGACACTCCCAGCGAGGGGCGGGTCGAGGTGGCTGATCAGCTCATCTCCAACATGAGCGAGGCCCAACTGGCCACCTGGCGAACCCGCAATGTGGGGTTCATTTTCCAGTTCTATCATCTGCTGCCGGTGCTGACGGCGTACGAAAACGTCGAGCTGCCACTGCTGCTGTTGCCCATGACCGGCGCCCAGCGGAAGGAGCAGGTGCTGACCGCCCTGGAACTGGTTGGCCTGTCGGGCCGGTTGAATCACCGTCCCGGACAGTTGTCCGGCGGACAGCAGCAGCGGGTGGGCATTGCCCGGGCCATCGCCACCGATCCCACGCTGATCGTCGCCGACGAGCCCACCGGCGACCTCGATTCGAAATCAGCCGAGGAGATTCTGAATCTGCTGGGTGTCCTGCAGAAGGAACTCGACAAGACCATCATCATGGTCACGCACGATCCCAAGGCGGCTGAACGGGCCGAGCGGACGCTGCATCTCGAAAAGGGGCGGCTGGTGCACGAGCAGATCCGGCAGGCCCACTCGGCCTGAGCGGTCCGGAAGCACACCGTCGCCTGGAGCGGCCCCTCTTTTCTGCCATCCCCTGGACTTCCCGGGAGCAATACCGATGTTTCATTTTGTCGGCCTGATCTTCAAGAACCTGCGGCGAAATCTGCTGCGGACCATTCTCACCGCCCTCGGGACCATGGCGCTGGTCTTCGTGGTGACGATGGTCTGGTCGGTTCTCGACTTCATCAACAGTCAGACCGCCGAGAAGTCGAATGACTTCAAGGTGCTGGTGACCGAGAAGAACAAGGCCCCCAGCCGCCTGCCCCGGGCGTATCGCGCCTCATTGCAGGAGGGAGCCGCCCGCGCACCCGACGACGTCAAACCGGTCGACTACATGACCTGGGCCTTCTCCGGTGGCACCCTCGACCCCTCGAAGATGTCGCGCGAGCACTTCCTGTGCCACAGCGCCTGCGAGCCCGAAAAGGCTCCCACGATGCTGGACGATCTCGACCAGCTGGGACCGGCCGACATGGCCCGCCTGCAGGCGGGCATCGCCAAGATGAAACGGCAGGCCAACGCCGTCATCATCGGTCCTGAACAGCTCAAGACCATGAACAAGAAGGTGGGGGAACGCTTCACCCTCAATGGCCTGATCTTCAAGGACCTCAATCTCGAGTTTGAGATTGTTGACACGTTCCCCGAGGCGGCCCAGCGATATGGCCAGACCTCGCTGATGAACCTCGATTACCTGCTGCAGGGAATTGACGAATTCGAGGCGAAGAACAAGAAGAAACTCGCCAACGCCGACGACCCGATCGCCTTCGTCATGCTCAAGGTGAAGAACAAGACCGACTACGAACGGCTCTCGGCCCAGATCGCCAACTCGCCTCTGTACACATCGCCGGCGGTCCGTTGCGAATCGGCCAGTTCCGCCGTGTCGACGTTTCTCGAGGGGTGGAAGGACATCTTCTGGGGAATGAAGTTCATTCTCATTCCCGCGATTGTAATTACTCTCGCGCTGGTGATTGCGGTGGCGATCAGCATCGGGGTGCGTGAACGCCGCCAGGAAATTGCCGTGCTGAAGGTGCTGGGGTTCCGTCCCGGCCACATCATGTTCCTGGTGCTGGGCGAAGCGCTGCTGATTGGCATTCTGGCCGGGGTGCTCAGTTCGGCCGGTTCCTACCTGCTGTTCAACAAGGTGCTGGGGGGCATTGCCCTGCCGATCGCCTGGTTCCAGCGGTTTTTCATTCCTCAGGGGGCCATCTTGCTGGGGTTCCTGATCGGTGCCGGAACGGCCCTGCTGGGCAGCCTCATCCCCGCCTGGTCCGCCCGCTCGGTCCGCGTGGCCGATGTCTTCTCGAAGGTCACCTGAGCCATGCCCGCACTTCCTCTGCTGCTGTCGACCGGTGTCGCTCCGCTGCTCGCCGTGGTCCGGCGGTTTGATCCCTCCCGGATTCCCCAGCACCCCCTGCTGTTTGGCGGCCTGGGGGCGTTGGTCCTGCTGATCCTGTGCCTGGCCTTCGTGGGTAAGGTGCCGCTGGCCTACAACCTGCGCAACCTCATGGTCCGCTGGACCACCACACTGCTGATGCTGGTGGCGTTTTTCGTGGTCGTGCTGCTGCTGGTGGGCATGCTGGCCTTTGTGAATGGCCTCGAAGCACTCACCAACAACAGCGGCCAGCCGGGGAACGTGGTGGTCTTCTCGAGCGGTGCCAATGACGAAGGCTTCAGCAACCTGGCCCTGACCGAAGTCTCCAATGTCGAACGGATGGAGGGAATCGCCTCCGACGAATCGGGTCAGCGCATTGTCAGCAAGGAGGTCTTCGTCATCGTCAACCGGGAGATTCCCACTCCCAAAGGGGCTCCCTCCCGACGCCAATTCGTGCAACTGCGGGGCATTGAAGACCCGCAACTCGCGGGCTTCGTCCATGGCCTGAAACTCAAAGAGGGGGGGCAGTGGTTCTCGGAGGCCGGGGTGGAAGAGGCGGCGGGTGGTGCCGAGGGGCAGCCCCAGGTGGTCCGTCAGTGCGTGCTGGGGAATGGCATTGCGGGAGAACTGGGGAAAGATCGCCCTGGCGGGCAGCCGCTGGGAGTGGGAGAGCTGTTCGAGATGGCCGACCGCACCTGGAAAGTGGTGGGCATTCTCGACTCGACCGGGTCCACCTTCGACTCCGAGGTCTGGGCCAAGCGGCAGATCGTCGGTGAGGGCTTCGGCAAGGAATCGAGCTATTCCTCGTTCGTGATCCGCGCAGCCGACGTGAACCAGGCGGCGACCCTGGCGAAGAACCTCAAGGACTCCAAGGAAGTTGCCCTCAATGCGATGACCGAGCAGGACTACTTTCTGACCCTGTCGGAAACAAGCCGGACCTTGCTGTATGCCGTCTGGATCGTGGTGATGTTCGTGGCGCTGGGGGGAGTCTTCGGCGTGATGAACACGATGTTTGCCGCGATCAGCCAGCGGATCAAAGACATTGGTGTGCTGCGGATGCTGGGCTATTCCCGGCGGGACGTGCTGATGTCGTTCCTGCTGGAATCGCTGGTTTTGTCCCTGTTGGGTGGCCTGCTGGGCTGTGCGCTGGGGCTGCTGCTCGACGGCCTCACGGCCAAGAGCACCGTGGGAGGCCAGGGGGCCGCCAAGACGGTGGTGTTGCAGTTCGTCGTCTCGCAAGAGGTGCTGGCGACGGGTCTGCTGCTCTCGCTGTTGATGGGGCTGATCGGCGGCCTGCTGCCGGCGCTGCGGGCGATGCGCATGAAGCTGCTGGAAACCCTGCGCTGAGTCGGAATCGGTCACAGGGGGGGCCCCAAACTTCGGCCCCCCGGTGCGCCGCCTCCGCCTCACCGAAGTCCCTCAGATTCAGGGATTCTCTGAACTGAACAGGGGAGTGTTCAGAGCGAAACCTGCGTTCCCGGATCGCCACCCCACGGTTGTGGAAATCACGACCATCGCGATCCGTCACCAGCGCAAACAAAAACCACCTCTGGGCCAGCGCCCAGAGGTGGTTGTCTTCCAGGAGACTCCGTTCAGCGAACGGGACTCAACGAGACGAGAATGTCATCTCAGGGAATCACCCAAAAACCCTGATTCCGACAGTCACGCCGTACAGACGCTTGATCGACATCCCCCAGTCCATCAAGCCTCCCCCGGTGCGTCTCGGCGCGTGGTGCCGCCACGGGAGGTCTGACTCTATTTCTTCTTCTTGGCGGGCACATCCTTGCCCGCCTGCAGGGCCTTCGCGGAGGCCACGAGCCCGACGAGGGCCGTGTCCATCAATTTCGCGAGATCACCCCCCTCGACTTCCTGGGCCACGAACAGCCCGTCGCAGGTGGCCATGGTCAGGGTGGCCATCTTCCGGACGGAAGCGGGGCTCAGGCTGGGCATGACCGACTTCCACAACTGGGCGAAGATCTCCTGGGCGTGCTTGCGGATCGCCACGTAGCCGGTGCGGGCCGTGAGTTCGTCCTCGCGCCGGTCGAGCACCAGCATGGTGCCCAGCCGCAGGAAGTCGGCGTCCGACGACCACGCCTCGGTAATCTTGTGAAACGCCTTCTGCAGGTCGTTCAGGGCATTGCCGGTGGGGCTGGGCAGGGGGAGCAGCTTCTCGCGGAAGCGGATGAAGCTCCGCTCGATGACCGCGGCGATCAGCAGATCCTTGCTCTTGAAGTGCCAGTAAATCGAGCTGGCGGGCAGTCCTGACCGCTCACTCACCAGCGAGATGCTGGTCCCGTCGTAACCGAGCTCACCCGCCAACTGCGAGGTGGCATCCAGAATCTGTTCCCGCGACGCAATCCCGTTCGACCGACGCTGAATCTCACGCGGAGAGGCCGAGGCGGGAAGGATTGAGGGAGGGGGAGAAATCGCCATTAAAGTTGCACTCTTTCAGAGGAGACTTGCCAGACGGAAAACCGGGAACTTCGCGGCGTGCAGACCGTCTGGACTCAGGGTGAGAAGCACTGCGAAAAGTCAGGATGCGCCGGAGAACACCCCTCTTTACCGGGAGGTCATCGGGCACATGCATGTCGCCAGGATCCTCGCGAGAAACAGGCGGCAGACCGACTTCGCAGATCTTACGTTCCATGAAGCACTCCGTCCAGTCTCCGCCACAGTCCGATTCCGCAATTCCCGGAAGTTCGTCCCACACAGTACCGATAGGGGACAGGCATTGTGCCGGATTCTTTCCCGGGCCAGGCACAGTTTCCCAGGGTGCCCTTGTTGGAACAGACTGCGCATCCCCTGCACAGCCGGTGCCACCCTGACACAGCCCTCACTGGCCCCCGTCGGAGGGAATTTCCCCTCGGGAATTCCAGGGAAAAAACATTCCGGGCCTCAACTGGCCCGCCGGCCCTGGCACACCCCGGGAGGGGACCAAAGGGGCCAATCCCCCTCCCTTCCTCCGGAACCCGTTCGACACACCCCCAGACCTCGCACCAACACCCGCCGGGCAACTTTTTGTCTGGGATTCGGCGGAAAATCGTTTCGACCGTCTCATTTTCCTCAATGGGTGGCCCTTCCATCAAGAAAGCCACCCACTCCAGAACAATCTGGGGCCCTTCCCCCCTCTGGCAGCACACCCCTCCCTGAAGCGGACAGCCCCCCCCCAAAAAAAACCGACCCCGTCTTTGCCACGCAACAACCAAAAAGTGAAGATCCGTACACACAAACGCTTCACTGGCTCGGGTGACCGCCCCACCGGCAGGGGATAGAATAAGAGTCTCATCCGCATCTCCCCTCGCCGACCCCCTCCCATGGCTCCGGTCTCCCCACGGTTGCGACACCTCGTTCCCGCCACCGACGCATTTCGCCTGTCGTGCCTGCTATCGACGCTCTGGGTGGTGATTGCCGGGATCCTGACACTCCCCGCCCCACTCTGGGCCAACCCCGACCAGAAGACCGACACTCCGGAATTCAACGCCGAGCAGGTCGAGTTCTTCGAGCAGCAGGTGCTGCCCATCCTCAAGAACCGCTGCTTCAAGTGCCACGGTGCCGAGGAACGTCTGCGGGGTGCGCTGCGGCTCACCACGCGGGCCGGAGTGCTGCAGGGGGGGGACCAGGGGGCGGCGGTCTCACTCGACAAACCGGCCGACAGCCTGCTCCTGAAGGCCATCAACTACCAGGGGCCCCAAATGCCCCCCAGCGGCCAGATTCCTGCAACAGAAATCGAGACCCTCACTCAATGGGTCAAGGAAGGGCTGCCCGTTTCGGCGGAACATCTCGGTCAACCCGAGGAGAAGTCCGAACCAGTCTCCCACCCCTCGCTGGAAGAAGCCCGCCAGTACTGGGCCTACCGCCCTGTCGCCGATCCCACCCCCCCGGCGGTGCGCGAGTCGGGTTGGATCCGCAACCCCATCGATGCCTTCCTCCTGGCTCCCCTCGAACAGGCGGGAATTCCACACAACCCCCCCGCCGACGCCACCGCCCTCATCCGCCGGCTGACGTATGACCTCACCGGTCTGCCCCCCACCCCCGCTGAAATCGAGCAGTTCGTAGCCGATTCGGCCGGCCCCGATCCTGAAGAGGCCTACCAGCGCCTGCTCACGCGGCTGCTCGATTCGCCCCAATATGGGGAACGCTGGGGACGGCACTGGCTTGATCTCGTGCGGTTCGCCGAAACCCACGGCTACGAGCGCGACTCGGCCAAGCCGTTCGCCTGGCGCTACCGCGACTACGTCATCCAGGCGTTCAATTCGAACAAACCCTACGACCGGTTCCTGCTGGAGCAACTGGCCGGTGATGAACTCGATGAGGTCACGACCGAATCGATGATCGCCACCGGGTACTACCGGCTGGGAATCTGGGACGACGAACCGGCCGATCGCCCGCTGGCCAAATACGACATCTTCGACGGCATTGTCTCGACGACGGGGCAGGTGATGCTGGGCATGTCCATCGGCTGTGCCCGTTGCCACGACCACAAGAAAGATCCCCTGCCCGCCCGCGACTACTACAGCCTGCTGGCCTATTTCCGCGACATCAGCGACATGAACGTCGGCAATCTCCGGCGGGTGGCGTACGATGTCGACCAGCGCGAGCAGGCCGCCCTCCAGACGGCACATCGCCGCAAGGAACACGAGGTCTATCGCCGGCTGCAGGGACTCAAGGGAGACTTCGCCCGTGCCCTGCGCGAAACCAAGGGTCTCGATGTGCTCCCCCCGGGGGCCGACCTGACCGACCTGCGTTACCGCTTCTATCGGGACACCTGGGACCGGCTGCCCGACTTCGACGGGCTCAAATTCGAGGAGGAGGGAGCCCTCCCCTCCGGGTATGTCACTCTGGCCGTCGCTTCGCGCGCCGAGTCCATTGGCATTGTCTACGAAGGACGGCTCACCGTGCCGGAAGCAGGCGAGTACCGCTTCCGCGTGCAGGCCACCGAAGGAATCCGCCTGCTGGTCGACGGCAAGCCGGTGTTTGAACGTCGCGGCAAGGGGAAACACAAGGGAGAGGCCAAGGTCCGCCTCGCCGCCGGTTCGCTCCCCTTTCGCGTTGAGTACTTCAACACCGTGGCCCAGCCGGTGCTGCAACTCTCCTGGTCGGGCCCCCAGGTGACGGAACGCAGCCTCAGCGAAGCGGGGACCGGCGTGCTGGTGGCCGATTCGCGGGCCGCCGGACAGGAATGGCTCTACACCACCCAGACCCCGGCCGACGGCTGGCAACAGCCGGCGTTCGAAGCCGCCGACTGGAAGAAGGGGGCGGGGGGCTTCGGCCAGAACGGCACCCCGGGCGCCGTCGTCCGGACCGAGTGGAAAACCAGCGATCTGTGGCTGCGGAAGACATTCGCCGCCCCGCTGCGGCCGGCCCGCCTCGCCCTCAATCTGCACCACGATGAAGAGGCCGAGGTCTACCTGAACGGCCAGTTGATCCACCGTGCCGCGGGGTTTGTGACGGCGTATCAGCAGGTGGTCTTGCCCCTCGAGACGAACGCCCTGCTGAAGGACCAGGACAACATCCTCGCGGTCCACTGCCACCAGACGGGCGGAGGACAGTACATCGACGTCGGGCTGGTGGAGGCTCCGGCCGACGCCGTGCTCGACAGTCTGTTCACCCAGTTCGGGGCCACCCTGCTGGGGGACCGTGCCCCGGAATGGACCCGGCTCTCCCAGGAACTGGCTGCCCTGCGCGAGCAGAAGCTCCCCGAGCCGGGCATTGAAGTGATGTGCGTTGAAGAACGGGGCCGCGAACCGACCCACATCCTGTTGCGGGGCAACCCCCAGGCGCAGGGAGACAAGGTTGAACCGCATCCCCCGGGGGTCGCGTGCGGCCCCGCCCCGTTCCCCATTGAGGACCGCCCCCAGCGGAACAGTTCGGGCAAACGGCTCGCCCTGGCCCGCTGGATCACCCATCCCGACAACCCCCTCACCCCCCGGGTGATGGTCAACCGGCTCTGGCAGCATCACTTTGGACGGGGCATTGTTCCCACGGCGAATGACTTTGGCCGCCTGGGAGAAGCTCCCACCCATCCCGAACTGCTCGACTGGCTGGCCCGCCGGTTTGTCGAGGGGGGCTGGAAGATCAAGGAGATGCACCGGCTGATCTGTTCTTCGAACGCCTATCGCCTGTCGTCGCAGGGTTCCCCCGAGGGCCTGGCCCGCGATGCCGCCAACAATCTGTTCTGGCGGTTCAACATGCGACGGCTGTCGGCCGAAGAAGTGCGCGATTCGATTCTCGCGGTTTCGGGAGACCTGCAGCTCAAGGCGGGCGGCCCGGGGGTTTACCCCGTCATTCCCCCCGAAGTGCTCGCGGGGCAGTCGGTCCCCGGCAGCGGGTGGGGCAAGTCCCCCCCCGAAGAGGCCAATCGCCGCAGTGTCTACGTGCATCTCAAGCGTTCGCTGATTGTTCCCATTCTCTCGCAGTACGATCTGGCCGACACCGACTCGAGCTGTCCCCAGCGGTATACGACCACGGTCCCCACGCAGGCGCTGGGAATGCTCAATGGCGAGTTCACCAATCTGCAGGCGGAACGGTTCGCCCGGCGGTTGCGGGCCGAACATCCCGATGACCTCGCCGCGCAGATTGCGGGAGGGATCCGGTTGGTGTCGGGGCGGAATCCGTCCGCCGCTGAGATCGCGCGCGACCGGCAGTTCATCGAGCGGCTGGTCACCGAACAGCAACAGACCCCCGACGCCGCCCTGCGGACCTGGTGCCTGGTCCTCCTGGGAAGCAACGAGTTCATTTATCTCGACTGAACGTGCCCCCCCCGCGGGGCCTCTTCGAACATTCCCCGGCCCTTCCTGGGCCGCAAATGCCTTGCTGAAAGTGACCCTCCATGTCTGACTCGCGCCAGTTTTGCCGTCGCACCCGCCGGGAGTTTGTCTGGGAAGCGGGTGCCGGGTTTGGATCGGTGGCCCTGACCGGACTCTTCTCGCAGGATGGCTGGCCCCGGCTGCAGGCCGCCGAGGTCCCCCCGGCCCCCGCCTTCCGCGGCCCCATGACACCCAAACAGCCGCATTTCGACGCCCCCGCCAAGGCGGTCATCTTCCTGTTCATGTACGGCGGCCCCAGCCATATCGAAACCTTCGACTACAAGCCGAAGATGTACGACCTCGACGGGCAGACCATTCCCGTCAAAACCTTCGGCCGCGGCGGGCACCGGAACCAGGGGCGGGCGGTGGGACCGAAGTGGAAGTTCCAGCAGTACGGCCAGTGCGGCAAATGGGTCTCGGACCTCTTCCCCCACCTGGCGACCCGCGTTGACGACATGGCGTTCATCCACTCGATGTATGCCGAAAGCCCCATCCACGGCTCGGCCATGCTGATGATGAACTCGGGCCGCATCCTCTCGGGGCATCCCAGCCTCGGCTCATGGATCACCTATGGCCTCGGGAGCGAGAACCAGAACCTGCCGGGCTACGTGGTGATGCTCGACAAGACCGGCGGGCCCATCAGCGGTCCCAAAAACTGGTCGAGCGGCTACATGCCCGCCGCCTACCAGGGAACCGTGATCCGCGCCAGCGGAGTACCGATTCACAACCTGGCCCGCCCCGAGGGAACCTCGCGCGAGATGCAGCGGCTGTTGCTCGACCAACTGCGGCAGAAGAACGAAGAGCACCTGGCGACCCGCCGCGACAACACCGAGCTCTCGGCCCGCATCGCCAGTTACGAACTCGCCTTCAACATGCAGCAGCATGCTCCCGAGGCGGTCGATTTCGCCCAGGAAACCCAGGCCACCCTCGATCTGTACGGCATCGATGGCTCGCGCACCGAAGACTTCGGCCGCAAATGCCTGCTGGCCCGCCGCCTGGTCGAGCGCGGCGTGCGCTTCATCCAGATCTACTCGGGGGGCGCCCACAATGACGACAACTGGGACGCCCACAGCGACATGGTCTCGAACCACACGAAGCATGCCGGCAACACCGACAAGCCCATCGCCGGTCTGCTGCAGGACCTCAAAGAGCGAGGTCTGCTCGATTCGACCATCGTGGTCTGGGGGGGCGAGTTCGGCCGCCAGCCCACCGCCGAGTATGCCCAGGGAACCGGCCGCGATCACAACTCGTACGGCTTCACCATGTGGGCGGCCGGGGGTGGAATCAAGGGGGGAGTCAGCGTGGGTGCGACCGACGAACTGGGGAGCACCGCCGTCGAGAACCGCTTCCACGTCAAGAACCTGCACGCCACGGTCCTCACGCAGATGGGGCTCGATCCCAACGGTCTCAGCTACCTGTTCAACGGGCTCGATCAAAAGCTGGTCGGCGTCGAGCCGGTCGATCCGATCGATCAGATCATCTGATCCCACCATCGGCAGGTTTCGCCGACGGCGGGTTTCAGAGCCCTGTGGGACACCGATCCCACCCGGTACCACCAGCCTTACGGATCCCCGCGCGGTCCTTCGCAGGGCATGCAGCGGTGTGCTTGCGCCGCTGTCTGACCCCTTCGTCCCATCAGGAACCTGTCATGTGGAATGCCTGCTGGAGCCGGTTGTTCTCCACGTTGTCGAATCGTTTCTTCCGGCCGGTCAAACGGGTCTGGTTCCATCCTGGGGTGCTGGCGGTGGTGGGCGTCTGCCTGACCGTCGGTCTGCTGGCCTTCCAGATCATGCCGGCCTTCCAGAGACATGACGCCTGGATTGGTTTCGCGGGTCTGCTGTTTTTTCCCTTCCTCTTCTGGCTGTTCTCGCTGCTCGCCGTCAGCGCGCTGTTGATCATTCCGAGACTTGTTTTTGGTGCGATGCTGGTGGTGCTGTGCTTCAAGGTTCCGTTTTTGCTCGGTCCGTTTTTCGGCTGGGCCCGTCCGTACCTGCCCCCCGAATTTCTCCCCCCCGGCGATCCCCCCGAAGAGTCGGAATCTCCCTCCCCGGCCCAGGTTTGAGAGGCGGCCCTCCCGCCGACAATCCGTCGAGGCACCACGGACCACTTTCCCCCGCCCGCCCCCTGGCATTGCTGGCAGCCCCGCCTCGCGAGAGAATGCGGTTTGCCGTTGTTCGCCCATCCCTCCCCCTTCTGCTCCGCATGCCCCTCACTCCCGAACTGCGAAACAGCCGATTTTTCAAAGCCTGCCGCCAGGAACCGGTCGACACCACCCCGGTCTGGATCATGCGGCAGGCGGGGCGCTATCTGCCCGAGTACATGGCGGTCCGCAGCAAGGTGAAGTTCATCGAGTTGTGCAAGACTCCCGAGCTCGCCGCCGAGGTCACACTGACCGCCCAGCGCGTGTTGGGAGTCGACGCGGCGATCCTGTTCGCCGACCTGCTCCCCATCCTGGAACCGATGGGGCTGGATCTCGAATACGCCGCCGGAGAGGGACCGGTCATTCACAATCCGGTCAAGACCGCCAGTGAAGTCGACCGGGTGCGGGAACTCGAAACGGTCGATTCCCTCAGCTATGTCTACGATGCCGTCCGGATCATCCGCCGCGAACTCCCCAGCAACATCCCTCTCATCGGATTCGCCGGGGCCCCCTTCACCCTGGCCTCGTATGTGATCGAAGGAGGGGGCTCGAAAAACTACATTCGCACCAAGACCCTCATGTACACCGACCCGGGAGCCTGGCGCACGCTGATGCAGCGCCTCGCCGGCAGCCTCGGGCGTTACCTGCAGGCGCAGGTTGCGGCAGGCTGCCAGGTGATCCAGTTGTTCGACAGTTGGGCCGGCTGTCTCTCTCCGGCCGACTACCGCGAATATGTGCTCCCCTACACCCGCCAGGTGATCCAGGCGGTCCCCCCCGAGGTGCCGGTCATCAACTTCCTCACCGGCAACCCCGCCCTGCTCCCCCTCTGCCGCGATGCCGGCGGCGATGTGATTGGTCTCGACTGGCGGGTCGACCTCAAGACCGGCTGGGCCGCAGTCGGCCCCACCCGCGGCGTGCAGGGGAACCTCGACCCCATCGTCCTCTATGCCGACCTCGCCACGATCCGCCGCCGGGCCCAGGATGTCTTGCTGGCCGCGGACGGACGCCCCGGTCATATCTTCAATCTGGGGCACGGCGTGACCCCCGATGTTCCGCACCAGCATGTGAAAGCCCTGGTGCAGATGGTCCACGAACTGGGAGCCGGCAAGACCACCGCCTGACCCGCGGTGGTCGGCCCCAACGTCTCCGGCCCAACGTCTCCAGCCCAATCCCTCCGGCCCAATCCCTCCGGCCCCATCTCCCCGGCCCCATCTCTTCGGCAACACGCTCCAGGCACCGCACATGCCCGAACCGACCCTCGCCCCGCGGGCCCTGCTGCTCGATGGGAACCGCCCCGATGATGTGCGGCGGGCCGTGCAGATCCTGCAGCAGGGAGGGATTGGGGGCCTGCCCACAGAAACCGTCTACGGTCTGGCGGCAGACGCCTTCCAGCCCCGGGCAGTAGCACGCATCTTCGAGGCCAAGCAGCGCCCCGCTTTTGACCCCTTGATCGTGCATCTGCCAGATCTCGACTGGCTCCCCCGGGTGGCCCGCGAGATCTCTCCCCTGGCACGACAATTGGCCGAAACGTTCTGGCCCGGCCCACTCACCCTGGTGCTCCCCCGGCAAGCGGCCGTGCCCGACCTGGTCACCTCGGGGCTCGACTCGGTCGCCGTCCGCGTTCCGGCGCACCCGCTGGCCCGCCAGGTGATCGCACAGGTCGGGTCACCTCTCGCCGCCCCCAGCGCCAATCCGTTTGGCCGGATCAGCCCCACAACCGCACAGCATGTCTGTGACCAACTGGCCGACGTGATCGACTTCGTCCTCGATGGAGGTCCGTGCTCGGTCGGCGTGGAATCAACAATTGTCCAGATTGATCCCGAGGGGTTACGATTGCTGCGGCCGGGAGGGACGACCGTCGAAGAGATCACCGTGGCGTTTCCCCACGTGACCTGGCTCCCCAGTCTGGCAGTTCCTTCCCAGACCGCCCCTCAGGTCGCTCCCGGGCAACTCCTGCAGCACTACGCGCCGCGAACCCCCCTCGAAGTGGTCGCCTCCTCCGAATTGAACTCGCGGGTTCAGGCCTGGCACCCCCGCAGCCCCAGCAGTCGCCTCGGTCTGCTGTGTTGGCAAGAGCCCCCGCCAGCAGCGATCAACAGTCCAGATTTACAAATTATCACCCACATTCTGTCACCGGAGGCAGACCTCCGGACGGCCGCCGCCCGGCTGTTTGCCAGCCTCCGCGAATTGGATGCCGCACAGACGGAACTCATTCTGGCAGAACAGGTTCCAGAGACAGGCCTGGGGCGGGCGATCAACGACCGGCTCCGCCGGGCTGGTGCCCGGGATAGGGGGGATTCAGGACCGCTGGAGGCTCCCTCACAACCCTCGGACATTGCAATCACTTCAAAAAACCGGGGGAATCCCCACTGAGACGATAAAAAATTGGTAACCGGACGCAGCACTTTTTGATTCTCAAGAAATCAAACCGCACGGACAAATCGGGCTTGTCACATCAGTGACGGTCGGTTTGATTAGCCTCGCAGCCGGTTGCTCGATGTTCAAAGGTCCCGGCCCCACCTTTGTTCGTCTCCCGGCTGCATTTTTTCTTTGGATGTTCCCTCGGGGGGTGCGAATCATGCCGGGACAGGTCCACCCCGGTGGCTGAAGCGTCGCCAACCAATCCCGGCACGAAAGCTCTCCTCCCCGGCGGCATCCTTATGGAGCGCTCACTCGGGTTCCGTCTCTTCTGCGGGAGACTCCGAATGCCCCGAATGAATGTCCATCCGTTCCGGTCCAGCAAAGCCGACCCGCCGGAGCGCCACATCATAGCCGTTCAACTGCAGCACCACCTGCCCCGCTCCCGCCGCAAACCCGGAGGTGATCTCGAACCCGTGCAGTGAGTACGTCACTCCGCCCGGCAGTGTCTGCTCAAAATCGGCGGCCTGCATTCCCGTTGCCGTCCAGAGCTCGCCCGTCAGCCGCAGATCGGTGTGCAGCGGGCTGAATTGCACCAGCACCCACAGCGTCTCCCCCGGCTGCAAGGCGGCGGTTGATCCCCACACATCCCGTCCCGCGCGCCGGGTCCCCAAGGCAATCCGGTGAATGGCGTCGGCGACGGCGGGAGCCCGTCCCGGCAGCACTGCCGCCACATCCCGCGCGCTCAACCGGGTCAAGGGGGCCAACGTCCGACGCCCAAACACCCCGTACCATTCGGCCTGCCATTGCCAGCCCCAGCCCAACCCCAGGCTGGCGATCGCCGCCCCCAGCCAGCCCCATCCCGTCCACACCCCTCGCGGCCCCGGAAGGCCCGATCCGCCCCCCATCCGCAACCACCCAGCCACCCGGCTGCGAGGCCCACACCGGGCCCATGTCGCCGGCTCGACAAAGCTCAACAACAGCACCCCCATGGTGGCCGAGAAACTCCCCACATGCATCGTGGCGGCAATCCCGGCATGAAACAGCGCTGCCGCCGCCAGCATCCCGGGCCGCGCTCCCCGGCTCCACACCAGAAATGGAAACACCAATTCAAAGGCGATGGTCCCCAGGGCCGCGGTGTGCACCAGCCGGGGAGAAGTCGCCAGCCACTGCCCGAGGGCCGTGCCTCCCCCGCCCCGATCCAGGAGGGAATACTGCAGCAGTTCTCCCCCGGCAAACCAGGGAGAATTGAGCTTGGTGACCGCCCCTCCCAGATACACACAACAGGCCAGCGCCCGCATCAGGCGGCGCGGCCAGATTGACCCCCAACCCGCCTCCCCCCGCTCCCCTGGCGACAAAGCGGCATCCACACTGGCCCAACCCCCGCATCCCGAACACGCCAGCAGCACCAGCAGGTGCAGCCAGAGAACGGTCGGCTTGGCGAATGTCCAGCACAAATCGAGCGGCCGCAGCCCCCCCAGGAGCAGCGCCCCCAGCAGCAGGCTCGGGCGGGTCCACCAACCGGCCACAATCGCCACCGACACAAACGCCAGCAACCCCTGCGCCAACACCGCCACCGCGGGGGGTGGAATCCACCACGAATACGAGCTGGGCGAACGAAACATCGGCAACGCCGGTCCCGCGGTGGAATAGAGCTCGATGGTGTACCGGAAGGTCGTGGCCACATCCCACAGCATCAGCAGCCCCACCCCCATCCGGATCACCGCCAGGGTCTCGACCCCTTCCTCCGCCAGCAGTCCCCTCGTCACCTGCTGGCTCATCGGGCTGCCTCCGTTGCTGGCCCTTTCGTCCCATCCGCAGCGGGGCCCTCCGCTGGATTGGATTCCGGCTTCGACTCCGGGACTTCCTGCACCCGATACTCGCGCACGACCCGCCAGGTGGCCGAGGGAACCCCCGCCGGCGGGGACAGCTGCACAGGCAGCGCCCCTCCAAACGGCAGTTCGACCGGCTTGGGTTCACCCATCCAGGTGGTGTAGTGGTCGTCGCGGAAATTGAACTTTACGGGCCACGACTGTTCGCACAGCAGCACCCGTACCAGCGGATCGTCGCGGCGCTGGTCCACTGTCCTCAACCGGACCGCCTCCACCAGCGACTGAAAACCGATCCCCGAACGATCCAGATCGGCCCGCGTCAGATCCCCCGCCACCCCTTCGTGGAACTGCGACCAGGGCGAGGGGTGCAGCAGCAGGTACGCACCCGACGCCGTCTGCCCCAGCGCCACCCGCCGCACCGACCGGGTGCTGAACCCGGGAAACATGTCCCAGGTCATCAGATACGCCACGAATCCCGCGGGGGTGGCCTCGACGGAGTGTGCCGCGAAATACCCTGCCGACAGCGCCAGATACCCCACCACACCAACCAGCCCACACCAGGACCGGAACCGGCTGCCCCACGCTGGTGGACTTGCCCCCGCTCCGCGACCATCCCCAGCGGAGGAATTCTCGTGGCTCGCAGGCATGGGAGACGGAGCGGTCAGGAGGAACGGCGCTGCAGTTCGAAGAGCGACTGGGTCTTGACCACCGCGCAGTTGTCGGGAAAGGTGTGGAAGCTGTGCACCACCAGACGCTGCGGCTGCAGGTCGGTCGAGATCATGCTCAACGGGGCGGGCACCATCCGCCCCGCCCGCGGAAACTGGTGCGCCACCGTGGCCCGCGGAAAATCGGCCTGCAGCTCGTCATGCAGATGCAGAAAGATCTCCGGAGCGACTTTCTCCACCTGGTAACTCACGTGATACAGCAGCCCCGAGGTGTCTTCGAGTGAGTCGTTCCGCTGCCCCTTCAGGCGGCGCGAGAGAAGCTGCCCCGATTTGGGCAATGGAGTCTCGGCACTGGTCGTCACCTCGCAGAGGATCCCCTGGGGATAACGGAATGTGACCACATGTCCCGCATGACACACCCCCAGCCGGGCCGACCACAGCTCTTGTCCCACGGTGGTCTCAGCACACACCGAGACCAGCTCGGGGTGCACCGGGCGGTTGTAGAGCCGGAACAGCAACGTGCCGACATCAGGACGGGAGACGTGGACAGGCATGGTGAAGACGGAACCTCGAACGGGCGATCGCCCGGCAGCAGCCAAAGCCCGATTATACGGGCCGCAATCAACCCTCTGCCACCGGACCGCCCTGTGTGCGCCGGCACCGGTTCGCAAAATTCGCCGCCCCTCCTAGAAATACCGGTTGATCTTTCCCAGCCTCCGGACAACTCCATCGCGGGGATGTGCCATGTCTGCCAATCCTGACTTTTCCAACCAGCCTTCGATTGGGGAGTCCTTCGGGCAGGACTCTCCGGCGCAGCGGCCCAACCGCCAACCCCGGCTTTGGCCGGCACTGTTCATCCTGGGAATGCTGGCCGTCTTCCTCATCCTCACCATCACCCCCTCAATCAACAACCAGACCCGGTTTGGATTCATGATGGGTGGTCCCTTCCTGGGACTGCTGCTCTTCGCCATCTGGCTGTGGTGCTTCAGCAGGTTGCCCTGGCAGGCACGCCTGCTCATCTTGCCCCTCACCGCTCTGGGAGCGGTTGCGGCGGCCTTCGTCATGCACTCCAGCATGGGGGTCCCGCTGTGGATTTACGGAGTTCCCCTGGCGCTGGCCGCCATCACTTACGGACTCTACCGACGGCAACAGGCGACATGGCGCGGCATGGTCGGTTCGGCCGTCGGACTGGCTTCGGTGGTGTGGGCCCTGTTGCCGTTTGGCCGCCTCGAAGGCTTCACGGGCGACTATGCCCCCGAGCTGCGCTGGCGCTGGGCCGCCTCGACCGAGGGGCGGCGGGCGTCCGCCGCCGAACCCCAGGCATCATCCGGAACGCCAGACCCAACCACGCTGGTGGCCGCTCCGACCGATTGGCCCCGCTTCCGGGGCCCCGCTCTCGACAGCCGTGTGACCTGGAAAACCGGGGTCACCAATTGGACCGCGGCCCCTCCCCGCGAATTGTGGCGGAGCAGCATGGGCCCCGCCTGGAGTTCCTGGGCCTGTGTGGCGGGCCGGCTGTTTACCCAGGAGCAGCAGGGAGAGCATGAGGTGGTTTGCTGTCTCGACGCAGCCACCGGCCGGGTCATCTGGCAGACGCAGATCGACTGCCGGTTCAGCGACGTGGTGGCCGGCCCTGGTCCCCGGTCGACCCCCACCTTCGATGCAGGCCGACTTTTCACTCTCGGGGCACGGGCGATGCTGCTCGCGCACGACGCCGCCACGGGAGCCGAACTGTGGCGACACGACCTCATGCAGGAACTCGACGCCCAGTTACCCGTCTGGGGATTTTCGGGGTCACCCATCGTGGTGGGGGATGCCGTCATCGTCTACGCCGGCGGCAAGGGGGACCACGGTCTGTGCGCGTGGAACAAGCAGACCGGCGAACCGCTCTGGTCGCGGGCCCAACAGGGGATGAATTTCAGCACCGCCCAGCCCGTCACCATCGACGGCGTCGAGCAGGTGCTCTTCGCGGCTCCCGAGGGGCTCGAATCGCTCGATCCCGCCACCGGCCAGCTCCTCTGGAGCCACAAGCCCACCGGCTGGCACGTGCCGGGAAAATGCCAACCCCAGCAGATCGCCCCCCACAGCGTGGTCGTCCCCCTGGGCGACGGCGTGGGCCTGGCCCGGCTCGACGTCACGCGGAGCGACGAGCGCTGGCAGGTGACCGAACGCTGGAGCAGCAAGTCGCTCAAACCCTCGTTCAACGACTTCGTCTTTCACCAGGGCTTCCTGTATGGATTCGACCAGAACATCCTGGCCTGCATCTCGGCCGAAGATGGCACCAAGCGGTGGAACAATGGTCGGTTCGGTTTTGGGCAACTGCTGCTTTTGGAGGCCGACGATCGGCTCATCGTCACCTCGGAAGGGGGCGACCTGATCCTGCTCGAGACCAATCCCGAGAAATTGGTCGAACTCGGCCGGGTCACCGCCTCCCCCGAGAAAACCTGGAACCACTCGATCGTCGCCGGGCAGACCCTCTACTTCCGCAACGGAGCCGAGATGGTCGCCTACCAACTCGCCCCGGCCCCAACCTCCGTCGCGGCGGCCACCGGCGAGGAACCTCCCGCATCCCCCGCCACTCCCGCAGCGACCTCCCCCGACGCCGGTCCCTCCCCGGAGTAGCCTGGACGCTGCCTCGTTGGGCTCATTCCGTCTCGGAAGCCAGACGTCAAAGCGAGCAGGCCGAAAGACTGCGTGTGCCCACCCGCCGGCTACCGCACGGACCGGACGGCCTGTGCCAACTGATTGGCGGCCGACAGGAAATCGGCGTACGACGCGGCGGGAATCAGCTCCAGTTGCGAGAAGACAATGAGCGTCCCGTTTTCGATGACCAGCGACAGGTCGGGATTGCGATGCAGCACCTGCCGCAGCGGCACCGTGATCATCCGCTGGGCCGTGACGGGATCCGCACTCCCCACATGAAACCGCTTGGTGAACTCCGGGGCCGCAGCCAGTTTGACTTGTTGAAAGGCCCCGAAAAACTGACTGAGCAACCGGTCGGCCACCCCCATCGGAAACACAAACAGATCGGGAAGGTCCGGGACCAGGTCGGGAAACACCACCAGCGACTCATCTGCTTCGAAAGCAATCGCTCCGTAGTCGTAGGCATAGAAGTAATCGAGCGCAAAGTGCCGCGCGTCTTCCTCGGTGGAAGACAACACATTTCTTCCTTTGACGGACATCGGATTCTGCATGAAGCTGATCGAGCCCAGCAGTTCCAGCACCGGTTTGGGAGCCTGCAGGGCGAATTCATAGTGCTCCTGCTCTGCGACTCGGGCCAGATCGACACTGCGGCGGGCCTGCTTCCGGGCTCCACGCACCAACAGGGCGATCGCGACACCGACGACCGACCAGAGCGGCGCACTCAAACCAATCGGAGACGACAGGTTGCTGTTCTTTGTGATCTGGTAGACCACCGCCGCCACGATCACTGCGGCCACCGGAAACAACACAATTCCCAACAGCCCCATCCAAAACAGACGGTTGCGAGACCGATATTTTTTCAACGCAGCCTGCATCGCTTCCGACGGAACCACGAATCAATCGTCCTCGAATGGGTGACAGCCAGCACAATGAACTGCGCCATCCGAAGATCGCCTTCGTGACCAATGACTGCATGATCTTTGCAAATGCAGCATAGTCGCGATTCTGCGGGGCTTCCAGTGTCCCTTTTCTTCACCATCCCCGCTCACGGACGTGACGCAGCCGGTAGTTCCACACCCCTCGGCATGGCCGTCGAGACAATCAAACACCCGCCCCTTCACCATCCTCCAGCAGCAGACACGCCAAAGCGTGCGCCGGGGCGCTTTCGGCCATTTCGGGCGAGAGCCAATCGGCCAGACGCAGGGGGCGATTCAGCCATGCGAACCGGGGACGCAGCCCGGGCCTCGTTTGTCTCTGATGCCAGAGATCAACCGACGCTGCTGCGTCCCCGTCGCACTGCCCGATTGCTGTGTTACCCGACAGCCTCTACCGGGCCCCGGGACTCGACCATCGGCGACTCCACCGGGGAGGCGAACAACGAGAACTTTTTCGTCAGCGGACGAAGCTGTTCCTCCGATTTGCCGAACAGCATGACCGCGATGAATTCCTGCTGGTCCAACGGAGTTGTCCGAGTGGCCTCCAGCTGGTGTTCGGCAGACGGACCAATCATCGCTTCGACAAACGACTGACAGGAAACTTCCGCGGCGATGGCAGCCGTCCGCAAGGCGAGCAGTTGGGAACTGTTCTTGGCCTGCAACACGATGACCGGCCAGTGGCTGAGATGGCCCATCAGCCGGCCATCCGGACCTTCGTAACCGTGAAACTGCGCCGACGCCGCCTCCTGCGGCGCCATTCGCATGCCGAGAGCCAAATGTCCCACGGCGTTGAGAACACGCCCCAAGGGGGCTTTGCGATTGACAACGACGACCCACTTGAACTGGTTGTCCTGGTACTGCATGTCACACCTCCGATTGAGTTGAGCACCCCCAGAAAAAAGCAACGGCAGGCCAGGGTGCGATGGCCTGCCGTTGCACATTCAGGGTCACATGCCGGTGGCGACAGCGAGAGTCGCCTGGAAGTTCATGGCCGACTCAGACGGGCGGAGTCTCGG
>JBKDUK010000337.1:0-14028 GCA_046339535.1 Planctomycetaceae bacterium | reverse complement strand
GTGCTGTTGTATGCGCTCAGGCAGCGAAACATCCGTTCGCACAGCCACTGCGCGGAATTCGGCGGCGGAGGCACTCCAATGCCCCACTCGCGCAGCACCGGCCGGAAGACTCGGCGCAGCAGATTCTCGAACGGCGCGTCTCGCGTGAGGACCGTGGAGGACGATGCGGGGCTGGACGGAGTGACTTCGGGACTGGGCACTTCCCGACTGGTCACTTCCCGACTGGTCACTTCCGGACTGGTCACTTCCGGACTGGTCACTTGCGCAGGCTGGCTGGAGACAGCCGAGGCGGTGGAAGGGGTTGCCGTCAGCCAGCGTTCCAATCTCTCCCGCAACTCAGCGGTCGAGGTGCCGAAACGCCGCAGTCCCCACTCCAGCAGTTGCGACACGGGCGGGAGGGGAGAGGGACGGGTCGGCTCGTGGGAGGCAACCGTTTGACCGCTGCGGGTCGGCTCTCCCTGCAAACCCGCGTAGATCTCATTCGCATGGTTGTCGAGCGCGTGGGCCACGCCCCCCACGGTGGAATGCAGGTAATCGTCGAGGGTCAGCCGCAGGGGCCGCGTGCGCCAGACCTCCAGAGGCTGGCAGGCGATGTTCCAGGTGCGCATCAGCGCGTGCTGCATCAAGGGCAACTGGTCGGACTCGGCTCCCAGGTCATCGAGGATCCGGCCGACCAGAGTGGGATCGGCCTGGGCATTGAACACCGACAGCGGTTCGACAATCGCATCGCGCAACTGGTCGCGCGTCATCCGGGGGGTGAGGAACTGGCTGTCGTTGATCGCCTCGGGCAGCCCCTGGAACAGGTCGCAATTCCCCAGGAAGTCGGACCGCATTGTGATCACCACGTAGACCGGCAGCCGTTGCTCCTCCGGCACATGGGTCTGCCGGGCCGCCGTCAGCAGCAGATCGACAAACTCGGTCGCCTCGCTGTGACGCTGGTAACGAATTCGTTCGCGCTCGGCCGGTTCCACCGCATCGATCTTCTCGCGATACCGGAACAGCTCTTCGAACTGGTCGACCAGCACCAGCACATTGGTCTCGTCATCGAGCCCCGCGTCACGCAGGGCGTCGAGCAGTCCGTACCGGCCCCGCGACAGGGTATTGCGCAACAGGGCGGTCCCCAGTTCGGCTTCACCGTCCAGGGGCGGATTGAGCGTTGCCGAAGACGGATCGGCTGGAGTTTTGAATTCGCGATAGAGTGCGGCGGCGAGGTTGTCGAGGGGGGCCTCACCGGGGCGCAGTTTCAGCATTTTCCAGTGCGGCAGGGCCCCCAGCAGCCAACCCTGCCGCAGAGCGGGCAGCAGCCCGGCGTAGACCAGCGACGATTTGCCGCAACCGCTGCTGCCAATGACCGCCAGGAACTGGTGATCTTCCAGACGCCGCAGCATCTGCCCGGATTGCGCCCCGCGGCCAAAGAAGCGGGGGGCGTCGGCTTCCTCAAACGGGCGCAGCCCCGGGTAGGGACCCCGGAAGGAGAGTGCCGTGGCACTGGGTGTTTCCACAGAGAGGCCGTTCATGCCGGCCCTCCGGTGGTCAGCTCGGCCAGGTAGCGGCGCAGCGCGTCGGGATCATCGTGGGGAATGATCCGCACCATGGCGGGGCGTTTCTTCAGGGGAGGTTTGCCATCGGGCGGGCCGACGTAGAGGGCACAAATCGGCGCGTTGCGGGCACGATCGAGGGCAATATCGCGGCACTCGCGCACCCGCTCCTGCACCCAGTCGAGAGATCCCTGGCCGTAGATCACCAGTACGCCGCGTTCATTCTCGTACAGGGAGCTCAGCGGATACTCGGCACTGGCGATTTCCGAGGCGACCGTCACCCCAAACGCACTCCGCAGCTGTTGGTCGAGCGTGGCGGCCAGGTCTTCATCCACATGTTGGGGGGCGAACAGGACGGAGGGCCGGACCGAGCCAGCCGAGGGACCGCGGGCTGCGTTCGTGGACGGGACCAGCGGCTGGATCGGCGGCACCGCCGGGGTGCCCGACTGGGGCGGAGGAATTTCGGAAAGGGAGGGGGGGCTGGTTGGGGCGGGTGGCGGCGAGGGGTTGGTGGCCCCAGGCGTCTTGGTTTCCCGGGCGACGAGCTTGCGCAGCGTCTCTTCGATCAGTTTTTGGAAGTCGGGAAGATAGCCGGCCTGCACGCGTTCTTCGGGGGGCAGATCGGCGGGGTCGGCCGCGCTCGACAGGTACTGGATATAGTTGGGATCTTTCGTGCGGATTGTCTCGAGATCGAGATCACGGGGCCGCCAGCGCAGGCAGGGAATACCCGCCTGCCGGGCGGCCAGAAACTGCTTTCCTTCGAGCCCCCAGGGACGCTGGGGGGTCGCTTTGGATCCCTGTTCGCCCAGGACTTGCACAAACAGTGTCGCCTGTTCGAGAGGATCTTCGGCTGGTGCGCCGTCGGGTGCCGAGCGCAGCAGTTCGCGCAGGGCCTGGAAATCGGCCTGGCGGATCTCTTCGAGGCGGAGTGGGGCCAGCGTGTCATTGAGGAACGCGAGCATTTCCGAGATTTCCTGCGACCAGCGCCGCATATCACGCAGCAACTGCAGATCCTTCGGGCCCAATAGATCGATGTTTTGTTTCAGCTCGGTGGAGCGGTCTTGCCAATATCTGGCATGGCTGACCCGTTCCTCCGGCGTGCTGAACCGCGCATCTTCCAGGGCGACCGGAATGACTCGCTGCAGAAATTCCTCTTGTTCCCCCTGCGAGCGCTGGTAGATGGCGTGCAGCTCCGTCATGCAGGCGATCGATCGCAGGTACTTCTCGCTGAGGATCACCAGCACCCGGTCGGATCGTCCCAGCCGTTGTATGTAGTCGGAGATCACCCCGCCGTAACGAATTTCCTGGCTGTCGCGGCGAACCAGAAAGCCCTGCTCTTCCAGTTGGTCGCAGAGTTCGTCCACCGCCTGTTGGCGTTGGATTCCCGCATCGGTCTGGTCATCTCCCCAGGCGAACGAGACGAAAATCTCGGGAGCCGACAGCACCCGCACCGGCCACTGCTTGATCTGCCTGACGGAATCGATCACCGCCTTGAGGTCGGCCTGGCCGCGGGCGTCGGGGGTGGGGGTCGCGAAGTAGACCGACACGCCCGCCCCCGCGGAACGGGCGCGGGAGACTCCCGCCAAAGATCGTTCCCTCTCCTGCGTCGACGGTGTCGCTGCGGATGTCTCGCCAACAACTCGCCGCGTGACACCGCTCTCCGTGCGGGCTGTTGATTCCAAGGGGCGTTCCGCCGGGGAAGACGAAACGGGCGTGTTCACGACAGCAGACGTCCCCAGGACCTGCCGCAGTTGGGAAGCGAGCGCCCGCAGCTCGGCACACTGCTCTCCCTTCGCCTCGGCGAACCGGTCCGCCACTTCAAGCAATCGATCGTGCTTGTCGGCCCAGAGCAGCAGATCGAAGACGAGCTGCTTGGGACTGACAGTCGAACCGGCCGATGGCGTGGCGGGCTCACCACGGAAGAAATACCACTCCATCGCGAGGTCGCCGGGGTCGAACGCCGCGACGACCACATTCAGCAGTTGTTGGGTAAGCCGCAGTTTGTCGGTGGCCATCGTCGAGAGTGGTGAGACAACGTGCGATCGGAACAATCCGGTGGCGGTGCCAGAACGGTCCGGGAGGGGCGCTGGCGGAAACAGAATGGTGACAGTTTATCAGTCGGCGGGGGGGGTGCCGAGAGTTGGCGGCGGGATTTCCGTTGCCGCTGACAGTGCGATCGAAGGCCGAGGGGGGCTGCTCTTCCGGCAAGGTTTGGCCCCCCAGGTTGTGACGTCACACCGTCCCAGAAGTCTGGGCGGGTGTTCGAATTCGATCAATCAGGCTGCTATGCTCAAAGTCAAGGAGGGTCGACCCCATGATTGAAGTCCAATACACCGGGGATGTCCTGTGGCGGAGGATTGAGCAAGCCGTGGAGATTGTGAAAGACCGCCAACGGCGTGTTGTGGCTGCGTTGAATGCGGCCGGCATTCGGTACGCGGTCATTGGCGGTAATGCCGTGCAGCACTGGGTGGCCCAGGTGGATGTCTCGGTTGTTCGGAACACCCGCGACGTTGATCTCATCCTGAATGAGCACGATCTCGCCCGGGCGATTGCGGCGCTCGAAGCGGTTGGATTTCGCTATCGCCGCTCTGGCGGCGTCGTCATGTTTCTGGATGGACCCGAGGCGGGGGCCCGGGATGCGGTTCATGTCGTGTTCGCAGGACGACCGGTTCACGAGGAGTATCCAGAACCGGTCCCGGATCTGGAGGAGTTGGTCGAAATGGCCGAGGCGACGACTTTGCCGTTTGAAAAATTGGTCAAAATGAAATTGACTTCGTTTCGCCGCAAGGACCAAGTCCATCTGTTGGATCTGATTTCGATTGGAATGGTCGACAGCAGTTGGCTGGGCCGGTTCTCACCCATTCTACAGACGCGGCTTCAGGAATTGCTGGACGATCCCGAGGGCTGATCCCTTCGCTTCGCGAGGGTTTCGCCAGACCGTCTGCATTGGTTCTGTGGCGCTTTCATCCTCCCCCCAGCCCCGCGGGCCGGGAAATGCAGCCCCGACCATGTCGTTTGTCGGCCCGGCGGGCCAACCATTGACCCTGTCCCCGCGCAGTTGGTCCACACGCAGGTCGCCCCAGAGGCTGGCCAGAGACGGTTCGGTCGGGGTTCAGGAACCGGTAATGAAAAAGCGTAAGTCATTGTGCCTAATTGGTTTACGGAACACGCTCCGGTCCGCTCCCACATCTCGCCCAGCCACAGCGTAGTCAAACTACCAGAGTAGTTGTGTGCACTGGACGGCAGCCATCCCGGCCCCGTGCGACTGAAGACCTGTCACCCCAAGCCGAGACACCCCATGAGCAAAGACCAATTGGCCAGCCTGCAGTTGGCCATCATGCGCGTGCTGTGGGAGCGGGGAGAAGCCAGCGTGGCCGACGTGCGGCAAGAGCTGGCCGGGGGGGGCCGCGAGCTGGCCTACACCACCGTCGCCACCATGCTGGTCAAGCTCGAGAAGAAGGGGCAGGTGACCCATCGGGCCGAGGGGAAGGCGTTTCTGTATCGCCCCTCCGTTCAGCAAGACTCGGTCAGCCGGTCGATGGTGACCGACCTCGCCCAAAGACTGTTCGCCGGGGATGTCACCCGCATGGTCAGCCATCTGCTCGACGGGTGCGAGGTGAGTGCCGAAGAGTTGGCGCGCCTGAAGATCCTCATCCAACAGCGGGAACAGCAGGCGGCTGACCAGGAGGGGCTGGCATGACGATTGGGCTGCCCCCCGCGTTGTTGCCGGTGTTGTCGTGGGTTGGCACCTACCTGGTCCATTCCACCCTGCTGATCGGCGGTTTGTGGTTGGTGTGGCAGGTGCGGTCGCCGCGTTCGGCTGTGGTGCGGGCCGGGGGCTGGCAACTGGTCTTGCTGGCCGGATTGGTGACCAGCCTGGTGCAGACCTCACTCTGGCCGCAGGCGGGGTGGCGGTTCGCCGTCACCACACTGGACCAGACGGTTGCTGAACACGAGCCGGCGGCAACTGGCTGGAATTCGCCCGTCGCCATCGCCGATCAGTCAGGCCAGTCCCTCGTGGCCGAGAGGGCGGCGGCGGCTCCCCCTGCCACCCCGCTGCATCTCGGCTGGGCGTGGGGTCTGGTGGCGCTGACGGTCGGTTCGCTGGCGTGGGGATTGGCCGGCTGGGCCCGGCACTGGCTGGCGTTTCGCGCTCTGCAGGCCGGCTGCGTGCCGGTGACCGAGGGGCGGGCCTGGACTCTGTTGGAACAACTGCGGCAGCAGGTGCCGGGCTGTCCCGAGGTCGATCTGGTGACGGCGGACGAAGCGTGCGAGCCGGCGGCGTGGGCCCTGCCGCAGCCCACGATTCTGTTGCCGGAACGGGCCGAGCGCGAACTCGATGACGGGGCCCTCGCGGCCCTGTTGGCGCACGAGCTGGCCCATCTGGCCCGGCACGACGCGGGCTGGCTGCAGGTGGCCCGCCTGGCGTGCGCCTGTCTCTCGCTGCAGCCGTTGAATCATCTCGCCCGGCGGGAATGGCAGCGGGCGGCGGAGTGCCTGGGAGACGACTGGGCGGTCCGGCAGACGGGCGATCCTCTGGCTCTGGCCCGCTGTCTGACCACGGTCGCCGGTTGGCGGACACAGCCCGCCGCGCCCCTCGCGGCACTCGCCGCGCTGGGCACACGGTCCGACCTGACGGTCCGTGTCGAGCGCTTGCTGGAGCGATCTGTCACAACTCGCAATACGATCGTTTCTCCCTGGCGGCGGTCTGCGGGTCTGGTGCCGTTGGCTCTGGGGCTGTTGGCTGTCCTGTTCGTTCCCGGGTTGTCCCTCACCTCCGACCGGGCCGAGTCGACTGAGCTTGCGACAGTCTCCCCGTCCGCGACCACCAGCAGCGTCGCAGCAGCGCAACCCGATACCGCAAGTGGGCATCCGGATGCGGTCCAATTCCTCACCACGAGTGAGCGGTTTGGTCCCACTCAATCGCCAGGCCTGGCAACGGCTGCAGCGACTGACGACATGGCAGCCCCTCCCGTGGTCACCCCGGTCACCTGGGCCGTGTTCGAACGCGTGCTGGTGGGAGCGGTGGGACGCGTGTGGGAACGGACCGTGGTGTTGAGGTCGGCCACGGGGGAAGTCCGGTGGATCCAGACCACGACCTCCGCGGTCTGGTCGGTCCCCTCTCCGTCGGCCGCCGCCGACTTTCCGCAGATCGAGCGCTGGGCACTCTGATTGACCGGGCAGGTGCGGTGGCTCGATTCCAGGATTTGGCTCTCCCGGTCTGACAGATCGCCCAAACCAGGGGTACAACGCTTCTCTGCCGCGCCCGGCTCTCCCCGGCGGTCGACGACCGGCAAACTGCTGTTGCCCTCTCCCGCCCGCTGCTGATGAAATAGGAGTTGTGGGTTGAGATTGCCTGCGACAGCCAGGGAACCGGGGTGGGGGTTCTGCGTGGTGGGTCGCTTTCTCATTGCGAAGGAGGATTCGGATGTTGCGTTGGACGGCGTCGCGGTGGTGTTTGGGAGTGTGTCTGGTGGGGGCGGCTGGGCTGTGTGCCGATGATGGGGCTCCCCCGACGGCTGCGGAGAAGCCGGCGGCGGAGGCGGTCGAATTGGTGATTGAGGGGGCGGTGCTGACCCCCTCAGCCGACGGAGCGCAGCTCGAACTGAAGCTGGAACCGGCAAAGAAAGAGGGGGACGCCCCTCAGCCTGCCCCGGCGAACCCCGCCCCCAAGGGCTTGCAGTTCCAGATCCAGGCGTCGGGAGGCCAGCCGCAACAGCAGCAGCAGCAAACCACCGTGACCCGCACGATGTCGGTGATCGCCACGACGGGCATTGAGGATGCCGAGGCGAAGCAGGAGCTGGAGGCTCTGGCCGACCGGTTGACCAAGGGAGCCGAGAAGCTCGAGGCGGAAGGGCAGAAAGAGGCCGCCGTAAAGAAGCGGGCCGCCGCCGACATGCTCCGCCGGCTGACACAACCCGCCCCGGCCAGAGTCGGAATGTTCCAGTTTGGCGCCCCCGGAGGTCAGGCCCAGGGAAGCATCCGCGACGTGGAAGTGAAGGTCCTGAAGTCCCTGGAAGGGGAGACAGGCCTGGAGGCCCGGATCCAGGGGCTGAAAGAGAAACTCGCCGGGGCCGAGCAGGCGGGTGAAAAGATGTCGGCCGACCTGAAGCAAAAACTGAAAACCGAGATCGAGTCGCTGGTCCAGAAGATGGTGGGAGACCAGGGGAAGGTGTTTGCGTTTGTCGAGTCGGACGTCGTCGAGGTGGGAAAGGGTGAGCCGGGCCAGAAGGTGATTCAGAAACCGGGCCAGCCACAAGTGATGATTCTCTCGGCCAAGTCGCCGGAGGCTGGAGGTGACGCGGCCAACCGCATCGCCGCCCTCGAAAAGGCGTCGCGAATGCTGAAAGAGACGGGCAACCACGACGCCGCCAAGCGATTGGCCAAAGAGGCCGAGGCGCTCAAGCAGAAGCTGGCCGGCAAAAAGGACAAAGAGGGGGCCGACATGATCGCCGCCCTCGAGCAGGAAGCACGTCAGATGAAAGAGGCGGGCAACCCCGAAGCGGCCGAGAAGCTCTGGGACAAAGCGCAGGCGCTGAAGGCAAAGCGCGGCGGCAACAAATCGCCGGGCCCCGACGAGAAACTGGTCCGCACCCTGCGCGAGCTGCAGGAGCAGATCACCGATCTGCGGAATGAGGTGCGCGAGCTGAAGGAGCGGGCGGGACGATAAGGTCATCCCCCCGACATCGCTGGTGGACGAGACGCTTCTGAAACAGTCGCCACCCTGGTTCAAGTGAACCGGGGTGGCGTCTGCACTTGTCAGGAATCCAACGGCTGTTGCGCGGCAGGCGCAGTCGCGGACCAGGGTTCTACGAGATATTTTTCCGGGATGTTCCCCGGCGAATACTGGCAATCCGGCCTGTTCATGCGATCCAGGACAGATTGATGCAATGTGGGTAGACTCACTTCACCGCGATCGTTGAGGTCCAACACCGGGCGGGAACGCCACAGATTCGGAGCCTTGAGGCCGTACTCCTTGTGGCGTTCGTTGAATCGTCTCTGGGGAACCAATTCAATCGTGTTCCACAGTGCCCCGGAGAGCGACTCGTGCTTCGTGTCGAAGGGGTCGACGGGGTGGGTTTGCGGTTTGGTGGGATACAGAATCTCTTGAGCTTTGTTGGCGTCGATTCGTAAGCCACACAACTCGGCCTCCACGACCATCCACTGCAGGGCGACCTTCGACAGGCCACTTTCGGCGTCGGGATAGCCGCCCCCCACGTCGGAATGGACCCCCGCGAACCAGACCTGTTTGAGCGGCACTGGACCAAAACCGCTGGTGGAAGCGGGCTTGGCCCGGAAGAGGTTGGCCTGAAACATCGAGCGCCGTTCGTCAATCGATACGGCGTGCCGCACAAATGTCACCGAAGGATTCTGGGCGGTGTAGTAGAGCGACCGCATCTGGCTGACCCATCCAAACGCACTCACGGTGTCCCAGACACCGCAAAAGTGAATCGGCAACCGGCCTTCTTCCTTCGCGTCGGGGACCTGCTGCGCGAAGTAGTTCCGGAACCTCCACGAGGCAGCGAAAAACTGCTGGCTGCTCGCCTTGTCGTCCGGATTGGTCCCCGAGTAATCCTCCCACAAAACATCCTCCAGACCGACCAATTCCCGACGCAACAGGCCAAAGGCATGGAGCGCACCGGCGACCGCCCGCGCCGTGTAGGCTCCCCGCGAGAATCCAAACAGCCAGACCCGATCGCCCGGTTCGTAATGGGTCAGCAGGAAGCGATAGGCCTTGAGAAAGTGATGCCGGATCGAAAGCCCGACCGCCGCGTCCAGTTTCTTGCGGACCTGATTGGCCCGAAGTGTCACCCGGTCCGCCGTGGGGGTCGTGCCGACCCCTGAGTCGTAATAGACAATCTGCTGGCCGTCGCGCACCAGCATCCGATAGAGACGAAGCACATTGGTCTCGTCACCGCTCAACTGATTTTCCGTCCCATCACACAAAACCACCAGATCACGCGCCATGAGAGCCTCGGCTTTCCCTTTGGACAGGCACTGTTTCGCCTGAGGTTACCATACGGCACCGTCCAGTCTCCACCGCGTCTGTATGATCCCTGGTCGAGCCGCGAATCAGCCATCCTTCCCAGGTCATCACTCCGCCACTTTCCCGTGCTTCGCTCATTTTTGAGGTGCACAGTAAACTGGAGTCATGACCACTTCACTCTCCACCCCGCATCTCATCATCGGCTGCGGCTACCTCGGTCAACGGGTCGCCGCGTTGTGGCAGCACGCCGGGCATGCCGTCCACGCCCTCACCCGCAGCACCGCCCGGGCCGATGAGTTCCGCCGCCAGGGCTGGTACCCCGTTCTGGGAGATCTCACGCAGCCGCAGTCGCTCCCCACGTTCACCCAGATCGACACGCTGCTGCTGGCGGTGGGGCTCGACCGCCGGGCCGGGCACTCGCAACGCGAGGTGTATGTCGACGGGCTCGCCCACCTCATCGCCCACTGCCCGGTCCCCCCCCGGCGGGTCATCTCGGTGTCGAGCACCAGTGTCTATGGGCAGGAGGGGGGCGAATGGATCGATGAAGCCTCGGCCACCGAGCCGCAGGCCGAGAATGGTCAGGTCTGCCTTGCCGCCGAACGTCTGCTGCAGGACCGCTGGCCCCACGCGCAGATTGTCCGTTCGGCGGGAATCTACGGGCCGGGCCGGTTGATTGCCCGGGTCGAGCAACTCCGCGCGGGGACGCCCCTCACGGGCCGTCCCGACGCCTGGCTCAACCTCATTCACGTCGATGACCTGGCGACCGCCGTGCTGGCGGTGGCCGAGCGCGCCGCGGTGGGCAGCACCTGGCTCGCCGTCGACAACCAACCCCTCACCCGCCGCGAGTTCTACCAGGCCATCACCCAACGGGTCGGTGCCCCCGAGCCCCGTTTCGCCGAGGGGGACATGCCCGCTGCGGGAGGCCTCAACAAACGCTGTTCGAACCGCCGGCTGCGCGAAGACCTCGGCTGGACCCCGCGCTATCCGACCATCCACGAAGGGCTGACCCACGTGTTGGAACCGACGTCGCCCGACGCCCCGACGGCACCGGCGTCGTCAGCCCCCAGTTCACAGGCTGCGCGACCTCCGGTCATTCCACCCCGGCCGGAGCGAATGTGACCAGCCGTCGAAGGTTCCTGACGGGACAACTGCCGTGGCCTGCGGGGGAGCCCACTCCGTTCCCCGGGTCAGGCTCCGCACCGGCTGCCGAGGTTCCCGGGCTGCCGACCAACACGATCCGCCTGTCGCAGACAGCGATGGCGGCCGATTTCGAGGTGATCTTCAACCCCGGTCCCGCCGCCCGGCTGCAGGCCGCGTCCGACGCCCTGACCGAGGTCGCGCGACTGGAACAACTCCTCTCGATCTATCGCCCCTCGTCCACTCTCTCGCAGTTGAATGCGCACGCCGCCGCCGCCAGTCCCGCCGGCGTTCCGACCGATCCCGAACTGTTCGCTCTGATCCGCGACGCCCTCGCGTTGGCCACGGAAACCGAAGGAGCGTTCGATCCGACCGCCACGCCGCTGGTGGCGCTGTGGCGCACGGCACTCCGCAACAGCCAGCCCCCCACCGAGGCCGAGGTGGCCGCCGCCCGGGCCGCGACCGGGTTCCAGCACGTGCGGCTCGATCCCCACCAGCAGACGGTCGCCTTCACCCACCCGCAGACACAGCTCAACTTCAACGCCTTCGGCAAGGGATACGCCCTCGATCGGGCCGGGCAGATTCTCGACGCCTGGTTGGCCGCTCGGGAGGCGGGAGTGATCCAACCCAACGAAGCCATCCACGCCCCACAACCGGCACAACCGGCGGGAGACGACACCAGCCCGACAGAACCGGCGAGCGGGCCCCCCACACCCCCCGAGCACGCCTGGCTGCTGCATGGCGGGTACAGCAGCCTGCTGGCCCGGGGTTCGCTGGCGGGGGTCGATGGGTGGCCCGTGGGCATTCGACACCCGCAATTTCCGCAGCAGACCCTCGCCACCCTCTGGCTCAAGGACCGCGGGCTTTCGACCAGCGGTTCGGGTGTGCAGTTCTTCCGGCACCGGGGGCGGAAGTATGGCCATCTCATCGATCCCCGCACCGGGTGGCCCGCCGAGGGAATGCTCTCAGCCACCGTTGTGGCCCCCACGGCCGCCCAGGCCGAGGCCTTGTCGACCGCCTTTTTCGTACTCGGGGTCGAAAGAGCCCAGCAGTATTGCCATAATCATCCGGAGATCGGCACCTTGCTGATTCCCACCCCGGAACCGGGGCAACGGGCTGTGTGGGTCGCCTGCGGCCTGACCGAGTCCGACCTCATGTTCCCCGACCTTCCCACTTCCTGACGCGAACCCTGACGAAGCGCCGTGCCTGCTCGCCCCACCCAGATTTCGCTGTTGGCCTGCCTCTTCCTGGTGCTGTTGCGGGTCTCCATTGGTTGGCAGTTCCTCTACGAGGGGATCTGGAAACTGAAGACCCAGGGAACCTCGAAGCCCTGGACGGCCGAAGGTTACCTCTCCAACGCCAAGGGGCCGTTCCGTGACTATTTCCGCAGCCTGTGCGATGACCCCGACGGGCTGAAGAAGCTCGATTACGACGCCCAGATCGCCCGCCTCGACGACTGGCGGAACCGCTTCGTGCAGTACTACGGGCTGACCGACGACCAGAAATCGCGGCTCAACCTGCTGCTCGATGGGGCCGGAGAATTCCGCGCCCGCCTCGACGCCCTCCCCGAGGGGATCGATCTGGCGAAGTTCAAGCCCCTCGGCAAGTACAAGACCGGCGTCGACAAGCCCACGGTCGCCTACGACGCCAAACGCAAACTGCTGACCTCCAACTTCCGCCTCGTGGGAGAAGAGAAGGAAGCGCTGCTGGCTCTGGCGGGAACCCCGGCCACCGAGCCCGCCGCCGACGGTGCGGCCCCCGCCGCCGGGCCGATCGCCCCCGCGCAACTCGCGGCGTGGAGCAAAGCGGTCGACCGGCTGTACGAAGAAAGCGGCAAGCTCGGGCTGAAAGAACGGCTGCAGGTCTGGCTCAAGGAAGACCCGGCCCGGCTGGGGCAGGAGGTCAACGGCCGCAAGGAACGAATTGGCGAAGTCGAGGTCTACCGCCAGATGCTGGACCGCTACAACGCCGAGTGGGCCACCGCCCGCACCGACTACCAGTTCGAACACCAGGACAAGCGGTGGTCGAAGCTGATGGAGAAGAAGGCGGAAGTCCTGGGTCCCCTCGACGGGGCGGTCAAAGACTTCGAAACCAAGGCCTACGCCCTGCTCGATGTGAAGCAGAACCAGAAGGGACCGCTTCCCCCGCCGATGTCGCAATTGCGGCAGGTCGATTTGACGACCATGTGGCTGCTGACTGCGCTGGGGCTGCTGTTGATTGTCGGGCTCTTCTCCCGGCTCGCCGCCCTGGCGGGGGCCGGTCTGATGGTGCTCTTCTACCTGCCGATGCCCCCCTGGCCGGGTGTGCCCGAGGCCCCCGGGCCCGAGCACTCGCTGTTTGTGAACAAGAACCTCATCGAGGCGCTGGCCCTGCTGGCGATCGCCTCGCTGCCGACGGGCAAATGGCTGGGGCTCGACGCCCTGGTCGCGAAACTCTTCTCGCGGTCCGCCCCCGCAAAACCGTAGTCACTTACGAGGGGCCCTGCGCGGGTGAGCCAGGCTGCTCCCCGCGTCGCCGTGCCGTCGGTTACCTGTCGCATTTCCTGCTTTTTTTGTTGTTGAACCGTTCGAAGGACCTGTCATGCAACTGACCGCGGAACAGCGCGCGATTGGCGTTCAGAACTTCCAGGATGCCGTCGACCAGGCGGGGGTCTCCCGCCGGGCGTTTTTGAAGGCGGCCGGGGCAACCTCGGCCCTCGGGGCGTTTTACTTCGGGTACGAGAAGCTGCATGGCACCCCGTTGAAGGTCGGCTTCATTGGCACCGGTGACGAAGGCTCGGTGCTGCTCACCCAGCATCCCCCCGAGTATTTCGACATCGTGGCGATTGCCGACCTGCGGCCGTCGAACCAGAAGCGGGCGTTCGTCGGCGACAACAACGAGCACCGCGTGGGGCTCAACAAGAAGCTCGGCCACGCCACCGCCAGCAAGATCAAGGTCTACGACAACCACGAGCAGCTCTTGGCCGACCCGCAGATCGAAGCGGTGGTCATCGCCACCCCGCTCAACACGCACAGCAAGATCGCCATCGACGCGATGAAGGCGGGCAAACACGTGCTGTGCGAGAAGCTGATGGCCCACAGCATTGCCGAGTGCAAGGAGATGATCCGCGTCTCGCGCGAGACCAACCGCGTGCTGGCGGTCGGACACCAGCGGCACTACAGCATCCTCTACGCCAACGCGAATGACCTCGTCTCGCAGGGGCTGCTGGGAGACATCAAATTCATTCGCGCGAGCTGGCACCGCAACAACAGCTTCCCCAACTCCGACAGTTGGTCGAAGAAGGTGCCGCAGGAAGACTCGCAGTTGGCCGACGTGCAGAAGTGGGGCTTCGACTCGCTCGACCAGCTCATCAACTGGCGGCTCTTC
>JBKDUK010000336.1:0-7742 GCA_046339535.1 Planctomycetaceae bacterium | reverse complement strand
CGCAGCACAGCCCAGCCACCACCCCGCCGCCCGCGCCGCTCAGATCAGCGGCCACCCCCCGGCAGAACTCGACTCCAGCTCCACGTCGAACCCCCCCGCTTCCCACGCCGCCAGCCCACCCCCCTCGCACCTGCCGGAACCGAGCGAAACCCGCGAAAAAACCAGACTGGAACAGCCCCGCCCCCCGGTTCCCGCCAGCCCCGAGACCGAACCGGTCACCGGAGCAGTCCCCCAGCCGGTGACGGGAGTCACGAGCTTTATTAAACCCGAAGTCAGAACAGCGGAGGCGGGTGTCGGCGAACCCCAGCGGCGCTCAGACACCCCCCCGCGCCACGGGGCACCCACCCCCGCGACGACCGCCAAACGGGTCGCCTGACCCGATCCCGCGGCTCTCCACCAGTCCGCCAACGACTCACGCCGGTGAGCCACGGACACGGTCCGCGCTGACGGGAGCGCAGACCTCGAGGATTGCCCCGACGGACTTCAGAGACGGGGAGACCCGCTTGCCGTTTTTCAGATGTTTCGAGTTTGGGCCGGACCGGCTATTGCGCGTACTCGATCTCACACCCTTTGGCGAGCGTGTCGACCGGGTCCACTGGCTTGCCGGCCAGCAGGTTGCGAACTGCCTCGGCCACGTACTGACGCTTCACTGCCGTCCCCTTGAGATCGTCGTCGAACGCCCCCATGTAGGCGATCTTGCGGTTCCGATCGAGAACGAAGAACTGGGGCGTTACGGTCGCACCGTACTGGCGGCCGGTGAACTGTGAATCATCCAGCAAACAGGGCCAGACATACTGCTTGTCTTTCGCCCGGGCCGCCATCCGGTCCAACCCTTCCGCCGGATTCCGGCTCACACTGATCGCCACCACCTGCACCTTTTCGTCCGCGAACTCCTTCGCAAAATTTCTCAGTCGTGGTTCGTACTGATGCGTCGTGGGACAGAGATTCCTCATGAAGACCAACACCAGCACCGGGGCGTCCCCATAGTCGGACAGGCTGTGGCGGCGGCCATCAATACCCAACAGCCCTTCGAAAGCGGGAGCTGGATCCCCCCCTGCCAGTTCCCGATTGAACTTGGAGCGGGGGACAGGATCGGCCCCCGACAGGAAGTTCGCACCCAAGCCTCCCACCAAACCCATCAGGACCAGCAGGATCCGGGGGATACGGAACACCGAACGACAGCGACGAAACCGGGAGGGAGCGGGCATGGGATTCACCTGGGGGACCGGTGCAGCATATCAGAAGCCACGATCACAGCCCTGGCCACCCGCCTGCCGGGATTCGGCATGAGGCGAAGAGGACTGCCCGGCAGTCGTTCTCCCAGCCATCCAGCGGCTCCCGACCTATGGATCGCCCAGTTTGCCTCCCTTCTCCAGGCCGCCTGTTCCAAGTGGCGCTGACCCATGAGGGGGAAGGGTGGTATTCTCTCGGCATTGCGTGTCTGTGTCGGCAAGGAGGTCAAGCAAGTCATGCGCGTCGTTGGAACCTGGCAGGTGATGTTGGTGTTGGTGGCACTGGGGCCGTTCTTTGGCTGCCAGCAGTCGACGTCCACGGACCCCGGCGTCAAAAACTCCGGTGATCGGACGACGAAGACCCTGCCCAGCGATGACCCCGGAGCCTCGGCCAGGGTCTCGCCTTCGCCCGCCGCCACCCCCGACGCCGCTGTGCGGACCGTTCTCGAGGGAATTGAACGGAAGGAATTGAACGCTCTGTGGGAGTTCCTGCCCTCGGGCTATCAGCGGGATCTGCAATCTCTCGTGCGGCAGACCGGCGAGAAAATGGATCCCGAAGTGTGGGACCGGCTGGTGGGGGTGGTGCGGCATGCCGCCCAGATGATGAAGTCGAAGGAGAAATGGTTGCAGACTCCGGCGGCGAATGAACCGGCCCCCTCGGGTGCCGCGGCCCAATTGGGACCGGTCAACTACACCCGCCTGGCCCAACTGCTGGAGTTGCTGGCCGACAGTGAGTTGGGTCAGACCGAAACGCTCAAGACATTGGACCTGGGGGCCTGGACGACAAAGGTCGGCCGGCCGCTGTTGGAGCAGATTTCGGTGTTTGCGCAGCGGATGCCCGCGGATCCCCTCGCCCGCACACTGACCGGGCTGCAGGATCTGAAGTTTCGCTCGCGGGATGTGAAGGAGGATGCGGCGACCGTTGAGATCGTGATTCCGAATGAGCCGGCCGTCGAGGTTCCCTATGTGAAGATCGATGGCAAGTGGATTCCGGTGGATCTGGCGAATGGCTGGATCGAGGGAATGGGGCAGGCCCAGGCTCGACTGGCGGTGGTTCTGGCTCCCGAAAATCTGGCCGCACTGAAGCCCCAGATGCTGACCGGGCTGAATGTGCTGGACGATTGGCTGAAGCGTCTCGAAGAAGCGCCTTCCAAAGAAGCGTTTGACTTCGCCTGGTCGCAGGGGCTGCAGAATGTGCTGACGGTGGCCTCCAGCCTGGGGCCCAACCCTGCGGCCGGGGGATCGGCGGAGGAGGGGTACCCCGCGATGGAGACCGAGATTCCCGTGGTGAAAGTCGTGGTGCGGGGCGAATTGACCTTCGATCAACAGGATGAATTGCTCGAACGCCTGGCCGGACAGACCGATGACGGGGCGGGCCCCTTCCGGGAAATTTCGGCCACCAGACGCGAAGTGACCTTTTTGCTGGGGCCGGTGGCCGACGTCGCGGCATTCGCCAAAAAACTCGAAATGCTCGACGTCTCGAAAGTGGACCCGTCAACCCGTATGATCTGGGCCGCTCCCAAGTGACCGGCCGGCCGCAGGCAACCCGCAGGTCTCGCCAGCTCACTGGGGCAAGGGGACGGAGCGGCGGATGGTCCGCCGGGATCCATCCCCCGGATGTGGTCCGAGCTGGCGATAAACGCGATGGCGAATTCCTCCGATGGATTTCAGATCGAGTGGCACGGCAATTGTGTCGTGATCACCCCTTCCACAGACATTGAACACCTGCGGTGGGATGTCATCGACACGGCGGCCCAGATCGTCATGTCGCCGCTCAAAAAGACGAAGAACCCCACTGTGGTCTTCGACCTGTCGAAGGTCGCCTTTTTTGGGTCGGTCTTTCTGGCGCTGCTGCTGCGGTGTCATAAATATGTCAAGGAGCGGGGGGGCGAAATGGTTCTGGCGGCCCCCGCCCAGATGGCCCGTGAACTGCTCTCGGTCACGGCGCTCGACACGCTGTGGGCGATTTACGACACCACCGAAGAGGCGGTGGCGGCCCTCGAAATTTAGGTTTCTCTTCCCCAGATGGGGGGCAGACTCCCCGGCGCTGGCTTCGCGAGGTGCACGATGACGGGTTGCAGGCAACGGACTCTCGGCGTCTGGGCTGTGGCGCTCGGTACCGCGGTGCTGTGGATGATCGCCCCCGCGGGCTTCGGGTTGTCCGCCCGGGAAGAGTCTGGCTTCGTCCCCCTGTTTGACGGTCAAACCCTCGACGGATGGGAGGGAGATCGAACACTCTGGAAGGTGGTTGACAAGGAAATCGTGGGCGATTCCCCCGGGATCCCCCACAACCAGTTCCTGGCGACCCGCAAGTCGTATGGCGATTTCGAATTGAAACTCGAGTTCCGATTGGCCGCCGGTCGGGGCAATTCCGGGATCCAGTTCCGCTCGAAAAGGGTCCCCGACAGCAGTGAAGTGTCGGGCTACCAGGCCGACATTGGCGAACAGTACTGGGGTTGTCTGTATGACGAGAGCCGTCGCAACAGGATTCTCGCGCAGGCTTCCGCCAAACTGGCCGACGTGTTGAAGAAAGAAGACTGGAACAGCTACACGATTCGCGCCGTGGGGCCCCGGATCACCTTGGCAATCAACGGCGTGACGACCGTGGACTACACCGAGGGCGATGCGGCCATCCCCCGCACTGGCATCATTGCCCTGCAGGTCCATAGCGGCCCCCCGTTGCGGGTGGCCTTCCGCAACATTCAGATCAGGGAACTGCCGCCGGATGCCCGGTAGCCGGCCAATCCGGCTTGCCGTTCTTCCCGTTTCAACCGACGGCGGAGTTTCCGGCTGGCGGTGTTTTGCATTTCCGAGGAGTTGGCTCACAACATGCTGCATCTGGTGATCATGGCGGGGGGAAGCGGGACGCGCTTCTGGCCCGAAAGCCGCCGGGCCCGTCCCAAGCAGTTCCTCACCCTCGCGGGGGACGAATCGCTCATCCAGCAGGCGGCTCATCGGGTGCGCCCGTTGATTCCCGCCGAGCAGACTTGGGTGGTGACCGGGGCCGGCCATGCGTCGGAGACCCGCCAACAACTGCCGGACATTCCTCCGGCCCAGGTGCTGCTCGAGCCCTGCGCCCGCAACACCGCCCCCTGCCTGGGACTGGCCGCGCTGGCGGTCTTGCAGAAAGACCCCAACGCGACGCTGCTGGTGACCCCGGCCGACCATCTGATCCGCCCCGCCGGGCAGTTTCGCCAGACGGTGTCTGACGGGGCGGCCCTGCTGGACCAGCATCCCGACGCCAGTGTGCTGATTGGCATCAAGCCGACGTATCCGGCCGAAGGGTACGGCTACAACGAGCGGGGGGCCGAGTTCACGGGGGGGTATCGGGTGGCCCGGTTCCGCGAAAAACCGAACCGCGAGACGGCGCGGGAGTTTCTCGATACAGGACGGTTCTACTGGAACTCGGGGATCTTTCTCTGGAAGGCCTCCCGGCTGCTGGAACTGTTGCGGCAGCATCAGCCCGCGATCGTGGATGGGCTCGACCGCCTGCGCCCGTCGTGGGGGACCGCCGGTTGGAATTCGGCGCTGGCGGAAGAGTTCCCCCGTCTGCCGTCGATCTCGATCGATTACGCCGTTCTGGAACCAGCCGCCAGTCAGGGGAAGGTCTACGTCGTTCCCGCGGGCTTTGACTGGGATGACGTTGGAAGCTGGCAATCTCTGCCGGCGGTGTTGGGTAAGGATGCTGTCGGCAACACGACGACCGGACCCACCTGCGCCCTCGACTCGACTGGCTGCGTCATTCGGACCACGGGCGGTCACCTGGTCGCGACCATTGGGTTGCGGGACTGCGTGGTGGTGCATACGCCCGACGCCACCCTGGTGGCTCCCCGGGATGACGAAACGGCTCTCCGCAAACTGGTGGCCCTGCTCGAAGAGCGTGGGTTGTCGCAGTACCTCTAGCCCGCTGGCGAAAGACTGGCACCGTGACCGAACTTCCCCGACGCGGGGCCCTGCTGGGGCTCGACTACGGCACCAAACGGTTTGGTGTGGCGGTCTCGACCCCTGACCAGACCATTTCCTCCCCCTTGGCAATCTGCAATCGGGGTGAACCCGAAGCCGATGCCGAGTTCCTCCGGTCGAAAGTAGCCGCCTACAGCGCTGTGGGACTGGTCGTGGGACTGCCCGTTCATATGAGCGGTGATGAAGGGGGTAAGGCGCGCGAGGCCCGTGAGTTTGGAGACTGGGCCAGTGCCGTGACAGGACTGCCCGTCGTATATCACGACGAACGCTTCTCCACCGCGTTCGCCGAGTACCACCTGATGCTCGCCGGGCTGACCGAAAAGCAGCGGAAGTCCAAGATGGACAAGCTGGCGGCGCAGTTTATCCTGGCCTCGTTTCTCGAGCGCCGGGGACCTGCCACCGCTCCGAATTCAACCGGACAGAACATCACCGGACCGAACATCACCGGGCCCACGCCGTAGGCCGGGGTTCCACTCCGCCCCGTCTGGTGTTGGCCTGGTCTGGAAAGTTCCCCTGAGACGGTCACCGGCGAATCTGTGGTGCAGACGCAGCGGTGCCCCTGCGGGGTGGAGCAGCGGCCAGGGATTGGCAGTTTTGCCAGCCGTCCGTCGACTATTTGACCGCGACCGCTTTGCCGGTCAGGGCGCTCTTCGCTTCGAGATGGCACAGCTTGAGGGCGTCTCGGGCGAGTTCACCCGACAGCAGTGGGGGGCACTCCCCCGCCTCGATCCCCTTCACCGCCGCCTGGATTTCGGCTGTGAATGCCGCACACCACTCGGTCCCCCCCTTCAGCACCGGGTTGGTCGCCTTGCCATCGTTGGTGACCACGGTCAGCGGGCGGTTGACCACCGGTTGTCCGCCGAGAGTGTTGAAGTCGAAGAGCAGCGTGGCCTTTTCGAGGTAGATCTCGTAGCCGTGGGCGAAGGCCAGTCCCTTTGCGGCAATGCCCCCCATGGTGCAGGCCACCGCCAGCGACCGGTCCGGGTACAGGTACTGGGTCTCGAGATGCTGGGCCCACCCCTGTTCGATCACCCCCCGTGAGTGCACCGCCTCGGGGACGCCGCACAACAGGCTGATGAAGTGCGTATCATGAATGTGCAGGTCCACTCCGGGCCCCCCGGTCTTGGAGAGATCGGCCATGTCGGCCGACCAGTCGGGAGTGCAGATCACCCGCCGAAAGTGGGCGGCGCGCAGCTTGCCGTACTTCCCGCCATGCACCGTGTCGGTCACGAACTTGAATTCGGGAAAGAAGGGCAGCACATGGGCGACCATCAGCATGCGGCCCGACTTCTGCGCGGCCGTCACCATCCGGTCAGCGGCCTTGAGGTCGACGGCGATCGGTTTCTCGACCAGCACATGCTTGCCCGCCCGCAGTGCCGCGAGCACCACCTGCTCATGCTGGTCGTTTGGCAGGCAGACATCGACGAGGTCAATGTCGGGGTCTTTCAGCAGCTCGCGGTAATCGGCATAGGCGGCGACCTTGAGTTTCCTGAGGTCCATCTGCCCCCCGCGCGGACCAAAGTTCCCCTGGATGCTGGTCCAGTCGCCGGCCAGCTTCTTGTGGTCCCGGGTGGCGATGGCCACCACCTTCCCCCCCTTGACCTTGCGGGCCCCCTCGAAGTGAGTCATTCCCATGAACCCGAGGCCAATCAAGCCGATCCGCACCATGACACGTCATCCTGAAACCGAAGAGGGAAACCTGGGCCACGACCGTGAGTCCGGGGACGATACCCGCCTCGACATGACCCCCGCAACTCTGGCCTCATCCACGAACCGGAAATGCGCGACCCGACCGCTTGTCGGCCTGCCAGTTGCCCCCCTAAACTCGGATCAACTCCGGAAAACAGGACTGGAGTTTCGCATGACGCCACCGACCATCGGGGAAGCGGCTGCTTCCCCTGCCAGGTTCCACTTCCGAACCCTGCGGGAGTGCTGTCAGGACCGTCAGGCGAAACATCGGGCCGAACTCACTCCGCTCTCTGCTGGTGGAACCCATGTCTGCTTCGCTTCGCCGTTTCGCAGTTGTTCCCCTCGCGTTGCTCTGGCTCGGGGGAGGCTCTCTCGCCGCCGCCGAGGATCCTCCCGCCGCGCAGAAGGTCGAGGCGGGCGTGCTGCCCAAGGGGGCCAACGGCAAGAATCTGAATCTCGACTTCGAAACGGGCACGCTCGAGGACTGGACCGTCGAGGGTGACGCCTTCAAGGGCCAACCGGTGAAGGGGGACGCGGTTTTCGCCCGCCGGAAGGACATGAAGAGCGAACACACCGGGACTTTCTGGGTTGGCTCCTACGAGAACAACGCAGGAGATGGCCCAACGGGAACCCTGACCTCGGTCCCGTTCGAAGTGACACATCCCTGGGCGGCGTTCCTGATCGCGGGCGGCGCCACCGACGAGACCTGCGTTGAGATCGTTCAGGCTGACAACCAGCAGGTGATCCACCGGGCCGTGGGAACCCAGATCGAGAATCTGCGACGGGCGGTGGTCGACTTGCAGAAGCACCAGGACAAGCAGATCTTCATCCGCCTGGTCGATCGCGGGACCGGGCCCT
>JBKDUK010000335.1:0-2024 GCA_046339535.1 Planctomycetaceae bacterium | reverse complement strand
ATGAGTGGCGACCCCGCCACGGTTCTGCGGGCCGACACCCACCTGTCGGTCAAGGCCGACCTCGGTGGCCTCGCGATTGGTCTGTCGACGCTGTCGAAGACGGGCGGCGCGTTCGGACGGGCCACTTCCAACTGGAATGATCGTGATGATGAGAATGATGATCATGACTCGAATATCACAGCCATCAGCATGCTTCCGGGGGCAGCCCTCGACAACACGGCTCAAGTGACAATCCAGAATGCGCGTCTGGAGGTCGACGATCTGAACGGCCTCCTGCAGGTCGATGCCGTCGTTGCCGGCGTCGATGCGACAGCCCGGGTGAAGGCCCGCTCGAATTCGCTGGGCGAAAACAACGCATCGGCCGTGATCAACGGAGACATGGATGCCCGCATTGAGCTCAAAGACCAGACCTGGCTGCGGGCTTCGACGGTGGCCCTGGCCGCCTACGAAATCCTGCAGAAGTGGACGGCCGACGCCGAGATCAGGAAGAACGGAGGCGGTCAGGCAAACGCAAGTGTCACCAACACCGGTGATGTTGGGGTCTCGGCCACAAGCGGGGCGCATGTGCTGGCCAACACCCTGAATGTGGACGCCCGCCAATTCGAGCGTCGCAATGCCCTCGAGGTCTGGGAGCCCGACCCCCCGCGTGCCGTTGCCGTGGTCTGGGAGCCCGACCCCGAGGGTGCCACCCAGTTCGTTTCCCACAGCAGTTCCCTCAAAAAAACCGACAAAACCGGCAACCTGTCGGCCATCACGTCCGTCACACTGAACGACGACTCGAATTTCACACCCATCGACTGGAACGCGCAGGTGTTCGGCTTGGCCCAGGCCCGACTGGTGCTGAAAGCGGATGGAACGGTCGATGAGTCGCACGGCAAACTGAACTGGTCCCAAACGGCCGACACCGTCACGATTCAGGGCGTTCAGTCGTACGAGAGTCAATCCCAGGTCAATTTCGGCTGGACTACGGTTCAGCCGACGGCGAAAGCGCATCTCCAGCCGCAAGAACTCACGGACAAAGTGTGCGTGTCCATCGCTGTTCCAGCCGCGCAGTCCGTGACCCCCACACTGCACCCGTCGGTCCTGGTGATCAACCAGTGGGACGGGCACCTGGCGGTCAATTCTCTCGATCTGAGCCCGGCGACTGGTTCGGCCACGGTGACTGTCAACAACAACGGCAGTTCATCCTCACCCAATGCCGCGATCGATGGCAAGTTCTCGCGGCTGGTGATCGACAACCAGGCGACCGGGCGCGACGTGCAGCTCAACGGCAACCTGACCGCGACGCAGATCGAACTCGAGTCGAAACGGGATCTCACAACGGCGACGGCGGTCACCCTCACCGGCGATCGCTTCGCGCTGGAGGCCGGACGGACCGTGGGCCCGGGAGTGACCACTCCCCCGTCCACACCGCCAATCACACTGCAGGCGCAGCATCCTGCGGCTGTGGTCGACGCCCTGGCCGGGCAGGACCTGTCGCTGCAGGTCCAGTTCGCCCCCGACAGCACCGGCACCGTGACCCCGGTGCAGCAGTTCGCCGCCCAGCAACTCGATGTGCGACTGCTCCCCTGGAAAGCGAACAGTCTGGAGCAGACGACGAATTACCAGGTGCAGCTCGAGGTGCTTCCCTCCACGATCCCGAACCGGATCGTGAGCCTGACGGGCAACAGGCAACCCACCGCCGACTGGAACGGCGCCACCGCTCTGTCGACAACCAGCGTTGGTCTCGATGTCTGGGCGCACCTTTCCACTCAGCCCAACGTCCCCCGCCTGCTGGTGGAGGCAACCGGCGCTGTGAACGTCGACGTGGTTTCGTCGGGAGCATTGCCCACCTCGGTCAGCCGGGTCACTTCGAGCTTTGGAGATGTCACTCTGTCGTCTCCGGGGGATCTGACGATTGGGCAATTGGTCTCGTCGCCGAAGACGGTCACCTGGGCTGGTGCCGGGGCCCTGCGGAGTGCCCAACCCGGAACGCCGGTCATTCAGGCCAATCAACTGCATCTCGGTGGCCCCGGGGGGCTGGG
>JBKDUK010000334.1:0-9793 GCA_046339535.1 Planctomycetaceae bacterium | reverse complement strand
CGGCGATGGCAGGCCAGACATCGTGTCCGTCGATGCCACCGGCAGAAACACCACGGTGTTGATCAACACCACCGCCCCCGGAAGCAGCACTCCGACATTTGCCGCCGGCGTTCAACTTCCGGTTGGTCCGAACCCTTTTGGCATCAAGGTCGCAGACCTCAATGGAGACCGTCTGGCGGATATCGTAGTCGGCAACCTCGACACCGACTCCGTAACGATCCATTTCAGTCGTTCAAATCCGAATTCCTCCATCGCGCAATTCGAGAGTCCTGTCACCTTTGGCTCGGTTCCCGCCGCACGAGATCTTGTGTGCCGCGATGTGACGGGCGATGGCCGCCCTGATCTGGTCATGGCGACCCCACGGAACAACACCGTCACGATCTTCCGGAACAATACGCCACCCGGCAGCAGTACCCCTCAGTTTGAGTCGTACGCGTCGATACCAACTGCGAAATATCCGTTCGGCATCGATGTCGCCGACCTCAACGGCGACGGAATTCCCGACCTGGCCGCTGCCTGCTACACCAACGCCCTGATCTCGGTCTCTCTCGGCCAGAGGACCGAGAATGCCGATGGCGTCGGTATCGCCACAATCCGCAATGATGACACCTCAACCCCACAGCCGCCGCAGTTTCTGACTCCCGCCCCGATCTCTGTCGTTGCGGGGGAGACGATCATTGCCGCTCTTGCCGCCAGCGATTCCACCCTCCCCTCGCAAACCCTCTCCTACAGTATTTCCGGGGGGGGCGATGCGTCGCTGTTCGCCATCACCCCCCAAGGACTCCTCAGTTGGAAAACTCCTCCCACCGTTGCGAACCCGGTCGACGCCGATGGAAACGGTGTCTACCTGGTCGAGGTGACGGTCGGTGATGGCGTGGATGGCACCGCTGCCCGCCTGTTCGAAGTCAGTCTGACAACACGGGTGACCAGCAGCCCTCTGACGCCGGAACAGCAGGCCAACCAGCAGACGGCGCAGGCGCAGCAGACGTGGGCCGAATCTCCACGTTCCCTCGCCCGCGATGCACTGGGGCGCGGAATGGTCACCTGGTCGAGCCAGACGCAGGACGGCAGTGGCTGGGGAGTCTATGCCCGCCGTATCACCGCTGCTGGCGACTGGGAGGGCAATGAGTTTCTCGTCTCACAAACCACCGCGAATGATCAACGGTACTCCACCGTCGCCGCCACAGCGGCGGGCGATTTCCTGATCACCTGGACCAGCACCGGCCAGGATGGCGACGGCGATGGCATCTACGCCCGCCTGTTCGCCGCCGATGGCACCCCCCGCGGCAACGAATACGTCGTCAATCAGACGACCACTGGCCAACAGCGGTTGCCCTCGGTGACGGGCAACTCCACAGGCCTGTTCGTCATCGCCTGGATCAGCACTGGTACCAATGGCGTGTCGCAGGTGTGGGCCCGGCAGTTCTCGATCGATGGAGTCCCCGTCGGCAATGAGTTCAGCGTGGGAAGCTTCGCCGCCACCGGTCAGACGGCCCCCTCGGTCGCCTCCGATACGGCCGGCAACTTCGTGGTCGCCTGGGACACGCAGGCCGAAGATGGCGATCAATCGGGCATCGCGGCCCGGGTCTTCTCGGCCAACGGTTCCCCACGCACCGCGCAGTTCCGGGTCAACCAGACGACCTCCAGTGCACAGTCGGCTCCGGCGGTCGCCATGGATGCCAACGGAAATTTCGTCGTGAGCTGGACCTCGCTCGGACAGGATGGCGACGGCGCGGGCGTTTATGCCCGCCGGTACGACGCCAATGGCACCGCACTCGGAGCTGAATTCCAGGTCAACGTAGCCACGGCCGGTGCCCAGTCCTCGTCGAATGTCGCCCGGGATATCAACGGAAACTTCCTGATCACCTGGACCGATTCCACAGCGGATGGTTCCGGAACCGGAATCATGGCCCAGCCGTTCCTCGCCTCCGGGACACGCGTGGGAAGTCCGTTTCTGGTCAATCAGACCACATCGGGGTCCCAGGGATCGGCGGGCGTCTCACTCTCTCCCTCCGGAAGTTCCTTCATCGCCTGGACGTCGGACGGGCAGGATGGCAGCTCGGGCGGTGTGTATCTCCGCACGTTCGGACCGCCCCCCAACTCCGTTCCCAGCATCACGTCCCCGGCCAGCCTCTCGTCCCCGGAGAATGCCGCTGTCATCACGACACTGACGGCCACCGATACCGATTCCCCCGCTCAGACTCTCACCTTTTTCGTCAGTGGCGGACCGGACGCAGCCCAATTCAGCATCCATGCGACGAATCAACTGCTCCCTGCCACCCCCTTCAACTTTGAACAGCCAGCCGACAGCGATGGCGACAATGTCTACGTGGTGAGAGTGCGGGTGGAAGATGGTGCCGGCGGCGTGGCCTATCGCTGGCTGACGGTCACGGTGACCAACACCAACGAAGCCCCGTCAGCAATCTCCCTCTCCAACAATTCCATTGCCGAAAACCAACCCGCCAATACCACCATCGGCACCCTCTCGACCACCGACCCGGACAGCGGCGAGACCTTCACCTACACCCTGGTCTCGGGGACGGGTGACGTCGACAACGGCAGCTTTGTGATTGCCGGAAACACGCTCCGCAGCAATACGGTGTTCGACTACGAAACGCGGAACTCGTACACGCTTCGCGTCCGCACCACCGACGCCGGCGGACTCTGGTTCGAAAGACAGTTCACCATCTCGGTGACCAATGCCAACGACGCCCCCACGCAGGTCTCGCTTTCGAATGTGGTCAGCACACTGCTGGCCAACACCAGCACAGCCAACGCCATTCGACTGGCCGATCTCTCGGTCACCGACGACGGCGAGGGGACGAACACGCTGGGACTCTCGGGAGCTGATGCCGGGGTGTTCGAGATCGTCAACAACCAGTTGCGGCTCAAGACGGGGACTCTCCTGAATTACGCGACAAAACAGACCTACTCGGTCACCGTCACAGTCGACGACTCCACGGTCGGCGGCACGCCCGATGCCTCGGTCAACTACACGCTGTCGCTGCAGGGTCTGGACGGCACCACGGTGCAAAATGGAGCGGCCGGGCGGTCGTTTGTGCGGTATGTCTCGCTCAACTTCGGAAACACGCTGGCACTGGCCAACGCAGTTGCCTCCGTAGGGACCGCGACCCCCCGGATCCGGCTGTTCTTCGCGGGGACCACGGGCACCCAGTCGATCGCCCGCAGCCTGACCGGGATGGTCAGCGTCGTGGGGAACCAGGTCCGCCTCGACTTCGGCTCCAAGGGGGTGGGAGGGGACCCGAATTCGTCACTGGGGGATGGGGTCTATCGCATTCGCGTCGACCTCGACGGCGACGGACAGGCAGAAATCACAGCCAGTTTCTTCCGCCTCTTCGGCGACGTCGACGGCAACGGGGTCGTCAACGACACAGACATCCAGCTCGTCACCACCGCCCAGGGACTCACCGGCCTCAACCTCTCGACCGACCTCAACGGCGACGGCTTCGTCAACAGCGTCGATCTCACCAATGTCAAACGCCGCAAGGGGGCCCGGGTGACTCTGCCGTAAACATTGTCCGGCACGCAGACAATCCGTTTTCCGCCCCCAATCCTTCGATTGGCGACCGATCACAGCCGTTCTACATGAGATTTCTGGTCGGAAAAGGTTTGGCACGATAACCGCCATTCGCTGGCTTGCCAGCGTTGGGTCTTCCCATGCAGCGACGGAATGCGACGGGTTAACCCCGGTTGTCACCTGGTTGGCCACTTGTGTGGACTCTCAGCCAAAGTCTGGTCGTACGGTAACAGTCAGAACGGAATACGTCTCGGCGACGAATTCAGGAATACTCAGCCAAACCGCTATTTCCGCCCGCGAGCAATGTCGCTCCTGATAAACGCATACAGCCGTGCCCGGCCCGTCAAGCACGGGCAGATCACGGCGGCAGCGACTCCATGGGAAGAGACCTTGTCGTCCAGCGTCGCAGCGGCATCCTTGGACTCTCAGCGTCCTCTCACTGCGTTTGCCTCCGGAGAATGTCGCCAGTCCGGTCAGTTTCCCGAAAGAACTGGTCGGACTCTCAGATCCGAAAGACCTTGAGCCGCTGCCGGCACTGCACCTGTGCTCTTTCATTGACAGTGACCACACCATCGCCATTCAAATCGGCCATCAGGTTGACACCCCGCCTGCCGACACTCTCCCTGACGATGCCGAAATCACGACGATCAATGACTCCATTTCCATCGACATCCCCCAGGAGCCGATGGAAGCTCGCCACACTCTCGTACCGTCCGTCACCGTCCAGATCGATCAGGATCCTGTAGTTGCCATCTCCCTGTCCCGAATTCCGGTTACCGCCAATTCCTTCGACTCCAAAGTCAATCCTCAACCGGTTCTCAACCACTGTCACCTTCCCAGCCAGGCTGCGGATTCGTGATGATGCTCCTGTCATGCCAGTGTATTCCAACTGCAGTCGCGGTCCCGCGGTTTGGAGTGATGCCACAATTGCACCGAGCCCCTGGGACGCCTCAAAGTTCAAGTCGATGAAGCGGATGTAAGAGCGCCCCACGGCCCCCTGCTGGATGTTCATTCCCCGGTATCCTTGCAAGGTGAGGTTGTAATTCGTCGACGCGTCAGGATTCCCCCCGATCTCGACATCATCGACATGAACAGTCACCGACAACACCCGCCGGTTGGGGTCACTGAAGACAACCCCCGCCCTCAGCCGCAGTTGGCCTGAAACGATTTCAAACAGACTGGCATCTGAGCCCGATAATCCCAGCTGGTTGTTTCCCAATCCATCATCGACCAGGGACACGTCTGCCAGGCGAATCGGATTCAGCACGCTCGTCTGCGCTTCGATGGCAGTGACCACATTGGACAGCACGACCCGAGACGGGGCATCATTGCCGTCACCAACAAGAATTCTGAACTGTTTCTCGAATGACAGCCCGGCCTGATCCGTCACCCGCACACGAATGGAATGACTTGCCTGAGACTCGTGATCGAAAACAGCAGCGCTCCGCAGTGTGTTGTCGACGATCGCAAACCGGCTGTTGTCCGTATCGCCCAACCCCGAGACGAGTTCATAGGTGAAGGACTGGCCGCGATCAGGATCCTCCGCTGCAAACGAGCCCACGGAAGTTCCCGCCGGTCGATTCTCCGGAAGGGAAACCGAGTCGATCCCCAGTTGCGTGGGAGACTCATTGACATCGAAGCCCGTGATAATGAAGGAGCGTTCGAAGGTCAGTCCTCCCTCGTCAGTCACCCGCACGCGGATGCTGTAACTCTCCCGCATTTCATGATCGAGCACCTCCGCGGTCTTCAGCAAGGGGCCGTCGATGAAGAATCGAACATTGTCGGCATCTCCCTCCCCCGAGGAGAGACTGTACGTGAACGTGGCGCGGGAATCGGGATCGGTCGAAACCAATGTTCCGACGGTAGTTCCTGCCGGCAGGTTCTCGGCGACTGACAATTGGGAGAGCAGAATCGAATCGGGCGCTTCATTGAGATCGGCGACGTCAATCGTGAAGGGTCTGCTGAAAGTGAGTCCGTCGCGATCGGTTGTCTGTATACGAATGGAATACTGCGCCTTTTTCTCGAAATCGAACCTTTCGACTGTTCGCACAAGATTCCCATCAAGGTGAAACCACGCATTGTCGGCATCGCCAGGTCCGGAAATCAGACTGTAGGAGAAGAGATCGTCTCTGTTGGCATCGGTCGTCTGCAGGACGCCGACCAAATTTCCTTTCGCGGCGTTTTCGGGAACAACGGAATTCGACAGTGTGATGTCACTGGGAGTGGCGGGCACCGATGCTGACCATACCTGCCAGCCTTCGCTGGCGTCATAGACCGGGAAGAACATTGAGCTGTTGCCCGCTGCCATGAAGCCAAAAGGATCATTTGCAAAATGAAAAGCGTACGGTTCATCCAAGTCAAACGAGTAATAGATCGAGGGAATCCACAGCGCTCCAGACCGCAACTCCGACGTCAACGAGAACACTGTCTTGACGATTTGAGTCCCCATTCCTGATCCATCGCTCTGCCAAATCTCGATGACTGCCAGATCGTCATCAAATCGCCAGAAGAACAGCGTGTCGTTGACGTTTTCAAGGAACAGCACCTGCCGCGAATCATCCGCAGCGTATCCCTGAAGGATCGAGGTTCCCTCCGGACTGCCATTGCTCTTCAGCAACCCATTTCCGATGAATTCATACAGAGTGTCATGAGCAATTGTCTTGCGGAAAGGGATCACACCGCCAGTTCTTGCCTCCCCCAATTCGATTGGTGAATCGATCAGGGGGGACATTTCGCCTGTTGTTCCCTGAATCGACCACAATTCCAGGACGCGCTCCTCATCCGTTACCTGGAAGAACAATTGCGTCTCTCCAGCCCCGAGAATGAGGGGAGTCTTTGTCGAGTCCCAAGGGAGCGAATGCACAACCTCCGTTCCCTCCGGCGTTCCATCGGTCCTCATGATGCTCCACCGGTCCCCTTCCGTGATCATCGAATAATACAAGAAGCCATTCAATGCGACTTGGTCGAAGCCAATCCAGCCGGTTTCCAGGCCGGTCGCCGCAACGACATTGGTCCCCTCCGGAGTGCCATCACTTTTCCAGATCTCCTTGCCGCTATAGTCCTGTGTGACTGTGAAATACAATTCGTTATTGACGGGGGTGAGACGGTCCAGACGATATGGGGCTTCCAGATCGAAATCAGATAACCGAATTGTTCCGGCCGAAGTTCCATCCGACCTCCACAACTCCTCCCCGTGGATCTCATCATGGGCGATGAACATCAAACTGCCCGCTACGTTTGTGAGTCGGCGGGGATCGGCACTTCCTTCCGGATCAAGATCACAGACCAGCTTCGTTCCTTCCGATGTGCCATCCGACTTCCACAACTCTCTTCCACGTTCGCCATCATCGGCAGTGAAATACAATGTTCCATTGACATTGGTCAGGCACGATGGGGCGCTTCCATCCGAGAATTCATCGTATGCTTTGCTGTTAATGTCTTTGACCATCCGGGTTCCGCTGGAGGTCCCATCCGTCTTCCACAATTCCCAGCCATGATCCTGGTCGTTGGCGACGAAATACATTGTGCCACTGACCTCGGTCCATTGCAGTGGAATCGATCCCTGCGATTCCGGGAAGTCGTAGACCAATCCCGCCGACAACAGCGTGCGGGGCTCCAACGACTCCGCTGCGATCGAACGCCGCCGGGGACGGCGACTCCGGGTGTTCCATAGCCGCGCCAGAGTTCTCCGGATCATCTGGGAAAGGTGAATGCAGGGCATGGCTCGGATCCTCGCTTCCAGGGTTCACTATCGGCGATCGGGAATTCCGCTCGCTGCCTCCATCAGCGCAACCCTGACACGGATGCAACACGATATTGGATTGGATTTCTCCTCTTCGACTCTCTTGCACCTTCACCACGTCAGCCGAACCGTCCAGTCAGGGTTTGTCTCGCTCGTTTGACCCCCGCTCAAACGTGAACTCCAGTCGCACGACGATCCGATTGCCCCTCCATCGCCCACCCACACATCAACAACCGTTGACGCTTCCCGGACGCCGTGCGAGACTGCTGTGATCTGAATCTCCAGACGCAGTCGCGGTGCCTTCATGCGTAGTCGAGTGTGGTTCTTCTGGTCCTGCGTGCTCGCCGGCCTGCTGGGTGGGGGGCTGGGAATCGCGCGGGCCGAAGAGACCCCAGCTCCCCTCCACTGGTCGCTGCGGCCCATTGTCGCGCCGACTCTCCCCGCCCCGGCTGCCGGGAAAGCTGCCGGGGATGCTGCGGGCGAAACTGTCCAGCTCTCTCCCATCGACGCCTTCGTCCAGGCGAAGCAACGTGAAGCGGGGCTGACTCCCTCCCCTGCCGCCGATCGCCAGACGCTCATCCGCCGGGTGACGCTCGATCTCACCGGGCTGCTGCCGACCCCGGAAGAAGTCGCGGCCTTCTGTGCCGACTCCGATCCATTCGCCTACGAACGACTGGTCGAACGCCTGCTCGCCTCCCCCGCCTATGGCGAACAGTGGGGGCAGCACTGGCTCGATGTGGTCCGCTATGCCGAGACTGAAGGGTTCGAGTACGACCGCCATCGCCCCGATGCCTGGCGCTTCCGCGACTATGTCGTCGACTCGTTCAATGCCGACAAGCCGTTTGACCAGTTCCTGCGCGAACAGATCGCCGGGGATGAACTCGCCGGCCCCTGGACCACCAACGAGACCGGCACTCCGCAACTGACCCCCGCCCAGCGCGACTTGCTGGTCGCCTCGGGCTTTCACCGCCTCGGGGCGGTCCGCCGGAACGCGGGAAATCCCGAACTCGCCTTCAGCCGGCACGAAGTGCTCACCGAGATGACCGACATCCTCGGCAATGCCGTGCTGGGGCTCACCATTGGCTGTGCCCGCTGCCACGACCACAAGTTCGATCCCATCCCGCAGGCCGACTATTACCACCTGCAGGCCTACCTCGCGGCCGCCCACGAGTACGACTGCGTGCTCGCTCCCCCCGAGGCCCAGGCCCAGTGGAAAAGCGTGACCGACGCGCTGAATCGGCAGTTGGCCGACTTGCGGAAGACCCAGGGAAGCCACACCGGAGCCCAGGCCGACGAACTGGAAGCCCGGGTCGCCGAAGTCCAGCGTCTGTTGCCGCCGACGCTTCCCACGCTGGGTGGTGTGCGCAATCGCGAAGCCGACCGGACCGAGGTCCACATCCTCAAGCGCGGCCAGACCGATCTGAAGGGAGATCAAGTCGGTCCCCGGTTCCTGTCGGTCATTCCTATCGCCCACACCAGCGAGAGTCTCCCCCCGGAGATCGACCAGCCCCGCACCCGGCTCGCCGACCAGTTGCTCGACCCGGCCAACCCCCTCCCCGCCCGGGTGCTCGCCAACCGGGTCTGGCAGTGGCATTTTGGAACGGGTCTGGTCCGCACCCCCAACGACTTCGGCCGGAATGGACAAGAGCCATCACATCCCGAACTGCTCGACTGGCTGGCGCATTCCCTCGTGACCCACGGTTGGCAGCTCAAGCCGCTGCACCGGCAGATTCTCCTCTCGGCCACCTACCGCCAGGCCAGCGGCCGGCCCGACCCACGCGATCCGCAAAACCGCCTGCTGGCACAGTTTCCGCGCAGAAGACTGTCGGCGGGCGAGGTGCGCGACGCGCTGTTGCAGGTGGCCGGCCGGCTGAATCGGGCGGTCGGCGGGCCCAGTGTGATGACCCCCGTCGAGGCAGATCAGGTCGCCCTGCTCTATGCCCCCGGCCAATGGGTGGTTCATCCCGACCCGGCGGGACATCACCGCCGGTCGATTTACCTCATCGCCAAGCGCAACCTCCGGCTGCCGTTTCTCGAAACCTTCGACCTCCCCGACGCCCAGCTCAGTTGCGCCCGCCGCGAGTCGAGCACCCACGCCCTGCAGAGCCTGGAACTGCTCAATGGGAACCGGGCGAACGAGTTGGCACACCAGTTCGCCCACCGGCTGCGAGGCGAGATTCGAGCGGAAGGAACTGCGACTGACGGCGCAACCATCGACGCTGCCCGCATCGTCCGGGCCTGGCGGCTGATCACCGGCCGGTCGCCCACCCCCCAGGAACAGCTCCGGTCCCGGGAGTTCCTCGCAGCACAGCCGCTGGTGGAGTTCTTCCTTTCGATTTTCAACGTGAATGCGTTTCTGTTCGTGGAGTGATCCACAAGCGACCGGTCTCTACTCTCTTCCTCCGCCCCGCCTTCCCCCCCTCGTCATGAATCTTCCCGGCTCACACTCCTGGAAACGCCGCGAGTTCCTGTCGACCGCCTACTGCGGTTTCGGGGCCCTCGCCGCAGCGGCG
>JBKDUK010000333.1:0-4245 GCA_046339535.1 Planctomycetaceae bacterium | reverse complement strand
ATGAGTGGCGACCCCGCCACGGTTCTGCGGGCCGACACCCACCTGTCGGTCAAGGCCGACCTCGGTGGCCTCGCGATTGGTCTGTCGACGCTGTCGAAGACGGGCGGCGCGTTCGGACGGGCCACTTCCAACTGGAATGATGGTGATGATGATCATGACTCGAATATCACAGCCATCCGCATGCTTCCGTCCACCTCGTCCGCCTCGGACGACTCGGACCCCCTCGACAACACGGCCCGGGTGACAATCCAGAATGCGCGTCTGGAGGTCGACGATCTGAACGGCCTCCTGCAGGTCGATGCCGTCATCGCCGGGGTCGATGCGACAGCCAAGGTGAAGGCCCACGCGACGGGGCTGATGGCCAACAAGGTGGCAGCCGTGATCGACGGAGACATGGATGCCCAGGTTCAACTCGCAGACAACGCCTGGCTGCGGGCTTCGACGGTGGCCCTGGCCGCCTACGAAACCCTGCAGAACTGGGATGCCGAAGCCGAGATGAGGCGAAACGGCGCAGCCTCGAATGCCAAGGCAGGTGTCACCAACAACGGGGATGTCCAAGTCTCGGCCAAAAACACGGCGCAGGTGCTGGCCAACACCCTGAATGTGGACGCCCGCCAATTCCAGCGTCGCAATGACAGCGGGGGCTGGGAGGCCGACCCCGCGAGTGCCACCCAGTTCGTTTCCCACAGCAGTTCCCTCAAAAACACCGACAAAACCGACAACCTGACGGCCACCACGTCCGTCAAAATGAACGACGACTCGAATTTCACACCCATCGACTGGAACGCGCAGGTGGCGGGCTTGGCCCAGGCCCGACTGGTGCTGAATGCGGACGGAACGGTCGCTGAATCGCACGGCAAACTGAACTGGTCCCAAACGGCCGACACCGTCACGATTCAGGGCGTTCAGTCGTACGAGGGTCAATCCAAGGTCAATTTCGGCTGGACAACGGTTCAGCCGACGGCGACCGCGCAGCTCCAGTCGCTACCCACAAGCCCGGGCACCGTGTCCATCGCTGTTCCAGCCGCGCAGTCCGTGACCCCCACCCTGCACCCGTCGGTCCTGGTGATCAACCAGTGGGACCGGCACCTGGCGGTCAATTCTCTCGATCTGAGCCCGGCGACTGGTTCGGCCACGGTGACTGTCAACAACAACGGGAGCACATCCAAACCCACGGCAACGATCGATGGCAAGTTCGCGCGGCTGGTGATCGACAACCAGGCGAAAGGGCGCGACGTGCAGCTCAACGGCAACCTGACCGCGACGCAGATCGAACTCGAGTCGGGCCGGGATCTCACAACGGCGACGGCGGTCACCCTCTCCGGCGATCGCTTCGCGCTGAAGGCCGTTCGGACCGTGGGCCCGGGAGTGACCACTCCCCCTTCCACACCGCCAATCACACTGCAGGCGCAGCATTCTGCCGCTGTGGTCGACGCCTCGGCCGGGCAGGACCTGTCGCTGCAGGTCCGGTTCGCCCCCGACAGCACCGGCACCGTGACCCCGGTGCAGCAGTTCGCCGCCCAGCAGCTCGATGTCCGCCTGCTCCCCTGGACGTCCAACAGTCAGGAGCAGACGACGAATTACCAGGTGCAGCTCGCGGCGCTTCCCTCCACGATCCCGAACCGGATCGTGAGCCTGACGGGCAACAGGCAGCCCACCGCCAACTGGAGCAACGCGACCGATCTGTCGTCGACCATGGTCGGCCTCGATGTCTGGGCGCAGATATCCAATAAGCCCAACCCCCCAAACCTGTTGGTGGATGCAACCGGCGATGTGAACCTCGACGTGGTTTCGTCGGCAGAAGCCTCCACCTCGGTCAGCCGGGTCACATCGAGTTTTGGCGATGTCACTCTGTCATCTCCGGGGGACCTGACGATTGGGCAATTGGTCTCGTCGCCGAAGACGGTCACCTGGGCTGGTGCCGGGGCCCTGCGGAGTGCCCAACCCGGAACGCCGGTCATTCAGGCCTATGAATTGCATCTCGGTGGTCCCGGGGGGCTGGGGAGTGCGACCCAATCGCTGCCGACGCAGGTCACCTGGCTGACCGGGACGCCGGGTTCGACCAGTGGGGCCCTGTACGTGCTCAACACCGATGCCGGGCTGGGTCTGTATCTGCAGGACATCACGGTCAGGACAGGCAACCTGCAGGTGATTACCTCGGGGGCCCTCACGGTCGCTGGCCCGGTGGCCAACACTGGCGGCGGGAACATCTCGCTGGTGGCCAATGGGACGGCAGCGGGATACCAGTTCGTCGGCGGGAATTGGAGCTATTCGCAGGCCCAGACCGACGCCGCGGCCCACCAGGGAACGCTGGCCTCACCGGTCACCCCGGACCAGAACCGGCTGTTTGCCGAACTGCTGGCCCAAGGGCCGAATGGTCCGCAGGCGGCGTGGCTGGCTGGGGACAATCTGGCCAACAGCCAGCAGTTGTCCTGGACCCTGCCCAATGGGAGCCAGTCGGCATTTTTCTCGCTGCCGACTGCGACCCGGTTTGATGTGGCTCCCCCCACGGTCACGCGGCCGTCGGTTTCGTTCTGGCGGAGTGGCGCAGTGGTCTCGGGGCGATATGCCAATTGGGCGGCCAATGAGCCGAACAACTTCGGCGGCAAGGAGAATCATGCCGTCATGTCGGGGGCCGGGACCTGGAACGACCTGAACCGCGAGTGGTCGCGGTTCTATGTGCTGTTCGTACCCGAGCAGAACTCGTACACGCTGATCAACGACCGGACGCGGACATTCAGCGAGGCGGTCCTGGATGCCCGCAGCCGGGGGGGCTACGTCGCCCGGGTGGCGGATTCGTCCGAGCAGCAGGCCGTGAAATCGGCCGCCCAGGGGAACGAGGTCTGGCTGAACCAGACGGACGAAGGACATGAGGGAGACTGGCAGTACGCCAACCTCCCCGCGCGGTTCTTCTACACCAATTGGGCGGGTTCACAACCCGGTTCTCAGTCCGGCGGCTGGAGCAACTGGGCGGTGGGTGAGCCCAACAACTGGAGCGGCAATGAAGACAATGCCGTCATGACGGCCGACGGAACCTGGAACGACATTGCGGGGACTGCGACATTCCCGTACGTGCTGTCCCTGCGGGGGACCTACACCCTGATGAGCACTGCGTTGACGTTTGCCGGCGCCAAGGCCGATGCCCAAAAGAGGGGTGGATTTGTTGCCTCGGTGGTCACCTACGACGACCAGGCGAAGATCAAGGCGGCGGCCAATGGCAGCACGGTCTGGATCAACAACACCGATGCCGCACGGGAAGGGGAATGGCTGGCGTTTGATGAAGTCACCCGGCAGTACGCCAACTTTTCGAATTGGGCTGCGAATGAGCCCAATAACTTCAACGGGCAGGAAAACTACGCGGTGATGTCGGCGACCGGCCGCTGGAATGATGTCGTCGGGACCGTACCGTACGGTTACGTGCTGTACGAGCCCGCGACGGGAGCCTACTCGTACCAAACCCGTTTCCATTTCTTCACCTTCGCGGCCGCCCTCCAGGACGCTGCCGCGAAGAACGGGTACGTGGCCCATGTCACCAGTGGTGCCGAGCAGACGGCGGTGGCCCTCGCGGCCGGGATCACCCCGGTGGGCTACAGCAACTGGGCGGCCAACGAGCCCAACAACGCCAACGGGAACGAAGACAATGCGATCATGAATCCGGACGGAACCTGGGTGGATGTCCCGGGCTCGCAGTCCTTCGGTTACGTGTTGTTCAAGAACGGCAACTACACCTGGCAGAGTGGACCATTCACTTTCGCCGCGGCGAAGGCCGATGCGGCCAGTCTGGGGGGAAGTGTCGCTTCGGTCATCACCTCCGCCGACCAGGCCAGCGTGAAGAATGCGGCCAACGGCAACAAGACCTGGATCAACAACACCGATGAAGCGAATGAGGGAGCCTGGCTGGCGTACGACAGCCTCACCAGGACCTACGGCTACTATTCGAACTGGGCCGCGGGTGAGCCGAACAATGCTGGGGAAGCGGAACACAATGCGGTGATGACCGCCACGGGCAAGTGGAATGACGAGAAGGAAACCAATACCCACGGGTATGTGCTGTACCTCCCGGCGACGGGAGCCTACTCGTACCAGGCGGGCCCCTTCACCTTCGCTCAAGCCAAGACGGATGCCCAAAACAAGCGAGGATTTGTGGCGGGTGTGACCAACGCCACCGAGCAGGCGGCGGTCAAAACGGCGGCCAACGGCAACCCCGTCTGGCTGAATACCTCTGATGCGGGACACGAAGGGGAC
>JBKDUK010000332.1:0-2120 GCA_046339535.1 Planctomycetaceae bacterium | reverse complement strand
GGTCCCCCGCGAGCACCCCCAGGCCGCCCGAATAGATGGGGAGCGACTCGTGGATGCCGAATTCGGCCGAGAAATAGGCGGTGGGGCGCTGCCCCAGCACCCCGGCGTGGGTCGCGCCCCAGGTGTTGGCCGATTCGAGGTACTCGCGCCAGCGGCGGTAGGCCCAGTTGATGCGGGTCGACAGCCCCCCCTCGACCGACAGCCGTTCGACGCGTTCGGGCCCCAGAGACCGGACCAGCCGGAGGGGGTTGTGCCCCACCTCGGTCCACAAATGGGGGTCCAGATCGCGAAAGATCTGGGTGACTTCCGGCTGCCAGCTCCACCAGAGATTCCCCCCCAGTTCCACCAGCTTGTCAAACAACGTTTTGTTCTGAATGGCCATTTTGACTTCCGACACTCGAGCGCCTCCCTTCGCCTGACTGAGGTCCAGTCAGGTCAACTGGGTCGAGTTTATCGGTTTGGGCCAAAACTGGGTAGAAGGGGTTTCCCGGACGGCGAATGTGCCCTTGCCAGAGAGGACTGTCCGTTCGCGCAGACGGGCTGATGAGGCAGCGCTGACCAAGGGCTGCCATGGGACGCGCTGGCACTCCCCGAAGGTCTATCGCTCGCGGAATTTGAGATTGGGTTTTTCGACCGTGACCATGGTCTTGGGGGGAACGCTCTTCATGAGCGAGACCGACGCGCCGATGACCGAACCGGCCCCGACCACGGTATCGCCCCCCAGCACCGTCGCGTTGGCGTAGATCACCACGTGATCTTCGATGGTGGGATGCCGTTTTTTGCCCCGGATGATGTTGCCGTTTTCATCCCGCGGGAAACTGAGAGCCCCCAGGGTGACCCCCTGGTAGATGGTCACATGCGAGGCGATATCGCACGTCTCGCCAATCACCACGCCAGTGCCGTGATCGATGAAGAACGAGGGACCGATGCGGGCCCCGGGATGGATGTCGATGCCAGTCCGGCCATGGGCCCACTCGGTCATCATGCGGGGGATGATGGGGACCTGCAGGTTGTACAGCTCGTGGGCGAGACGCTGGACGGTGATCGCCTCGACGCCGGGATAGCAGAAGATGATCTCGTCGAGACTGGTGGCGGCGGGGTCGCCGTCATACGCGGCCTGCACATCGCTGGCCAGCAGACCCCGCACCTTGGGAAGCCGCGAGAGGAACTGGACCGCTTTCGCCTGACCGAGCGCCTCGAAGTCGACGTTGTTCCCCTCGCCGCACTCGGTTTCGTGCCGGAGGTCGAAGTCATGCCGGAGCGCCCGGGCAATCTGCTGGGTGAGTGAATCGTGCAGGGCGTCGACGAGGTTGCCGACGTGAAAGGCGACATTCCCGGAGTGCAGGTTCTGCCGACGGCGGTATCCGGGAAAAAGGACCTCTTTCAGGTCGTCCAGAATCTCGATGACCGAGTTGAGGCTCGGCAGCGGACAATGCCCCAGATGATTGATCTTGCCGATCGTCTGGTAGGTCTCCAGGATCCGCTGGGTGAGATCGGGCAGGTCTTCCTTCATGCGCAAGTCAGTCGCCAAACGACACCTCCGGGGATGCGCCCGCCGTCGTCCCTCAGGAGGCTCTCGCCGACACACGGCCAGACCATTCCCGGGAGACGGGGTGACGACGCCCGTCCACGGGCGGCACCACACAAACCGACAGGTTTCCCCAAATTCACAAGTCGAGAGTTTAGGGAGACCATTTTTCGGGAGTCAACCGCACAATCGGCAGACTCTCGCCAAGGAATTCGGCGTTCCATCCGCCCGGGTTGAGCCAGAAACCGGGCTTATGACCCCGGCGGAGCCGGATTGACCGGCAGAGACGTTACAGATTCCGGATGACGTTCGTCGGTTCCGAACGGTTCGCCCCCGGAACCGATCCAGAGTGGTCACACGCACACATCGGGCGCGAGGCTGGCTCAGCCGGCCGGTTCAGTTCTCATTTCCAGTCACTGCGGGGCCGGTCATTTCGGGCGACTCGAGCAGTTCGAAGAACTGGTCTTCGGAAAGGACCGGAATGCCCAATGCCTGGGCCTTTTCGAGCTTCGAGCCCGCTTTCTCTCCGGCGACCAGATAGTCGGTCTTTTTGGAGACGCTGCCCGACGGTTTGCCCCCGTGATTGTGGATC
>JBKDUK010000331.1:0-56294 GCA_046339535.1 Planctomycetaceae bacterium | reverse complement strand
GAAGCACCGGTGGCTCCGCTCGATGTTCCCGTGCGGCCTTCGAAAACCGCGGCGACAGGCAAGCCCCCCGTGCTGCGTCCCAGCCGTCCTCCCGCAATCACCCGCCCCAAAAAGGTGGTTGCCGAGACGACCGAGCCGGTGGCTCCCGCTCCCGAGCCGGAACCCATCGCGGAGGAGTTGACCGCCGCTCCAGAGCCAACCGTCGCACCGGCCGAGGAAACTGTGCCGGAGGTCGAACTGGACGTGGCTGCCGAGGAGACGGCCTCCCCAACCACGGGCGACGCGCCTCCCGCGGCATCTGCGGGGAAAGCCCCTCTGGCCCCCTTGCGTCGGGAAGATTACATCGGTGCATCGGGAACTTCGCGGACCCGCGAAATGACCGCCATCGGAGCCGTTTCCGGGCTGCAGCGCGACACGAAGAAGCCGAAGGCGCGGCCGATGCCCACGCTTCCCAAACTGGCGGCTCCTCCTCCGTCGCCGAAAGCCTCGCAGGGAACGACGACCCCGGCCGCCAGTGGTGGCCCTGCCCAGAAGCCCGAGATGCGCATTTCGCGGGACATGCTGGAGCGGACACCGCTGCATGAGCACATCAAGCAGCACAACCAGGACAAGAAGCGGAAAGACGACGCTCCGGAAGACTTCACGGAGGAAGGCAAGAAGGGCGTCGGCCGTGGTCCCGTGCGGCCCATGGTGGGCGGTACGGCAGGAGCGGTTGCCGACCGGAAGGCCCGTGTTGGCAAGCGGGGAACCGGCCGCCTGCGGGAGGATGAGGAAGAGGGATCCCGGCTTCGTGCGCATCGCCCCCGGCAATTGCGTCGCGGCCAGAAGGTGGAGCAGAAAAGCGAGGCTCAGATCGAATTCCCCATCACTGTCCGCGGCCTGTCGGAAGCCATGGGCCGTCGGGCCAATGAACTCATCGGCCTGATGATGAAAAAGGGCCAGATGGTCACGATCAACTCGTATCTCGAAGAGGAGCAGGCTCTCGAGTTGGCGATGGAATGCGGAGTCGATCTGCACATCGAACGCGAGAAGGATGTCGAAGAGCACCTGGAAGAGGTGGCCTCCGCCGAAGGGGAGCCGGGCGACCGGATCACCCGCCCGGCGATCGTCACGATCCTGGGGCACGTCGACCACGGGAAAACGACCCTGCTCGACAAGATCCGGTCGGCGAATGTGGCCGCTGGAGAGTTCGGCGGGATCACGCAGCACATTGCGGCGTACCAGGTCGAACACAACGGGCGGAAGATCACGTTCCTCGATACGCCAGGTCACGCGGCGTTCGCCGAGATGCGGGCCCGCGGGGCGAATGTGACCGACATCGCCGTGCTGGTGGTGGCGGCGAATGACGGCGTGATGCCCCAGACGGTCGAGGCGTTGAATCACGCCCGAGCGGCCGGTGTGCCGATCGTGGTGGCGATGAACAAGATCGACCTCCCCGAACGGAACGAGCAGCGGGTGCTGCAGGAACTGGCGACGCACAACCTGCTGGCCGCCGAATGGGGTGGTGACACCGAAGTTGTGCGGACCTCGGGCCAGACCGGTCAGGGAATTGACGACCTTCTGGAGACGCTGCAGACGGTGGCCGAACTGGGAGAGCTGAGCGGCAATCCCGCCAAGTCGGCGAATGGCATCTGTCTGGAAGCGTTCCGCGACGAAGGACGCGGGGCTCTGGTCTGGTTGATCGTGCAGGACGGCACACTCCGGAAGGGAGATGTGGTGTTGTGCGGCACATCCTATGGCCGCATCCGGGCGATGTACGACGATCACGGCCGCGAGGTTGAGGAAGCCGGCCCGTCAGTCCCCGTCAAGGTGTCGGGGCTCGACGAAGTCCCCGCTGCGGGAGACCGGTTCTATGTCCTCTCGGAAATTGATGAGGCCCGCGAGATCGCCGAAGTGCGGCGGCAGCGGGGCCGCGAAGCCCAACTGGCGAAGAAGGGCCGGGTCCGGACACTGCAGGAAATTCTGAGCCAGGCCGAAAAGGGCGAGGTTCAGGATCTGCCCATCATCATGAAGGCCGACACGCCCGGCTCGCTGGAGGCCCTGCGGGGTGAAGTGCTGAAGTTCCAGCATCCCGAGGTGCGGGTTGTGATCCTGCACGACGGTGTGGGGGGTGTGAACGAAAGCGATGTCTATCTGGCGGCAGCGTCGGGGGCCATCATCGTCGCCTTCCACGTGGTGGCCGAAGATCGGGCCGAGGCCCTCGCCGAGCGCGAAGGGGTCGAGATCCGGCAGTACAACATCATTTACGAGGTCACGGACGACATCAAGAAGGCGATGGAAGGGCTGCTCAAGCCCGAGGTGGTGCAGTCGCGCATGGGCCGGGCCCTGGTGCTGCAGACCTTCGACATCAGCCGGTTCGGCCGCGTGGCGGGCTGCCGGGTGCTCAACGGCACGATTGAGCGGAACAGCCTGATCCGGATCATCCGCGATCAACGGGTGCTGAACGAGTACAAGATTGCCTCCCTGAAACGCGGCAAGGATGACGCGAAGGAAGTCCGCGAGGGGATGGAGTGCGGGATCCGCCTGGACGGTTTCGACGACGTCAAGGAAGGCGACATGTTCGAGGCGATCAAGATCGAGGAGGTCAAACGCACACTGTGAGCGGGCTGCCAGAGAACATCCTTGTTCGTGATTTTCCCCAGGACCTTCTGGTTCGGCTGGGCGGACCCCATTCTGGGAGGATCGCATGAGTCGGCGAACCGCCAAGGTGGCTGAGGCCGTGCGCGAGGTGGTTGCCACCACGATCCTGTTCGGCCTGAAGGACCCCCGGGTGAAGAATGTGACGGTCTTGTGGGCCGATGCCGCTCCCGACCTCAAAAGTGTGAAGGTGTTCATCTCGGTGCGGGGCGAACCCCGGCATGCGGTGCTGGCGATGCACGGGTTGGAATCGGCCCGGGGTTTCATCCAGCACCAGATCGCCCAGCAGCTCGACCTGCGATACACCCCGATTCTCCAGTTCGTTCTGGATCCCGGCGCGAAGCTGGCTGCCGAGACTTCGGCGGTGCTGCGGGAGGCGATGGCACAAACGTCGGCATCGACTGCGGAGGGATCCGCCGACGCAGCAGATGTCACTTCGGATCCCGAAGTGCAGGATGTCTCGGCCCTGGCTGGGAACGAGGCCGAGCAACGGTCGCCCGATCCAAGGTTGACCGGGGTGATGGGTGAGACCCCGGAGGTGTGGGCCGCCCCGTCGGGCGGGACAGCGGCGGACCCTCAGGACGATCCCGGTGCGGAACCGTCTGCGGTTCCACGCTGAGGACATGATTTGCGATCCAGGACAGCCATGGTAGCCCCCCAACGCTCCAAGCCGATCGACAAGCAGGAATTGTGTCGTAAACTGACCGCCCTGTTGAAGAAGGCGTATCACTCCTCACCGGCCAAGCATGACGCACCGGTGCTCGAGACCCTGCTGTTCGCCGCCTGCTATGAGGAGACCGATCTGGAGTCGGCCCAGGCGATGCTGAAGCGGCTGCATGCGGTCTACCCTGATCTGAACGAAGCCCGTGTCAGTTCGATTGGTGAGCTGCAGCAGGCTTTTCCGGCCGACGAATATGCCCCCTGGCGGGCCATGCGGATCAAGAACCTGCTCCAACACGCCTTCGATCTGAACTACTCTTTCGAACTGGAGGCGTTGCGTCGCAAAACGGCCGAACTGGCGGGCAAACAGCTCGCCCGCATTCCCGGAGTCTCGTGGTTTGTCCGCGGCTGGTCGCTGCAGCATTCGCTGGGCAGCCACGTGTTGCCGCTCGATACCCGCATGCATGGCGTACTGGCCTGGCTGGGTTTCGCCGAACCCCACGCCGACCCCGAGCAGACCTCGGAATCCTTGCGATCGTACATCCGCAAGGCCGACGCCCCGCTGTTCTGCCACCTGCTGAAATGCCTGTCGCTCGACCCCAAGCGGGCGAAGCTCTTTCCCCCGGCGGGAAAAGAAGCCGACTGTTCGGCCAGTCCGGATGAAGGCGTGCACCGGTTGGAGGTTCTGCTGAACCGGGGACCCGCCGCCGTCCCCAAACCAGCCCCGCGGCCCGAGCCCGCTCCCTCCAAAACCGCCAAGGGGACCAAACCCGAGGGCGCCAAGGCAGACACCCGGCCGGGTGAGCCCGAACGGGTGGAGACCGCCAAAACCCCCGCCAAGTCGACCGCGGGCAAGGGGGAACCTTCCCGGGCGGAACCCGCCAAGTCCGAGAATGGGAAACCCGACCACGGCAAACCGGATCCCGCCAGGCCAGCCAAGGGTGACACCACGCGTCCAACCGGTGGTAAACCCACCGCTGGCAAGCCGGAACCGGCGAAATCTGAGCCGGTGAAATCGGCCGTAGTCAAAGCGGACAACAAAAAAACCGACAGCACCAAGCCCGAGGCGGCCCGCGAAGCATCATCTCGAGCGGGGACAGCGAAACCCGCCAGTGCCGGTGACCGCAAGGGGGGCGAGAGCAAAAAGGGAACCCCTCCCAAGACCAGCCACGAAAAGGGAGCGGGCGAAAAGAGTGCGGAAGCGAAACTGGCGGCGGGGAAATCCCCTGCGAAGGGGGCCGCCCCCTCCAAGCCTGTGTCCGCAAAGCCCCCCGTCAAGTCGGTTGCAAAGGCCGTGGCTCCCACCCCTTCCAAGGGAGTCAAGAACGGCAAGTCCAAGACAGCCAAACCGGATGGACGTCCCTCGGGAAAGAAACGCTCTTGAACTTTCGCGGGGGGCTGCTGTCCCCCCACAGTCCGGAGTTCTACAATTTCGCCGCGGCAGGGGTTCTTCCCGAACCCGTTCCTCCCCGGAGCTCTTGAGGAAGGCACAATGGTCCGAAATCGCGTCTGCTTCGGAATCTGTCTGGCGGTGCTGTGGGCTGGCCTGACTTCCGATTCCGCTGTCGTCCGGGCGCAGGCACCGGAGAATCCTTCCCCCGCAGGGGTGCAGGGGAAGTCTCCCGTCGTTCCGGGATCCATCCGGGGGCAGGAACTGGAAGATGTGGTCGAACCACTGGCGCCGGCTCGTCCCCGAACTCCCGCCGAGCAGGCCCGGGTCGACGCTCTCGCCTGGTTTGGCACCGCCCGCGTGCTGCAAGGACGGGGCGATCTGCCGGGGGCGTATGAAGCCTACCTCAAGTCGATCGAACAAGATCCCAACATTCTCGCCGTGTACCGCCAGGTCATCCCTCTGGCGCTGCATTTGAACAAGCCGGAGGTCGCGCTGCGTTCGGTCGAAAAGGCGACCGAACTGGCCCCCAACGACTACGAATGGCTGGTGCAACTGGCGGAACTGCAGATTCGGACTGAGAATCTTGGCGGTGCCATCAACAGCCTTGAAAAGGCGACGCGGCTTCCCAGCCTCGATCCCAAATCGACTGCGTTCATCGTGCTGAAGAACCAGTTGGGCCAGTGGTATCTGGCTACCCAGCGGTTCGTGGATGCGTCGCGCGTTCTGGAGCCGGTCTTCGCCGCTGTTCTCGACCCCGCCCCCTACAAGCTCACGCCGCAACTGCGGAACCAGATCCTGGCGAATGTGAGTTTTGAGAAGTTTGGTGAGGTGTTTCTCCAGGGGGGCAATCCCGATCTGGCCATCAACGCACTGACCAAGGCGATCGAGAAGCGGGGGAGCAAGACGGGAGATCTCTCGTTCCTGTTGGCCCTGGCCCAGTTCGAAAAGGGAGATGCCAATCAGTCCCTTGCCGAACTGCAGGGCTACCTCGACAACAACCGGCAGTCGAAACGTCAGGCCGCTTACGATCTGCTGGAGAAAGTGCTCGCGAAGCTGGGACTTCAGCAGGAGTTGTTGCCGCGGCTCGAACAAGCCGCGATGAAGGATCTGCGTAACCCTTACCTGCAACTGGCTCTCGCGGAGCAGTACGTCACGGCCAATCGTCTTGATGAAGCCGAGACGCTGTTCAAGAAAACGCTGGGAGTCTCAGCCGATGCGCGGGGCTATGCCGGTTTGGCCGGAGTCTATCGCCGCCGCGGGAAGCCCCCTGAACTGCTCGCCGCCCTGTCGAATTCGTTCGGGGAAGCTGGCAGCTCCAAGGTGATTGAAACCGAACTGCAGGCGCTGGTGTCGGACAAGGCTCTGGCGAATTCCGTTCTGCAGTTGGGGCAGGACCAATTGCGGTCCGAACCGGGGAAGTTGAAGTTTCCCCAGGGTTATGTTCTGGCCCAGTTGGCTGCGGAAGCAAAGCAGACCGACCTGATGGTCGAGTTTTACCGCCACCTGTTGCGGATCCGGAATGAACGAGGATCCCAGCTCTATGAAGAACTGGGACAACACCTGGTCGACGCCCGCCGCTACCAGCAGGCCGCCGAAGTGTTTGGCGAAGCCGCCCGCTCGGTCGGGTTCCAGGAACGGTCGCAGTTCGAGTACCAGCAGGCGTTCGCCCTGACCATGGCGGGACAGGCGGACCGGGGGCTCGAGGTGATTCGGCGGCTGATGAACGACAATGAACGCAATCCGGCCTACCCGTTCCGGGAGGCGTGGATCCTCGGTCATGCCCGCAAGTTTGATGAAGCGATTGCCGCCTACGAGCGTCTGCTCATGCGGTATCCCGACTTGCCGCAGATCCAGCGGCTGGGCCGTTCGGGGCTGTCGAACGTGTATGTCTCCAAGGGAGACTTCCAGAAAGGGGAAGAGGTTCTGGAGCAGGTCTACCGGGAAACTCCCGACGACATCTCGGTCAACAACGACCTGGGCTACCTGTATGCCGACCAGGGGAAGAACCTCGAGCAGGCCGAACAGATGATCCGCAAGGCGGTGGAAGCCGAGCCCGACAACGGTGCCTACCTTGACAGTCTGGGCTGGGTGCTGCATCGGCGGGGAAAACACGCCGAGGCGCTGCCTCTGATTGAGAAGGCGGTCGAGAAGGGTCAGGGATCGGGGGACGAGACCCTGCACGAGCACCTGGGCGATGTGCTGGACAAGCTCGATCGGGCCGCCGACGCGTTGGCCGCCTGGAAGCGGTCGCGCCAGTTGGCGACCGAGAATCCCTTCCGGGATCCCGCCCTGATCCAGCGGCTGGACGACAAGATCCGCGTCGGGGAGCAGGGACGCAAGCCCCCTCCGGTGGACGACAAGGCCCCCTGAGCCGGGGCAGGTGACCGGTGTCGACCGGCGGTTCTGGACAAACCAGGCCTGTCGGGAATCCCGGGATGATTTCTTTTGACGAGAGACCGTACAGGACCAAGAACATGGCCGGGCATTCCCACTCCGCGAACATCGCGATCCGGAAAGGGGCACAAGACAAAAAGCGGGGGGCGTTGTTTGGCAAGCTGAGCCGCGCGATCATGATTGCGGCCCGGCATGGAGGGGGTGATCCGGTCACCAACCTCAAGCTGCGGTACGCGATCGACAAGGCGCGTGAGAACAGCATGCCCAAGGACAACATCGAGCGGGCGGTCAAGAAAGGCTGCGGCGAACTCGATGGGGAAGATCTGGCGGAACTGGTCTACGAGGGTTATGGCCCCGCCGGTGTGGCGGTGATGTGCGACATCCTCACCGAGAACCGCAACCGCACCGCGGGTGAGGTGCGGAAGATCTTCGAGATCAAGGGGGGAAACCTCGGGGCGACCAACTGTGTCGCCTGGATGTTCGAGCGGAAGGGAATCTTCCTGGTCCCCGCCCGTAATGTCGAAGAAGACCGCCTGATCGACGTGGCCCTGAACGCCGGTGCTGACGATGTCTCGCTGCAGGGGGAGTCGTTTGAGGTGCTGTGCGACACCGCCGTGTTTGACACCGTCAAGCAGGCGCTCGAGACGGCCCAGATTCCCTGCGACCGCTCGGAGATTGCCCGCATCTCCAAGAACACCGTGGAACTGGATCTCGAGCAGGCCCGGCAGGTGCTGGAACTGATCTCGGCTCTCGAAGACCACGAAGACGTTCAGAGCGTGACCGCCAACTACAGCATTCCCGACCACCTCATCGCCGAATTGCAGGCGACGCTGTAGATCAAATCCGGCGCAACAGCAACCAGGCGGCCACGCCCATGCCCGCGTTCCCCACCCACATTCCCAGGGCGGGATCGAACACGTTGTCCTTCCCCAGGTTCATCATCACCAGGACGATGGGGTAGTACAACACGAGGATTGGCACAAAGCACAGCGCGAAACTGGTCAGGAACTGGCGCCGCCCCTGCAGGACCGCAAACGGGCTCCCCACCAGAGCGAAGAAGAAACAACTGCAGGCCAGCGCCAGGCGGGAATGCAACTCGGTATAGAGCTTGTTGTACCGTTCCTGCTGCCCGTTGATCTCCCATTCCTGCCGTTTCTGCTCGGGCTGCATGAGGTAACCGAATTCGCCGTGCGACAGGGCGAACGCCGTGGTGATCACCTGCCGCCGCTCGAGCGACTCCCGCTTTTGGCGGGCCTGCCGCATGCCGCTCCGCAGCGCCTGGATCGGCAGGTCCCTCGGCGGGGGGACATTGGTCCCCATCGGCAGCGGAAACGGATAGGCTTCGTCCGCCACCGTCGCCTGGTCCCCGCCGGGCAACACCAGTTGCCCTTCGACCAGGCTCAACAACACCTGCTGGCCCGGCAGATCGAAACGCATCGTCGCCTCGCGGGCCGTGATATTCACGGTCTGCGGCCCCCCCGGTAACTGGTACCGGAAGTGGGGCTCGATCAGGCGTTCTCCCTCCACGGCCCGGACGGAAATCGCAATTCCCCGGGTGGGGTCCGAGTAATGGTTCTTCTCGCGCAGAATCCCCAGGAAGATATCCTCCATGGCCGTCAAAACCACCCGCTCGACATTCGACCGGGCCCAGGGAATGACCTGGTCGGTCAGGTAAAAGGTGGCCAGGCTCAAGACGGCGGCGGTTACGAATCCGGGCATCAACATGGTCATCGGATTGATGCCGGCCGCCTTGACCGCCGTAATCTCATTGTCCCCCGCCAGTCGCCCGTAGACGACGCAGATGGTCAGCAGGTAAGTGGCCGGGATGCTGAACGGCAGCAGACTGGGAACGACAAATGGCAGGATGTCGAGAAGCTGCTGCGGCCCCCACCCGTTCTTCGTCGCCTCGCCAATCACCCCCACGAGCACCACCATGCCGGTCAGCGACAGCAGCGTGAGGGAAAACACCCCCAGCAGTTGCCGCAAGACATACCGCTGCAGAATCGACATGACCAATGGGTGAGTGAGGGAAGGGGGCCGCGAATCGCCCCGAGACGGAGGGAGCGTCCGTATACGACCTTCCGCCCCCGATGGTCAAGATGAAGTGGCCCCAGACGGGGGGAAATCACACTTCCTGACCACGCCTCAGGCCCTCGTACGAGGCATCGACCGCGAAACTCCGCGGCACCCGCCCCCCCCTCCACCGGGGGTGTCCCTCGACGGCCAACCACAGATTGACACTCTTGGGGCAAAACAGTACGTTCCCCGGCGGAAAGGATTCCGAGTCATGCCTCGCACGCTTCTCTTCTGTCTGCTGCTGGTCGCCGGTGGAGTTTCTCCAGCCGTGGCCCAGCTTTCACCTCCGCCCCCCGCCCCGGGCCTGGGTAGTCCCACGGTCGGTGGGCCCGAGGGTGCCGTCCCCACTTTGGCTGGCCCGGTTGTGGTCCAACAGGGATTCGACCCCCAATGGGCCGAGAAGATGTTCCCCAAGCTGGATCACGATTTCGGAACCGTGGCCCGGGGCTCGGAGGCGAAATACCGGCTGAAGCTGACCAACGTCTTCAAAGAGACGGTGCACATCAGGTCGGCGGGAACCACCTGCAAGTGCTTCCAGGTGAAGATCCCCAAGGACACTCTCGCCAGTCTGGAATCGACCGAAGTCGAGATCGTCGTCGACACCCTCAAGTTCGAGGGAGAACGCAAGTCGACCATGATGATCACGTTCGATCGGCCGGCCTATGCCGAGATTCCCATCCCGCTGCATGCCTACATCCGCAAAGACGTGGGGCTGACCCCCGGTGGTGCCCAGTTCGGCAATGTTCCCAAGGGACAGCCGGCGGATCGCAGGATCCAGGTGAACCACGTGGGACGTCCCGACTGGAAAATCACCGAGCTGATCTGCAAGAACGAACACATCGAGGCCAAGGCGACCGAACTGGCCCGCCAGCCCAATGGGTCGACCACCTACGAACTGGTGGTCAGCCTCAAGCCCACCGCCCCGGCGGGGGATTTCCGCGAGCAGCTCACCATCGTGACCGATGATGCCGCCGGTCCCCAGATTCCGGTGGTCATCGAGGGACGGATCGAACCCGACTTTTACGCGACTCCCGAGTTCCTCGACTTCGGAGTCGTCGCCCCCGGAACCGAGACCACCCGCAACCTCGTCATCCGCGGCCGCCGCGCCTTCAAGGTGACGGGCATCGAGAGTGAGACCACCGCCGGGACCTTCGAAGCCCGTCTGCCCAAAGAGGGGAAGGCGATCCAGATCGTTCCCATCACCTTTGTCGCTCCCATGACTCCAGGCGTCATCACCGATGAGTTCAGCGTGGTGATTGACCAGTCGAGCGCGCCCGTTCGCTTCAAGGCGTTCGGCCGGGTTGATCCCAACAAGCCCCGACGCTGAGCGAACCCCCGGGCTGACGCCGCTCGCCCCCCCTGGGTTCCACACTCACACAGCCGCTCGGCGCCGTGCCCAGCACCGCCAAGCCCCCTGCCGCGCCGTATCCCTTGCGGTGCATATTCGGCCGCAGACCAGCGCCGGAAACGCACCGTGAGCAACCACCCCACGGCTGGGCAACCAGGTCCCTGAGACGTCTCGCCAGCCAACACCGCGGGACTTATGCTGACCGGTTCACTCTCACGACCGAACCGCGTCCCTCGTCTCTGGAGGCTGTCTCATGCTGAACCGCCGCGAATTGCTCGCCTCGCTGCCTGCCCTCGCGCCGCTGACCTTGACCCCCTTCACGCTCGCACCCTCCCCGGCCCGGGCCGCCGACACTCCCATTCGGGTGCTGGTGTGGGATGAACAGCAGCCGGCCCAGAAGCAGGCGTACGACAACTTCCTCGGCAATGCGATTGCCGCGCATCTCGAGAAACAGCAGGGACTGCGGGTCATTTCGGCCAACCTGCAGCAGCCCGAACAGGGGCTCTCCGCCAATCTGCTCGACAACACAGACGTGTTGATCTGGTGGGGTCATGTCCGGCACCAGGAAATCCCTCAAGAGAAGGCCCAGGCAATTGTCGCCCGGATCCAGGCCGGCAGATTGGCGCTGGTTGCGCTCCACTCGGGCCATTGGGCCCGCCCGTTTGTCGAGGCGATGAACGAGCGCACCAAGGCCGACGCCCGCCGTCGGTTTCCCGATCCCCCGAATGGCCCCCCCGTCAAATTCGAATACATCCCGTATGCCGGTGGGTTTGTCCCCACCAAAGACTCGTTGTTGACCCCCGCGTACTACGCAATGCGGTCGTTCAATGGGCAGCTCACCGTGCGTGTCGACCTGCCCAATTGCGTCTTCCCGGCCTATCGGGGAGATGGCCAACCGAGCGAGACGCGGGTCCTGCTGCCAGACCACCCCCTGGCGGTGGGCATTCCCCGCGAGTTCACCATCCCCCAAACCGAGATGTACGACGAACCCTTCCATGTTCCCGAACCCGACGAGGTCGTCTTCGAAGAGACCTGGAAGGCCGGCGAACGGTTTCGCAGCGGATGCGTCTGGAAGCTGGGGGCGGGCCGGATCTTCTACTACCGTCCCGGGCATGAGACCTACCCGGTCTACCGGCAGGAGATCCCGCTGCGGATCATGGCCAACGCCGCCCGCTGGCTGGGGAGTACCCTCGTCGACTGAGCGAAACCCACGAGCCCGGTCGTGCCCCCTCCCCCCCCCCCGCATCAGCGGGTCCCGAGCGACCGCTCCAGAAAGTGGTAGGCGGCCTCCCGGGAGGCCCGGGGAAAGCTGTGGGGGGCCTCCGGATAGTCGGCCTGCAGCCCCTCCGCTGTTCCCAGCAGCTCATAGATCACCCGGGCCGACGTCATGGTCTGACGGACCCCCTCGACATCAAAGTCGCTGTCCTGTGTGGCGGCGATGGCCAGAAACGGCCGGGGGGCGATGGCCGCGATCAATTCCGGGAAGTCGAACGGTACGCGGGAGAGATCGTTCCCAAACCGCTCGGCAATCCGGGGCATGTACCGCGGACCCGTCCAGCTGGGAATGTCATCCCGGGTGAACGTGCAGAATCCGCAGCTTGAGACCACCGCCTTGAGCCGCGGCTCGAACAACGCCGTGAAAATCGCGTTGTGCCCCCCCAGCGAGTGACCGATCACGGCGATGCGGTCCCGGTCGACCTCCGGCAGCTCCTGCAGCAGATCGACCGCGCGCACATTGTCCCAGATCGCCTTCATCGTCCCGCTGGCGTACTCGGGATGGGCGGCGAAGTCCCAGGCATGTTCGCCAAACGACGGATAGTCGGGAGACAGGGTCACCCATCCCCGGCGTGTCAACTCGAGCGCATACTGCAGCTCGGGATCTCCCCGCAGACCAGCCGGCTCATCTTTGCCCACGTCAGTGGTCTGCTGCAGACAGAGGGCGGCGGGCCGTGGGCCAGCTCCCCCCTCGGCAGGCAGCAGCAGCCAGGCGGTCACCCGGGAATTGTGTTCCGTCTGATAGCGCACCTTGCGCCGCACCACTCCGTCCTCTTGCCGCTCTTCCAGAATCTCCCACTGCAGGGGAACCTTGCGGGCCGGGCCGGGAAACTCCCCAGCGGCCTGTTCGAACTGCCAGACAATCTGCCGCCGGCGTTCGTCCCAATCGGCCGGATTGCGCAGCGGCCGGCGTTCTCCACCAGCGCCCAGCACGTAGCTCAGATCCAGATGCCCGGGATACCCGGGAGGAGCTGGATCGGAAACAAACCGTCCTTCGGGCCACCCCTCGCGATACGAGACCACCCACTCTCCCCCGCTCGTCCGGTAACGGACCGCTTCATCCCGACGCTCGAAGTCGGTCGGCCCCTGGCGGACGAACCGCCCGGCATGCTGCGGATCCAGCCCCGCCCCCCCCACCTGCAGCACGATTGCCGTCCGGTCCCCCAACGCATGGCCGGTGGTCGTGAAGACCGTCCCGTCGACCCGGGCCGGATCGACAATCACCGGAACCACCTGCAAACCGGCGGCCTGGGCATTGGCGATCAGCTCTTGCGCGTCGGCAATGGGACAGACCTCATCGGTCGCCCCGTGGATCACATGAATTCGCGTCTGCTGGCCCAGTGCCTTCTGTTGTGCGAGATGAACAGGATGCCCCACGAAGTGCAGTTCCTGGCGGTCGCGGGACAGAAAGTTCGGACTGGCGGGATCACGCGAATACCGGGCGTTCAACTCGCTCCCCCCCGGCAGCTGGAAGGCGATGTCGTCGCTCAGCTTCGCCATGCCGCAGAGATCGAAGACCGCCGCGAAGGTGCGCGGAGCGAGCTTGTTGGCCATCAGTGAGACATTGCCCCCTCCGGAGCCCCCGGTGACATAGATCCGGCTGTCATCAAAGGAAATCTTCTGCTCGCGCAGCCCCTGCCAGACCCAGTGCAGAGCCCGCAGCGCATCGAGCGCCTGCAGCCAGCCGAAATCATACGGCTCGGGCCCTTCAATCGAATCGCGAGGGCCGCTCTGCAGATAGTTGACGCACAGAGCCACGCAATCGCAGCGCTCGGCGAGCGTCGCCGGATCGGCCGTGCCGACGCAGTCGGTCCCCCCCCAGTTGTGCAGTGTGAGGAACAGTCCCGTGCGCGGGCCGACTCCCTTCAATCCTCCCCGGGGGTAATGCACCCGGACCCGCACCTGGCGCGGACCAGGACGCAGTGGCCACTCCTGTGCCGGGATCTCGACCACCCCATCGGTGTCCGGCAAATCAGTCCGACTCTCCTGTCCCCAGACCGCGGTTCGTCCGATCGTGGCGGTTTCTCCCACACGGGTGCCCTGCAGCAGCATGTCGGGCAGATCGGGGACCAGGCAGACCATCAGCAACGGCAGGCCGAACTTCCAAAACGACCAACCGCGCGATGGTGACGGACACAGCCAAGGCCTCGGCAGGGACTCGATTGTCTGGAACCAGGTGAGTGGGTCGGGGCACATGGAGATCTCGTTCGCGCACAGAGGAAAGCTGGCCGGCACGATTGCCGATCCAGACACGGTCCTTTCATAATCGATGAGGTCCATTTCACCCACGAACCCCGGCACCATGAAGATCGACCGCGTCGAGGCCATTCACCTGCGCCATGAATACCCGAACCAACACGGTTTCGAAAGCTCGGGGGGCATCACCAGCGCCCGGCTGACCAGTCTGGTCCTCGTCTACACGGACCGTGGGCAGGTGGGGGTCGGTTCCGTCTATTCGCATCCCGCGTTGGTCGATGTGGTGATTCGCCAACTCGATCCTCTGCTGCGGGGGCGCGATCCGCGCGAGGTCGAAGACCTGTGGGAACTGATGTATGGCTGGACCCGCTGGTACGGACGCAAGGGGGCCGCGATGTCGGCTCTCGGAGGTATTGATGTCGCTCTGTGGGATCTGCGTGGTCAGGCGGCCGACAAACCTGTCTGGCGCCTGCTGGGGGGAACCACCCCCTCCTGCCCCGCCTATGCCAGTGCCCTGTTGTGGAACAGCATCGAGGGACTGAAGAGCGAGGCGCAACGGCATCTGTCCCGCGGCTTCCGGCGGATGAAAATGCGTCTCGGCCGCAATCTGGATTACGACATCAATGCCCCCCGGGCGGTCAAACGGGAGATTGGTCCGCGCTGCGACCTGATGTGCGACGCCTCGATGCGGTACACCGTCGACATCGCCCGCCGGGTCGGTCGGGAACTCGCGCAGATCGGCATCTTCTGGTTTGAAGAACCGTTCGCTCCGGAGGATCTCGATTCGTTCGCGGCCTTGCGCGGCACCGTGGGCCTGCCCCTGGCGGCGGGCGAAAACGAGTTTGGCCTGCAGGGCTTCACCGAGCTGGTTCATCGCCAGGCGGTCGACATCGTGCAGGCCGATGCCAGCCGCTGCGGAGGGATCACCGAGGTCTTGCGGGTGTCCCGCCTGGCCGACCAGGCGGCCCTCAAACTCGCCCCCCACTCCTGGAGTGATGCCGTGGCCGTGCTGGCCAATGCCCAGGTGGTGGCAGCCACCCCCCACGCCCTGACGGTCGAGATCGATCAGACCGGCAATCCCTTCGTCGAAGAACTGCTGGTCGAACCGCTGCAGATTGTCGACGGACGACTGCAATTGAGCGAGCGCCCCGGGTTGGGTCTCGAGTTGAACCCGGCCGCAGTCGACCGCTTGCGGCTGGTGAATCCGTACCAGATTCCGAATGGCTGGTATTCGGACATGCTGTTCGGGGCGGACTGGAACAAACCCGCCCCCCCCTACGAAGGCTGAGCCCCGGCGTTGACCGGACACGGTGGTGGATTCCCCCTCACACCCCAGATTTCGACAGATTGTCTTCGGGAGACTTGCATGCCACGTCTGGCTGTCGGCTCGATTTTCACCGAGTGCAATCACCTGGGGGGAACCCCGCTGCAGCTGGCCGATTTCGAGCGGGGGGAATTGACCCGGGGAGACGCTCTGCTGGCGACCACCCACGGGACGCTGGGAGGTGCCCTGGCCACCCTGCGGGGGTCGGGGGCCACGGTCTTGCCCACCCTGGCAGCCAGCACCTGCCCGGGTGGCCCCTTGACCGCCGACTGCTACACGGTACTCAAAGGCGAGTTGCTGGCCCGGCTGATCGACGCCCTGCCGGTCGACGGGGTGCTGCTCGCCCTGCATGGTTCGGCCACCGCCGAGAACGCCCCCGATCTGGAAGGGGACCTGCTGACCGCTGTCCGCGAACTGGTTGGCCCACAAATTCCCGTGGTCGCGACGCTCGACCTGCACGCCCATGTCACCCCCGCGATGGTCACCCAGGCGACGGCCCTCGTGGCCTGGGAAACCTATCCGCATCGGGATGCCTACGGCACGGGAGCGCGCGGGGCCCGTTTGCTGCTCGCCACGGTGGCGGGAAAATGCCGTCCGACCATGGCCCTGGCCAAGGTGCCGGTGATTACGGCGGCGCTCCACGGCGGCACCGACGGCCCCGGTCCCTTTGTCGACGTCATGCGGTTTGCCAAGTGGCATGAAGGCCTGCCCGGCGTGCTGTCGACCAGCGTCTTCCTGGTGCATCCCTATCTCGATCTCCCCGACATGGGGAGCGGGGGATTGGTTGTCACCGACCACGATGCCGTGCTGGCCCGCCGCATCGCTCTCGACGTCGCGCGGCTCTACTGGACCCGCCGGCACGAACTCGAACCGCGGGTGTATCGGCCGGACGAGGCGGTGGCGCTGGGAAGGCAGCTTGCCGGGGGCCCTGTGTTGCTGGTGGAAACGGCCGACTGCTGCGGCGGCGGTGCGGCGGGAGACAGCGTGGCGTCGCTGAAGGCTCTGCTGGCGGCCGGAGAAGAGACGACCGCGATCGTGCCCGTGGTCGATCCGGCAGCCGCCAGCCTGTGTCACACCGCCGGCCTCCGCGGCCAGGTGACCGTCCACCTCGGTCATCAGGTGGATCCCCACTGGGGCACTCCGGTCTGCGTCACAGGAGTGGTGAATCACCTGTGTGATGGACGGTTCCAGTACGTGGGGGGAATTTTCGACGGGCAGGTGGGAGACATGGGACCGACGGCGGTGCTGCGGGTCGGTGCCATCGACATCCTGGTCACCTCACGGGGAACCTACGACTGGAATGGAGAGCAGTTGCAGCGGGTCGGACTCGATCCACGCAGCGTGAAATTTCTGGTGGTGAAGAACCCGATGAACTTCAACATGGCCTTTCGGCCATTTGCCGCAGGGGTGTTTATCCTCGACACCCCCGGACCAACCCCCGCCTCGGTGCGGAATGTCGCTTTCCAACGGCTGCGGGGGCCCTGGTATCCCCGCGATCCCGAACTGCTCTGGAGTGCCCCCCAGGTGACGGAATCGGCCTTCGCCGGCTGACGGACCGGGAGGATCGAGCGCTCGGCAAGAGTTATCGACGCACCCGGGCTGATCCAACTCTCGCGCGGGGGAATACTTTATCCCGCTCTCCGGGAGCCAGGATCAACCTGGTGGTGCGTCTCCACGACAAGTCTCTCATTCGCGGTCGAAAGACTCGTCCGCCCCACCTTCTTCGGGCGGGGGTGCTTCCCCTGGTTCGACGCGGGTGTATCCCGGAATGATGCGATGGGCGTGCGACAGGTCTTCCGCATACCAACTCCGCGGGGGCATCGGGCGAATATGGACGCCAATCGGGATCTTGTGACCGTTCGAATCGACATGATTGCCGCCAGTGGAATCAATCACAAGCGGGGTCCCGTCGGGTGAGACCCCCACCTCCCCCAGCCACAGGATCACATGCCCGACCACCCCCTTGCGGTTCTTGATGTAGAGCAGATCGCCGGGCAACAGTTCCCTGCGCATCTCTTCGTAAGAACGTGGTTTGATCACCTCGATCCGCAGTTGTCCCCGCCCCCCAGGACCACGTACCACGGTCCGCTCCGCCTGTTGATGAATCCCGGTGTCGAGTTTCACCCCCAGACCGAAGTTGTAATAGAACGAGCTGAAATTGCTGCAATCGACACCGCGCGAGTTCCTTCCATAGGCCACCTTCTGCCAGGGCCAATGTGCGGGAGGATCCCAATCGGGAATGTGATGATGCTGATAGGGTGTCCCGATCCACAGGGAGGCGGTGTAAATCACCCGATCCTGCAGCCAGATGGAATCGCGGCGCTCCAGCCCGGCAGGGGCCGGGTATTGCCTCGCCACAGGGCCCCAGCTGCCGAATTTTTTCTCGGTTTCCCGGTCATACCAGCGGCTGTGGGGAAGCTCCGACTGCTCGTGCGGATTGTTCCAGGGAGGCTGCTGAAAACCCGCCGCGAGCTGCTGCGCGGAATGCCGGAATTTCAACCGGTAGGGCGAGACATATTTGTCTTTTTCCTGAGCCATCACCGGTGGACACAGCAAAACGGGCAGCAGCAACGCAACGATCGCCACGAATCTGCCGACGATCTGGAAACAGGATGTCTTCATGAGTTAGGGACGTGAGACCAGGGAAACCCGGAAGCGTTCGAAACATGACAAAACAGGCCCCCCCGCTGAATCACGCAGTCGACCGGAATCGAGGCCACACCTACTCGAAGTCGGCCAATTCGAGCTCGATCGATTTCGACTGCTCCCGGCGGACGACTTCCAGGGTCACTTTGGTCCCAGGAGTCAGCTCGCGGGTGATCTCGACCAACCGTTCGAATCCATCGATTTCTTCGCCGTTGTAATGCGTGATGATATCCCCGGGTTTGAGCCCGGCCCGATCGGCGGGGGACCCTTCCTCCACTCCCGATACCAGGCAGCGCTCTTCTCCCGTGCCCGCCTGGATCCCCACCATGGCGTCACCACGGGGCTGGATCTGGAACCGGCGGTTGGGCTGGGCCGTGTTGATGGCACGCCGCAGCTTCTCCAACGCTTCAGCCGAGACCGGCGCACTGCGGGTCACGTACACCGTCTCGAGATTGGCAATCCGCGTCAGCAACACCAGATCTTCGTCGGTGCCATGCCATTTCCGATTGAGGACGGCCTGGGCCCCGGGGCGGAAATCGATTCCATTGGCGAGGGCGGCCTGCGTGGCGATCGGGCTACGAGCCTTCTTCATCCGGCCCCCCAGCGTCTCGAACCGGGCAATCGCATGCCGGGTCCGCACTTCGCCCAATCCTTCCAATTCGATCTGGGCCCGCCGGGAGACCGGCCGTGACTTCGACCGGGTGAGAGACTCCAGCGCGTCCTGCACCCGTTCAAACGTCGGGAGGTCTCCCCCCGCCGCAATCTGTCCCAACGCTCTCACCGCCCGGGAAGTCCGCTCGAGGCTCCCCCCTTCCGCTCCCCTGTGGAGAGCCGTCACCGCAGGCCCGCCGATCCGCACCAGGCTCGCCTGAGCCTGCTCACGCGATGCATAGAGGGGGCTATCGAGCGCCGCGATATTGCGTTCGATCTCGGCAAGATCGACGGGAGTCGCGATGAGCTCACCCGGCGGGTCTTGCTCACCAGTCGGGTCTTGGGGATCGGCCGGGATCGGTGGCCGTTCCGCCTCGACAGTCGCACCGCCTTCATCCGCGAGCAGAACCGAATCGATCGGCATCGCGCACAGACTGACCACACCACTTATGAGGCAAACAATCATGGCACGAGACATTCGCTCCGAAGAGCCTGTCCGCCATGCAGAGCCTGCTGTCCAACGGTTCCCGCTCATGCCCCAGATCATAATCTCGCCGAGTGGACGGGAACAATTCCAGTTGTCAGAGCCGCGCCCAGCCCTCTCCGCCACCTGCACCGTGACGTGATGCGATCAGCCTGGTCCGGCGGAATGTGTGGGTCAGTCGCCAGTCCGGACAGGGTTGCTCTGGCGGGTCTCGCCTGCGGAGAACTCGATCTGCCGCGAGTCGTTTCGGGCCGCCTCGATCAGGGACTGCGCCTCGGCCTGCGCGGGATTCTCGCGGGGAATCCAGTCTCTGACCCGTTCCGCCTCAACCAGATCGGGAAGTTCCACCAGCAGTTTGACAAGTTCCAACGCCACTCCGGGTCGGCGATTGGCATCGGCGAATAGACAGGCCGCCACGAGATGCAGGCGCCGCTCGGCCACCCGGGAAGACCCCCGGAGGGCATCGGAGCAAGACAGGTAGGCGTCGCACAATTGCCGGGAGAAATCCGCGAAAGGTGCCGGGGAGCCGCCCCAGGGGGTCAGCAGCGCCAGAACCTCACGGGCGGTCGTTTCAGCTTCCACACTCAGTCCAGCCGCCAGTTGGCGTTTGGCCTGAAACAACAGGGTTTGCGACAGAACGGGAATGTTCCCGGACTGCCCCGGATGCGAGCGCTGGAATGCGCGCCCCGCATCCAACGCCTGTTGCAGTTCTTCTTCCTCGACCGGGGTCAAGGAACCCGACAACGCCAATCTCCCCAGGAAGCGGGCGCGCTCCATCCGGAATTGGATCAGGCCCGCCGAGTTTGGATCCAGCCGCTGCGCGGTCAAAGCATCGGCACGGGTCGCATCGAGGAGCTGGCGGGCCAAATCGAAACGCTGGGCAAAGGTCGCACGATCGATCTGCGAGGAAACCACCCGCCCCCGCTGAATGAGCGTCGCCTCGGTGCCGTCGGAAGGGGTGGCCAAAAAATGCCGCAGGGTCTCTTCCCAAGGGGCGAAAGCCGTGGCCGCGGGGATGGCGTGCCGGATCGCGGTTTCCGCACGCTGGTGTCGCAGATCGAGGAGTATCAACCAACGGTAGTAATCGGATCGATCGCGTTCGAGATAACACTCGGCGAAGGCACACACCTCATCCAGGGTGGCCAGTGCCTGTTGCGCCCCTCCGCGCTGCTCCTCAAAGATCGCCTGGTTCCGGTAACACTGCAGCATGCCAATCTGCTCATTCGGCTCCAGATCACCGAGGGCGACCAGCTTCTTGCTGGTCTGTCGGGCCTCCTCCACCTGATTCTGTCCGAGCTGCAGCGCATGTTGGCCCAGCAGGCTGAGCGCGGCGCATCTCCGCAATGAATCCGATTGGGGAAAGTACTGGGCCAACCGCACGATTCGGGCCGTGTCTTGCTGATGGAAATCGACCAGAGAATCCCGGAGCTCCACATGGGTCAGGTTCAGGAGCGCGCCTCCCAGGATTTCGGCCTGCTCCAGAGTCAGTTTCCCGGGATCGTCACTCTCGGCCAACTGGTTCGCCCGAACTACTTCGATGATCCGTCGCCGGTCGGAAAGTTGGGGAGACACCCCCGAAAGCAGTGCCTGGGAGGCGGACAAGGCCAGCCGCAGGGCCTCATCGCGCTTGTCATCGGCACGTCGGGCCGCCTCTCTGGCCTGCTGTGTCTGCGTTTCCGCCAGGTCCCGCTGCTTCGACAATTCACCGATCAAAGCCTGATTGGCGCGGAGATGGTAGAGACCTCCCCCCAGCAGGGTCAGCAGCAGCAAGCCCGCCATCGCGAGTGTCGTCGCCGCCACGGGATGACGACGCAGCCAGTTTCCCAACTTCTCGACGGGGGTGTAGGGACGGGCCGCGATGGGCAGTCCCCGTAAAAAACAATTCAGGTCTTCTGCCAATTCGCCCGCCGACCGGTAACGGTGCGCGGGATTCCGGCGCAGGCACTTGATGACAATGGTGTCGAGGTCGACCGGAATGTCTCCCCGCAGCGTTCGCGGCGCAGGGGGCTCGATCCGGGCCACCCGCGAGATGGTTGACAACATTCCTCCACCGGAGTGCGGGGGCTGGCCCGTCAGACAGGCGAACAAGATCGCCCCCACGCCATAAATGTCACTGGCTGGCCCCACGACCAACGTATCGGGAGACAGTCCGGTCTGTTCCGGAGACATGTATTGAGGCGTCCCCAGGATCATGCCCGTGCTGGTGAGTCGTTCTTCCGCCTGGTCGTCCCGGGCGATGCCAAAATCGGTCAACTTGGCGACCAGCCCATTGGCTGGCGACGCCTCTTCCTCCAGCACCACATTCGCCGGCTTGAGGTCGCGATGGACAATCCCCAGAGCATGGACCGATTCCAGGGCCGAGGCAATCTGCTGCCCCAGTTGGGCGGTCTCCTGGAAAGACAGGGGGCTCTCCCTCAGCCTTGCGTCAAGCGTGCCGCCGCCGATCCACTCCATGACCAGATAGGGCTGTCCCTCATGGGTCCCCGAATCGAGAATGCGGACAATGTGCGGGTGATTGATACGTCCCAGGAATCTCGCCTCGCGCAACAGGCGGGGAGTCCAGCCAAAACCTTTGGCAGGATTCAGAATCTTCAAGGCCACCCAGCGGTCACAAGCTGTTTGCCAGGCCCGGTAGACATGACCCGAACCTCCCCGTCCGACCAGTTCCAGTCGCTCCAAGCCCGGAATCTCGGGAGTTGGCGGCGCAATCGGGGGGGGCGCGGACATCCGATCGCCGCGGGGATCAAGAAATGGGACATCCTGTATCAAACGAGCCACGCGGGCATCCGAATCAGGGGTTTGTGCCGCTGCGAACCGGCCCAACCGCAGCGGCGGCGCATCCTGCCGCGCCAACTGATCCAGTCGCTCCAGACAGTTCGGGCAGACATCGATGTGCGTCGCCAGGTCGCCCAGATCTGCGTGGCCGTCCCCCTTCAGCAACAAACTGAGCTGTGACACATCGGGACATTTTTTCATCTGGGACTGACTCACAAACCGACATCGACACCCCTCCGTCTGGTCTTCCACCAGACAAATCCCGGGGTGTCTGTGACCGACATCCGTCTCCCGGAACAGGTGCTCGAGAGATCGACTCAAGAATACCCGCTGGCGACAAGATTCGGCCAGACCGCGAACCGCCAGTCCCACCGGGGAGAACTCCCGACCTGAACCACGGTTTGCCGCGATCCGGCACCCTCCGGCGTCCCCCCCACCCGAGTCAAACCTCCCGCGCACCACAGTGAAATGGTCCGACCAACCCCTCGCGGGCGACCCCGGTCGCACCCGCGAGGTCTCTCCCAGCCCCAATCTGCCCCAACGCGCTTACCGCCCGTGAAGTCCATTCGAGGCTCCCCCTCTTCCGCCCCCTGTGGATTGCCGTCACCGCTGGTCCACCGATCCGCACCAGGCCAGCCTGCGTCTGCCCGTATTGACCCGACACCGCACTGTCGAGCGCAGTCATCCGACGATCGATCTCGGGGGGATGCAGCGAGGGCGGAGCCGCTGCCACTGTCGCCTGCTCAGGAATCGTCCGGACTCGGGAGCCTGTCTTCCCTGGCGGACATGGTCCCATTTCCCCCCAGCCCATTCCTGCCCAGCCCATTCCCCGTGGTCCGTCAGGACCAACGCTGACCCCCAGACAGCCAAAAGCGACAGGCCCGGAGACAGGGCAGGGGACGACACAATCCTCCGGACCAAATCCCTGGCGAAGACTGCCCCGTCTGTGCAAGTGCAGGTCAATAGGGGCCGCCTCAAGTTGCGGTCAGCCCCTGGCGACCGGAAGGGGAACAATTCCAGTTGCCACGGCATGTTGATCCGGGCAGGGACGACGGGAGCGAGGCGGGCTGCATCAGCGGTCCCGCGAGAGCGCTTGACCTGGATTGGTCGTCCCGACGGGCGGGGTCGCCCGGTTCCCCGCGAAGGCCCCGGGGTCGCCCGGGCTGGCCGCTGTGTCAACGTGCCAGAGTGGGCTGGGCTTGGCCGGCTTGATCGATCAGCGCCTGGGCTTCGGCACGTTCGGGACTTTCCGGGGGGATCCAGTCAAGAACGCGCCGGGCCTCGACCGTGTCGGTACCCGCGAGTTGCAACCGCAGCAATTCCAGCGCCCGACGCGAACGTTGATCCGCCTTGACCAATCGACAAGCCGACTCGAGGTGCAGCAGCCGTTCGGGTTGTCGTGACGCCTCCCGCAGTGCCTGAAAGCACAACCAGTGGGCATCCGACATCAGCGGCGCCAGCTCCTGAACGGGCAACCCGTTCGAATTCGCGGTGGTCAGCAGCCCCAGCACCTCGTTCGCCGTCCGTTCGGCCTCGTTGAATTCCAAACGATTGATGTGGCCCACAGCGCTGAGGAGCAGATTGTCGACGAGCGGAAGGATCAAGCGGGACTGCTCGGGGTGCTCCCGCAGGTATTGACGGGCCAGGTGGATTGCCTGCACACGTTCCGCGTGTTCGTCGTCCGAAAGCGGAACATGGGCCGCCAGTCGCCCCAGTTGCCAGGAACGATTCAACGATCGGGCGATGAGTTCCGCTGACTGCGGGTGCTGCCGCTGGGCGGCGGCAGCCTCGCGGCGGCTTTCCGCCAGCAGAGTGCGGGCAATCCCGAATTGTCGAAGTTCCATCGCGAGTTCGAACTGCTCACCGATGATCCGAAACCGGCCCAGAGCAGTGGAAATCGTACCGTCGGGGGCAAGTTGGCGGAATCGCTCAAACCACTCTCGCCAGGAGGCGAAGGCCTCTTCCACAGGGACCGGTTCCGGCAGCCGACAGACCAGTTCCGCCCTCTGGAACTGTAGATCGAGCAGTATCAACCAACGTGTGAGATCCTGGGGACTCTGTTGCCAGAAGCGGAGTGCGATGTCACAGGCCCGGTCGTAAATCAACAGACTTTGCTGCAGCTCGCCCCGGCGATCGTCATGGCTCGCCTGCAACCGCAAGGCCTGGAGCTGGCCCACCTGCTCATTCGGTTCCAACTCTTCCAGTGCGAGAAACGCTTCGATCGTCTGGGCGGCTTGAACGGTCCCAATCTGCGCGATGTCGATCTGATGTTGATTCACGAGACTCATGGCCGCACACCGCCTCAGCAGCTTCGATTCAGGAAATTTCCGGGCCAGCCGCAGGATCCGGCCCGCATCTTCCTGGTGCAAATCGTACATTCCATGCCGGTGCTCGACGAACGTCAGGTTCAGCAGGGAGCCTCCCAGGATCTCGGCCTGCGTGATGGTCAGCCGGTCCGGAGTATCGCTCTCGGCCAGCTGCACCGCGCGGACTTTCTCGAGAATCTGCCGTCGTTTCGACTGACTTGGAGCGTCTGCCGCCAGCAGCGCCCGTGATGCTTCGAGGGCCTGATGGATTGCCTCGTTGCGGTTGGCCTCCGCCTCGGCCGCCGCTCTCTGGGCGTGGTCGGCCCGTTCTGCAGACACCCGATTCTGCCAGGCCAGTTGGGAAATCAATACCTCCCGGCTTCGGAAGTGATACAGCCCCCCACCGATCGAGATCAGCAGCAAAAACCCCCCCAGCGTCAGCGCGGCAACGGCTCCCGGATGCCGGCGGCCCCAATGCCAGAACCGCTCGGCCCAGGTGTAGGGGCGGGCGGAGATGGGTCGCCCCTCCAGAAAACATCGCAGGTCTTCGGCCAACTCCCCGGCCGAACGATAGCGGTGCGCGGGATTCCGGCGGAGGCATTTGATCACAATCGTGTCGAGATCGACGGGGATGTCTTCCCGCAGCGTCCGCGGCGCGGGGGGCTCGATCCGGGCCACCCGCGAGATGGTCGAAAACTTTCCCCCGCCCGAGTGCGGAGCCTGGCCGGTGAGACAGGCGAACAGCACCGCCCCCACTCCATAAATGTCGCTGGCCGGTCCCACAACCATGGTGTCGGGAGACAGCCCGGTCTGTTCCGGAGACATGTATTGAGGAGTCCCCAGGATCATTCCCGTGCTGGTGAGCCGCTCGTCGGCCTGATCGTCCCGGGCAATGCCAAAGTCGGTCAACTTGGCGACCAGTCCACTGTCTGGCGACGGCCGCTCCTCCAGGAGCACATTCGCGGGCTTGAGGTCACGATGGACCATCCCGAGAGCATGGACCGATTCGAGAGCCGAAGCGATCTGCTGCCCCACCTGGGCCGCGTCCTGGATCGACAGGGGGCCCTGCTTCAACCGATTGTCGAGCGATCCCCCGGCGACCCATTCCATTACCAGATAGGGCTGCCCCTGACATGTCCCCGAATCGAGAATTCGGACGATCTGCGGATGATTGAGCCGCCCCAGAAACCGTGCCTCCCGCAAGACGCGGGGGGTCGCCCCCAAACCCCGGGCGGTATTCAGGAGCTTCAGGGCGACCCAGCGGTCACAGGCGGTTTGCCAAGCCCGATAGACATGACCAAAACCTCCCCGTCCCACCAGCTCCAGCCGCTCAAAACCCGGGATTTCCGGGAGTGGCGGATCAACCTGGCTGGAGGCCCGTTCAGACTCTCCGATGCCAAATGGGGACGGAACGGCGCGGAACAGAGACTCGACCGCCGCATCCGATTCCGGCGTTCGCACCACGGAAGCCGGAGTCACGGGGAACGGCGGCGCACTCTGTCGGGCCAGCTCATCCAGCCGCTTCAGACAAGTCGGGCAATTCTCGATGTGCGTGGTCAGGTCGGCCAGATCCTTGTCACCGTCCCCCTCCAGCAACGACCTGAACCGGGACACCTCGGGACAATTCATCATCTGGGACAGACTCACGGATCGACAGCAATGCCCCCGGTGACGATTTTCTCAAAGGAAAGTCTCCAGGGTGCCAATGAACGACACCCCTTCCAGAGCCAAGCTCCATGGGCATCGCCACCGAGCATACCATCCAACAGCCAATCTGAACCAGATCGGCAACAGTCACTCTTCACCGGGACTGATTTCTCCTGCGGAACTTTTTTCACCTGCCGCGTCGCATCCCGCCACCCGATGCGGTCCCCCCACCGGATTCTCCGTTTCGAGGTTCCCCCATGCGGAAAATCGGGGGTTTTGCACCGGTCTGCCGGATTGTCGAATGGACGATCGGGGCATCTTTCATCCCGGGGTTGCACGAGAGCCAGGCAATCAACCTGTCTGATGACAATCGGCGAGCGGCACGTCTGGCGCCAACCGCTGCGTTCCCCCGGTGGTCAGCTCCGGGACCAGCGGATACAGCATCTGGTCGACCAGGGTTTCCGGGAGCGTCGCCTCCACACCGTAGTCGATGGGAAATTCGCGCGGCAGATGCAAAGTTCCGAAAACAGCATCCAGCAGGGGAAGGGTCGACGAGAAATTGCGGTCGAGAGGGCCCGTGCGGGTGTGATGCCAGTGATGGAAAGCGGGGGTCGCGACCAGCCACTCCAGCAGCCCGAATCGCCATCGGAGATTGGCATGCACGAAAAATCCCCAGCAGGTCCCCAGCACTGAAATGACGATCGGTAACAGACTCCCCTCCAGTTGCACAGGGCTCCCCAACCCCAACCCATAGAGCGGGGCCAGGGCGCACAATCGCGAGAAGACCATGTCGAGCGGATGGGCACGGGTATTGACCAGATAGTCAAGTTCGGCCGCGCTGTGATGGATGGCGTGAAACCGCCACAACCAGGGAATCTGGTGACTCAAACGGTGTCCCCAGTAATACCCCGTTTCGGAAACCACCAGGCCCGCCAGCAACCGCAGCCAGACCGGCCACCCCTCAATGCCCGCCAGCCATGCCGCGGAAAGCTGGCCCCGCAACGTCATCGTCAACACACTGAGCGGAATCGCCACCAATGTGGCCGCAATCAGACTGTTCAGAAAGTAATACCCCAGATCCACCAGCCATTGCCGCCGCACCGGGGAATGCGGGTGGACGGCAAACAGCATCTCGAGGGGCACGAAGACCGCCGTCAGCCCCACCAGCCAGATCAGCAGGGGCAACACCCGCTCCCCTACCGGGACGAGCAACGAATCCCACAACGGTTCCATGACGACCCCACCGGTGAAAGCCAGAAACTCTTCGCGAATGCCACCGCGCGTTCCCGTTACGCCAAAGGGAAGGATGGCCGGGAGCAAGACCACCCTTCCCTCCGGACAACGCACCCACTTCTCCGCAGTCACCTCAGACGGCCGCTCGTCTCGGCGCGGCAGATGCTGCGGAGGCGTGACCTCAGCCCTGGCGGGCCTTGAGACGACGGTACCGTCCAAACACCGCGCAGGCCCCCAGAGCGGCGAGGCTCAGCGTGGCGGGCTCGGGAACAGGATTCGGCGGGGGAGGTCCATTCGGCGACTCCAGCCTCACATTGTCAAGAAATGCGAAGGGAGGCAGACCGTAGGGGCCCACCGCGAGGAACGACAGCAACTGGCTGGTACTGGTGGCGACGAACGACTTGCTGTATTGATGCCAGCCGCTGAAACCCCGATCGGGCACGGTGTATGTGCCAGTGGTGTCGGTACTGCCGCCGAAATTGACTGTAATGCTCTGGTCTGTCTGCAGAAACTGGTCGGTAAACTGACCGAAGGCGTACTCAAAACTCAGGGTATAGCTCGTGCCGACGGTCAGACCGTTGATCTGCTGCGACATCGCGGCGGTCGCATAGCCGCCGTCCATTCCAAGGAAGTAACCCCCATTCGGACTGCCAGTGAACCCATTGTTCTGCGGTCCTCCCTTGTTGGGCGGAGTTTGCGGACCCCAGACGTAGATATTGGTTCCCTGAGAGAGGGTATTCTCCGAAGGAAACCCCAGATTGTCGGCGTCGGCATTTACGATGAAATTGAATGCGTAAGCCGTGGTGTCGGTCGGGTCTCCCGAGGTCCACCCCGTGGCGTAGCTGATGGCGGGATTGACGTCAATCTGCCCCAATCCGCCGTTTTGTTCAAAATCCCCGTTGGTCACGAGATTGGCCGACCAGGCCAGAGAGCCCGAGGCCGCCAGCAGCAGACAGAGCCACCGCAAAGACGAAAAATTCCAACGCACCATGAAGCACCTTTCCAGAAGAAACTCACCTGAGTAAAAGGTGACATCCTCTTTCCACTCTCAGCAAAGCGCTGTAGACCCACACGGTTCGACAGCCGGCCGACCGGGCTTTCTGAAAATGGAATCGGGACGATCACCACACCATTCCTACTGGAATTCCATCCCCAACCTAGCAGCTCATTTTTTGTTTTTGACGATTCCGCGAAGCCGGCCAGCCCGTCAGGTTGAGAGCCCGACTGCGGAACACCCCCGTGGACTCGCTTCCGGGAAGATGCTGTTCCCTCTGGGGTGCGCGATCCTGAGGGAGACTCCGGTTATCTCGGGTGGCGGCCACGACACCCAGCACAGCGTCGTACCTGCCGCGAGCGACGGCAGATCCCTCGGATCGCCAGCATCCCCCCAAGCCTGGGACTACCGGGGAGTCTGGGCCGTGTTGACTTCCCGCAGCAACCGGCGTGCCTCCTGCCGCTGGGGACCTTCATTCAGAATCCAGCCAGCCGCCTTCTCGGCTCCCGCCCGGTCTCCGAGGGCGAGATGCACCTGCACCAGGTCCGCGGCGATGGTGTCGCGGTTTCCACCCTGTGTGATGAGGTAGGCCTGCTCCAGTTCCATGCGGCATTCCTGCAGCCGGCCCAGTGTGCGCAGGGCCGAGGCTGACAGATACAACATATCCGACATCAACTGCTGACAGTCGGCGCGTGCCGCGCCCCCCCCGGCACCGGGAGCCAACACATCACTCGCCTCCCGGGCAACCTCGCAGACCCGGAGTGCGTCCCGCGAAACCAGATAATTCGCCAGATCGCGCAGCGAGTAACCCAGCCGAAATCGCGTGGCATGGTCGTCGGGGTTCAGACGCAGATACTCGTGGGACTCTGCCAGCGCGTCGCGATATCCGGGCAACATAGGGGGAGAGTGCGGCGCATCAGGTGGAGCGAGGCGTTTCCACTTGACCAGGCAGTCCATCTGCTGGGCCACCAATTCCGCCTGACAGGTCCGCTCGGAAGACTTGCCGGGATCGCCCTCACTCGTCTTGGATACCTCGCTCCACAAGTCGCGGAAAGCGGCTATTTCCCGGTACCACAACGCCAACTGCTCCCGGGCGAACGGCGCAGACCGAGTCATCGCCAGTTCGGTTATGCGCTGCATGAGCTTCAGTCGACCCATTCGTTCCGTCAGTCCGGAAGGCGTCCCCCGCGATGTGAACTCGCGTGCGAACTGCAGCCACTCCTCCTCAACCTTCTCGCACCCAGCGACATCCTGGGCCTGATCCAGAACCCGCAGTTTCCGCGCCAGAAACTCAAATCGCCCTCGCCAGATCGGCAAATCGTCCGGGTGTGTGGCCAGATGTCGCTGCACAATCTCGAGAGCGCAGCCGAGGCGGGGCAGCATCCGCGCGAACAGCCCCCTGGCAGTCAATGCTTCGCTCAGGTATTCCACCCCCTGAAGCACGACCAGCAGATTCGGTCCGAGGGGCCGCTTCACGTCCCGCGCGAGCAGTTGGTCCAGTTGCGCGGCGGCCTCGTCCAACCGCTCCAGTTGGATCAGCACCCGCGTGCGCCGCATGTCACGCTGGACCCGATGCGCTTCCAGCGGAAGTTCTGGCGAAAACTTTCGATCCAATCGATCCAGCAATTCGACATCTTCGAGGACCTGTGGGCACAAACTGGCGCGCTCCTCGAACGCCGTCAGTTGATCCAGACCAGTCGCCAGATCGAAAGCCAACTCTCGATCCGCCGGATCCAGATCCTCGATCCGGTTGCGATAATCCCGGCGGAGTGTCTCGAGCAATCCCCGCCGCTGCTCCGCATCCAGCGTACCGGATCTCAGCATCGCATCCGTCTTGGCAGTCAGCTGCCTGAGTGACTCCCATTTCGCACGGCGCGATTCGCGTTGTTCATCCAGGACCTGGGCCCGGGTCGTTTTGATGAGCTGCTGGCTGCCATTCAGGTCCGACTGGAGCTGGGTCGTCCGATCCACATAATATTCCCAACCCGCCAGCGACATCCCCGCCACAACCAATCCGGTAACCGAGATCGCCCCCCAGAGCGGCCGCTGTCTTCCCCAGTTCCAGAGTTTCTGGTGCAGGCTGTAGGGCCTGGCGGAAATCGGTCGTCCCTGCAGATACCTGTCGAGGTCATCCGCCAATTCCCCCGCCGAGTGATAGCGACTCAGGGGATCATGCCGAAGGCACTTGACAACGATGGTTTCAAGATCCGGGGGAATCTCGGGACGCAGCGTCCGTGGTGAACGGGGCTCTCCCGACGCCACGGCCCGCAGAATGGCGAGGCTGCCGTCGGCTCCATAAGGGGCCTGCCCCGTGAGGGCCGAGTACAGAATGGCTCCCAATCCGTAGATGTCGGTCGCCGGCCCCACAGCTCCCAGATGCGGAGCCAGCCCAGTCTGCTCGGGAGCCATGTAATGCGGTGTTCCAATCACCTGGCCCGTGAGTGTCAGACGATCGGTGGCAGTGGAATCCATCGCGATGCTGAAATCGGTCAGTTTGGCGAGCAGCGGATCGCCGGACAGAGTTGCCGACGGCTCACCGTCACACTGCAGCAGCACATTCGCCGGCTTGAGGTCCCGGTGAATGATCCCCAGGGCATGGACGGCGCAGAGAGCCTGCGCCAATTGGTGACCTACCTGAACCACTTCCCGGATCGACAGCCCCCGACGACGAATTCGCTCCTGCAGCGATCCCCCCGCCATCCACTCCATTACCAGAAAGGGGTGTCCCGCGAGCTCACCGGTGTCGTGGATCTGGACAATGTGCCGATGGCTCAGCCGCCCCAGAATTCTCGCCTCTCGCAGGACCCGGTCGGCCTGCTCGGGCGATCGCCCCAGGGGCAGCGTCTTGATGGCCACCCAGCGGGCCAGCGCAGGCTGCCACGCCCGGTACACTTCGCCCGAGCCTCCCCGCCCGATCAGTTCCAGTTGGTGGAACCCCGGAATCTCCGGCACCTTCCCGGTGAGTTCGGTTCGGATGGCCGTGACTTCGGTGCAGCGCGGCACCGGCACCCGACCGGTGAGATCCTTCAACAGCCTGCGGACACTTTCCGTCGACGAGGAAGGCGGTGTCCTGACCAACGGAGCCAGCACACTGTCCTCACACAGCCGCTGCAGCGACTCGCGGCAGGTGGCACAGATTTCGACATGCTCCTCCAGCCGGGAGCGAGCCGCGACCTCCAGCTCTTCCTGAAGCAGTCGCTGCAGTTCGGCGGGGGCCGGGCACTGGGCAGAATTGGCAATCGCGGGTCTCAAGAGAGTCTCCGCTGTTGACGCAGGTGATCGACTTCCAGACGCAGCAGACGCTGGACCTTGCTGCGTGATGCGAAGGCGCTGGCCACCTTCATGCCGGTGCGCCGCGCCACCTCCTCACCCGACAACTGCTCGACCGCCAGCAACTCGAACACCTGCCAGGTGAGCGGTTCCACCCGGTCCCGGACACGCACCATCGCCCGCTCGAGCAATTCCCGGTCGAATTGCCGCTCCAACCGCTCCGCCAACGCGTCGCGGGCCGGGAGACTCTGCAGCAGGTTGAGCACCGTGGTGTCCCCGCTCCCCGAGGCCGCCCGCCGTTGGTCTTCCACCCAATCACAGAGGCAGTGATGAACTATCGTCCTCAGCCAACCCCGAAAGCGGCGGCTGGAATCATATTGGAATGCCGGCAGGTATTGGGCGAGCCGCAGGAGAGCCTCCTGAGTCACGTCGCGGGCGTCAGCGTCTTGCAGACGCCAGTTTCGGCACCATTCCAGAATCGGAGGGCCGTAAACCTCAACGAACCGAATCCACGCCGCCTCCGGGCGACCGCCCCGTCCCAGCGCCGCAATCAGCGACGCACGTGTGCTGGGAGCATCCGCCAGTTCTGGGAACCGCATGGGGAACCTCCTCAACGTCAAAATCGCAACAGCCTTTTTCAAAACACCAGATTGCCCATCCATTGACAATTCATAAACTCCTCCCGATCCGGAAAACTGACCTGATCCAAAATCTGAATCCCACACGACCCGCACGAACCCCACAGCCATCAACTTCGCCAGACCCCACCCAATCGCAACAACCGGACTCGCCGGTGGCCCTCAGGACCAACGGACGTGGGGAACGAGCAATGCCAGGCCTGGCCGCTCCCCCGACCTGTCTGGCAGCTCCTCGCGCCCTCTCCGCAAAGTTGCCAATTTGGCAGTCAACTCCCCGAAATCCAGGGGAACTGGCCGGCGGACGCACTCGGGATCGGGCGGATTGCCGCCGGGGAATGGGCCACATCCTCGAAAACCCCCTCAGGCATCGGGAGCGGTACGCGATTTGCTGCTAGTATCGAGTTGTCGACTCAACACCTTGGGAATTCGGTCGAACCGGGGTCGGAGGGGACTCAACGACCGACCGGCCCGGCGTTGGACGTGAACCGTGTGTGGTGAACAGAGTGTCGGGAACTTGCCGCACCCACTCCATTGGTTCTTCTGCTGCGAGGGAGTGTGAACAAACATGCCCGTCTTCCGCTGGGGTGACTCGTGGGATGCCTTCCGCGATCTGGAGCGGCAGGTCGATCGCCTGCTCTCCGGGCTGGCGTTGCCGATTCCCGTCCTGCGTGTCGAACGGCAATATCCCCCGGTCAATATCTACGAACTGCCGGATGAGTTTCTCATCACCGCGGAACTTCCCGGCGTCGAGCCGGCCGACCTCGAGCTGACGGTCGCCAATGGTGTGCTGACCCTGCGCGGCCAGCGCGTCGGCCCCGCGGGAGTGACCGACGATCAGTTCCGACGGCACGAACGGATGTGGGGTGCCTGGGAACGGGCCATCCCCATTCCGGAACGCATCCGGGATGACGAAGTCCGGGCCGACTTCCAGGATGGCGTCTTGCAGGTCCATCTGCCCAAGGCACCCGAAACACGCCCCCGGCAAATCCAGGTTCTGCCGGGAACCACTGCCGGCAGCAACCGTCGGGAGTCTGACGCATGACCAATCACCCCGCCGATTCCAACCCGCTTCCCGTCGAGCCTCCGCCGGCAAACACCGTGGTCTCGGGTCCCGAGACAAGTCTGTCGGTTCCCGTGTCGGCTCCTCCCCCGGCCGAGCGTTTGCTGTTCACCCCGCCGGTCGACATTTACGACTCCCCGGCCGGCCTCGTGCTGTTGGCCGACCTTCCGGGTGTGCACTCCAAAAGTCTGGAGTTGCAGATTCAGGACAACAAACTGTCTCTGCTGGGGCGGTGCCAAACCGTGATTCCCCCAGGGGCCCGGCTCGTACATCGGGAATACGAAGAGGGTGATTTTGTGCGGTCGTTCATCCTGAGCGAGGATGTTGACCACGAGCACATTTCGGCCCGGCTCTCGAATGGCGTGCTGGAAGTGGTGTTGCCCCGGGTGGCCCGGGCGGCCCCCCGAAAAATCAACGTCCGAAGCGAATAAACTCGGCGCTGCGGCGAATGACCCGTCAGCCGGACCCGGCCGCTGGTGCTCCCGGGCTTCCGTTCTGCGCACCGCGCTCTGTACCGCCTGGAGGTCTCCATGTCGCACGAACACAACCCGCACGGGCATCGTCCCCCCCCACCGCCTCCTCCTCCGCCGCCCCCCCCTCCTCCTCCCGGCGGAAATCCGCTGGAGAAGATCTTCAATGTGGTGGCGAATCTGATTGAAACCGCCGCCCAGGAAGGCGAGCGGGTCTTCAGGAACGGTCCCCCTGGCGGGCCGGCGGGGAATGCCGGCGCCCCCGGTTCCTCGCGCGTCACCGTTCCCCCCGTGGATGTGATCGAAACTCCCGATGAGGTGCTGGTACTGGTCGATCTGCCCGGAGTCGACTCCCAGGCGATCGATGTCACCCTCGTGGGAAACATGCTGACCATCCATGGTTCGTGTCCGGTCAACCTGGTCCAACCGGGTCAGACCGTGCATCGTACCGAACGCCCCGCCGGCCGGTTCGAACGCTCTCTCCCCCTCCCCTGTCCGGTCGATGGCGAACAGGTCTCGGCTCATTCCAACCAGGGAGTCCTGACCATCCGCCTCGCCCGGCAACGCCCGGAACCTCCCCGCCCCATCCAGGTGAAGGTCCAGCCGGTCGGGCAGTCTGGCAATTGACCGGAATTCTCTTCCTGGCAACGCGGATGGACCTTCGGGATGCCAATCCGCAAGCCTGGACAATTCCTCTGCAGTGGGACGCATCTCCCAATCGAGACCGTGTGATCGATTGGGAGATGCGATCGTCCTGGATGATTATTCCGTTACAACGGTGAGGTTCAGGCGGTTTCCCGGCTTTGTTTCCAATGGAAATGGGCCTTTTTTACTCCATGCGCGATTTCTCAAAATCGAACACTCCCGCAAGAATCATCCCGCGATGTTCAGCGGCAATGTCTCTCCGCCGCGCGAGCGTGGGAGAATGCCAGAAGCTCATGAGTCGTTCGCGCCCATTGGCCGCGGTTCGCCACGGACTCGCTGGAGTTGCCGCTCCCGCGGTATTGGGGCAGACACAGTTCACCAAGCCCCGGCACGAAGAACGCACTGCTCCTGAGCTTCGCCGAGATTCAATTGCCAGATCCTTCCAATGAGTGCCCATCCATTTCCCTCACCGAATTGATATTCCCATCGACACCTCTTACCATCGGCAGTCGTTCATCGGGACTGCAGCAAGTCGACTTTCGCCAATTGCCCGCACCAATGGGGCTGTCCAACGCAAGGCCCGGTTTTGATTTTTTGAAGGGAGTGAGAGTGAATCGATTGCCAGGGTGTGTGGGCTGGATTGTCACCGGGTTTCTGGCGGTCAGCATGCTGACGGCCGCAAAACCGTTGCTGGGAGCTTCCCAGAGCCCGATTGATATTCGGCCCGACCGCACGGTTTACAATCCGGCCCTGCCGCCCCTGCTGTTCAATTACAGCAGCAACACGTCGCTCGACCTGAAAAACACCGGGTCACCCGACGTGGAAGCGACAATCAAGATCAGTGTGCCGGCCGGCGCCGGCAGCGTCACCGTGGACGGAATACAGTACGATTTGCTCCAATTTCATTTTCACTCTGAGGCCGAGCATCTGATCGACGGCGTCCGGGGCGAGATGGAACTGCACCTCGTCCACCAATCGGCGGGGGGTGCCCTGCTGGTGGTGGGACAGATTATCAACCTGGGGGCATTCAACGCCGATCTTGATCCGATCTTCGCAAACCTGCCGCAAACACCCGGGACACACCAACTGCTGAGCAATTACAACCTCGCGAATCTGCTTCCCCCCTCGCTGACCACTTTCCGATATGACGGTTCGCTGACGACAGCCCCTTACACGGAGGGGGTCAAGTGGAATGTTTTGACCACGCCAACCACCCTCAGCCAGGGTCAGATCGACGCGTTCCGGGCCCTCTTTCCCGACGGTGACTCCCGCGAAGAGCAGGATCTCGATGGCCGCCTGATCCAGACCGACCTGCCAGGTTTCGCCACCCCCGAGCCGTCGACCTGGGTCCTGGCCCTGCTGGGTGCAGTTCCGGCCCTGGTAATCAGCCGCCGCCGGCACTCGACTGCTGCCTGAGGTCCGGTTCTCCCGCCAGCGGAGAAAGTGTCCGCTGCCTACCCCTGTGCTACAATTCGGTAAGTCCGCCTCTCGCTCACCCACCCGGTGTCGCAAGAGGCGGGCTGTTCGTTTTTCCGATGTCGAGTGTGACCAGGGGACGGAATGACGCAGTTGCCGGCCGGCATTCTGTGCCGCGACTGCCGCAGTCCGCCAAAGGATGCTTGCGAGATGAGAGGCCAGGCCTGGAAGTTGGCAGTGCTGTGCGTGGGTTTGTGGACGACCACCCTCGGAGCCCAGGAGCCCCCCTCAGCGGTGGGCCCTCTGCTCAAGCTGTACCGCAGCGGCAAACTGCCCGCCGAGCGACAGCCCGCCGTCATCGAGATGATCTGCACCCGCGGCAATGAGCATGACCTGCGGGTCGTGCTCGACAAACTTCTCGAGCCGATGGGCATGGCCCCCGCGGCCCGCGTGAAGGCCATGGCGGGTCTCGCCGATGCCGCGGCGACCCGCAAGATCAAACCCGCGGGAGATCTGGCCCCACTGGCCAAACTGCTGGATGAGGCCGACCCCGCGACCCGCCTCGCGGCGGTCCGTCTGGCCGCCGCCTGTGGTGTGGCCAGCGCCAGCCCCAGCCTGCGGCAACTGGCCCAGTCGGCCGAGACAACCCCCGAACTGCGCAAAGCCGCTTTGCAGGGCCTCGTCACCCTCGGAGGAGACGACAACCGCCAGGCACTCCAGGCCCTGTGTGCCGCCGATCGCCCGCTGGCCACCCGCCTGCTGGCGGCAGCCGGCTTGACGGCGTTTGATGTCCCCCTCGCGGCCCGGGAAGGGGCCCGCGTGCTGGCTTCGGCCACCCCCCAGGACGACCCGGCCCCCCTGCTCGAAGCGTTTTTCGACCGCAAGCAGGGGAGTGAAGAATTGGCAAAGGCTCTGGGACAGGTGCAGCTCCCGGTCGATGTCGCGAAGCGGGCGCTGCGTTCGATGTACTCGGTCGGGCGGAGTGATGTCGAGTTGTCTGCGGTTCTCAGCCACGCCGCCGGGATCGCAACCGACACCCCTCCCCCCACTCCCGAAGAAGTCGCGCAGATCGTGCAGGATGTCTCCACCAAGGGAGATCCGGTGCGGGGAGAGGCGATCTTCCGCCGGGTCGACCTGAGCTGCATGCGCTGTCACAGCCTGAGTCGCGCGGGGGGCCAGGTGGGTCCCGAGCTGAGCGCGGTCGGCGGTTCCTCCCCCGTCGACTACATCGCCAATTCCATCCTCAACCCCAATCTCGCCGTCAAAGAGCAATATGTGACGCGTGTCTTCGAACTCGACACCGGCAAGGTGCTCTCGGGAGTGGTGCTCGACCGCGACGAAACCCGGGTCCGCATCCGCGATGCCCAGGGAAAGACGGTGGTGATACCGACCGCCGAGATCGAGGAGGAATCGGAAGGGGCCTCGATGATGCCGATGGGGCTGACGAAGTTTCTCACGCGGGACGAACTGCTCGACCTGATCCGGTTTGTCTCCGAACTGGGGAAGGCGGGTCCCTTTGCCGTCCAGACCTCCCCCCGCCTGCAGCGCTGGCAACTGCTGTCGAATCCGCCGGCCGAACTGATCACCGAAGTCCCGCACCTCGAACATATCCGTCAGCACGTGTTGGGAAGCAATCCCGATGCCTGGAGCGGCGTGTATGCCCGCGTGGGTGGCTCCTATCCCCTCTCGGATCTGCGGAAGCAGCCGGGAAGCCAGGTCGTGATCCTGCGGGGCGAGGTGCAGGTGAATGAGCCTGGGCCCCTGGCCTTCGACATTCAGACCTCCGTTCCATTCCAGGCATGGATCGATGGGCAGCCGGCCGCTCCGGGCTCATCGGTCGAGGCGACCCTCGAAGCGGGTCGGCACGCGTTGATTCTCCGGCTGGAGATTCCCGCCGAGGGGGAGCCCGAATTGCGGGTGGACGTCCGCCGCCCCGACGGTTCGACCGTGCAGTTTGAGGTGGTGGGCGGAGCGTAGGGAGAGTCTTTTACAGGAGCCGGCGATGGCGGCAGACGAGGTCCCCGGACATTGGCGCTGGCGGCGGATCTGGCTCGGACTTCCACGCTCGCTGCTGTTGTTTGTGGCGTTGTTGGCCATCCCCCCGCTGGTCTATGAACTCGCAGGGGTGTGGAGTTGGTTTTCCATCCACTCCGCGGCCCGACGCCTCGAGCGGTGGAACCAGTCGGGGGAACCTGGGTCGGGTGTGCTGGTGGCTGTCGCACTCCAGCCGCGCCCCTGGGTCAAACAGCTCGGGCTTGGTCTGCGGTTCCGGGATTCGTGCGCGGCCTACTGTCCGTGGCTGGCCGACACCCCCCATGTGGTGTCGATTTCGCTCGTGGGGCCCCACTACGACGACGCGGCGCTCGAGTTCGCAGCCGCGCAGTTTCCCAACGTGCTGCAACTGCGTCTGGAAGGCTGCACCGTCACCGGGAAAGGGCTGCGGGGGCTGAAACGCTGGCCCTTGTTGGGGTCGGTCCAGCTCGAAGAGATGTCTCTCTCGGGACACGAATTGTCGGCCCTTGACGGTCTCCCGGCGTTGAAGACTCTCGAGATTTCCAGCTGCTCCGGGTTGGACGACGCGGCCCTGGAGAGTTTTCCGGCCCTCCCCGAGTTACGGCTGCTGAACCTGGAGACCTCGGGAATCGAGTCAACGGGATTGCAGTACCTGCGGGGTCTGCCATCGCTGCAGAAACTCAACCTGCGCGATGACCTGCTGACGGACGAAGCCCTGCTGGCGCTCCCCTCGCTTCCCAGACTGAAGCTCTTGAGCGTCCATTCCACCCAGATCTCCGGACACTGTCTGGAACACCTGTGTCAACTACCAGCCCTGACCGTGCTGGAGATCGACGGCAGCCCGATGGACGATGCCGGACTGCAGTTTCTGCCCGACAACTCCACCCTGCGCGGGCTGTTTCTGGTGGGGACCACGATCCACGGTCCGGGATTGCCCGCGTTGTCGCGGCTGACCGCGCTCGATGATCTCAGTCTCGCGCAGGCTCCGCTGACGGACGACTCCCTGGAGTTCCTCCCGAACCTTCCCAGACTGCAGGCTTTCAATCTCAGTGAGACCCAGATCACACCGCTCGCATTTCTGATCCTGCATCAACGCTGTCCCGTTCTGAAAAACCTGTTGGTCACCCACTCCGACCGGTTGACTCCGACCGATCTGGCCAGGTGGGACGACTTCGCGCAGGGGCTCTGGCGGTTTCACACCGGCTGGAAGTCGGCCCGCGAGGTGGAACGGCTGCAACGCGCGGCCGGGGAAACTTCCCCGGCATCTCCCCCAGCCCAGGCCCCAGTCCGTCCCTCAACCAACCTTCCCTGAATCCGTCCCCAGCCGTGGTGACAGATCACCCAATCTGTCATTTCCGGTCGTGTGTTTTTTGCAAATCAATCCGCCTCCTGCTTGCACCATCCAGCCCAGCTGACAGTGCGTCGCCAGTTTGCTCTGCATCCTGTTCACGAACAGGCTGACAAGCCTGTTCCACGACGCCGCCCCTCGGCACAACGGAACCCAGCGTTCCCCGTATTACGAGTTCGAAAAACATTTTAACAAATTTACAACTGCGTTCCGCGATCATTCAGCATGGCCCAGGGTCTTGTGCCTGAGCACGATCATCGCATGGTCGACGCACCGCCGATCCCGGCAAACAGATCCTCCAACCGAAACATTTCCTGCAGGGGACCCCGCCCGCAACCTGGGGTTGTCGCGCCTTTGGCGACCCCAGGTTGTCTTCTGCGGACATGCAAGCGCGCTTGTTTTCCACCACCACGTCGAATGAACGACAGGTTGAAAACCGATCGTCCAACGCCGCGGCACAACCGGGCTGTTACCACAGCGTATACCCGCCGTCGATCACCAGTGAGGCCCCCGTCATATAACGTGAGGCGTCGCTCGCGAGGTAGACCGCCAGAGGGCCGAGATCTTCGGGCTGGCCAAAGTCTCCCGCGGGAATCAGATTGCGGAAGGTGTTGATGATTTCGGGGTTGAGCTGCGCCCAGCGCTGGTTAGGCTCGGTCATGAAGCCCCCCGGGCAGATCGCGTTGACAGTCACCTTGTGGGGCGCCCAGTCGGCTGCCGTGGCCCGGGTGAAGGCAATCACCGCCGCCTTGCTGGTTTCGTAGCTGCGCCCCCCGATGCCCCGGTTGGCCACCATCCCCGAGATCGAGGCGATGTTGATCACCCGGCCGCCGGTGCCGCGGGAGACCATCGCCCCGCCGATCATCCGGGTGCAGATGAACGTGCTGGTGAGATTCAGATCGAGAATCTGCTGCCACTTCTCGGTGGGCAGCTCCTGGGTGGGGATGTCGATCCGCCGCCCCCCGACGTTGTTGATCAGAATGTCGAATGGCCCATGGCGGTCGAGCGCCTCCTGGCAGGCCCGCTCGGCCTCTCCGGGCTGTCCGACGTCGGCGATGAGGAAATCGGCCGGCTGGCCGCGGGCGGCGATCTCGGCCGCGGTTTGCCGCAGGCTCGCCTCGTCGCGCCCCACGAGGGTCACCCCGGCTCCCGCCTCGGCGATGGCCAGCGACATCTCGCGGCCCAGCCCCCGGCTCCCTCCCGTGATAAACAACCGCCTGCCATCCAGCCGAAACCGGTCGAGCACACCCATCGTTCTCACTCCTCAAAAACTGCCGCGGGAACACCCTGCGGGATCAGGCCTCCGGATCCTCATCCCCATTCTCTCCCTCACCGGCGGCCGCACCGTCCGACGCGTCGCCGACGCCCGGATCGGCTGCGTCGTCCAGATCACCCGCGTCGTCCGGTTCGTCGCCGACCGAGGTGGCGGGCGGAGTGGCCGATTTGCGAAACAGGTGCACGTCCATCGACGAGTACTCGAGCAGCTCGACCTTTTCCCAGGCTTCGGGCATCGCGAATTCGGTCCCCTGCTCGCACCTCACCAGCAGCCACGCCCGGGGAGCCGAGATCCCCTCGCGGGCCAGTCTCTGCAGCGACCGATACAGCATGGTTCCCGGTGCGAGGTTGTGCAGGTGGGCGTAGGGGGGATCGAAAAAGATCACGTCGAAGGGGAGGAAGTCTTCCCCTTTGCGGGGACGGAACGAGCACTTGGTGACATCGGTCTTCCAGGTGATGGTCTCGTCTTCAACCCGCAGGCTGGCGACGTTCTTGCGGAGCAGGTCGAAAGCCCGGCGGTCGGCCTCGAAAAAGGTGACCCGGCGGGCCCCCCGGCTGAGCGCTTCGAGCCCAATCGTGCCGGTCCCCGAGTAAATGTCGGCCACCCGGGCGTTCTTGAGGATCGGCTCGATCCGGTCGAACAGGGCGATCTTGACCCGGGTCAGCAGCGGCCGGGTGGTGTCTCCCGGGTTGGTTTCCAGCTTCCGGCGGCGGAACCGCCCGGCGACAATCTGCATGGATCAGCTTTCAGTCCGGCGTTGCGCCTGCAGTTCTTCCCATTCGCGGAAGATGTCGGCGGCCTCTTCGGCGATGGTGGAGAAGCCCCCACGATAGGTGGGGAGCGAACCTGACGAGGAAGTCGGAGACGACGACGCGGAGTCTTCGTCTTCGCGCTGGGACGGGGCAGTCCGCGAGATCGACGGGGCCTGCAACTGCTCGGGAACGCGGATGACCGTCGTGTCTCCCGTGTGTTTGCGGCCCGCAGATGAGTCTCCCTCCGACAGCCAGCCAAGCACGTTGTCTTCCTCGCGCTCGGAAGGGACCTCGGTGGGACACTGCACTTCGAAACTGACCGGGCCGACGGTCAGCCGGTCTCCCGACTGCAGCATCACTTCATCGTCCACACGCAGGGCGTTGACAAAGGTGCCGTTCTGGCTGTTGAGGTCGCGCAGCAGCAGACCCCGGCCGGTGGGGGTCAGGGAGCAATGTCGTCGACTCACCTCCGACGAAGTCATTCGGACGAGGCAGTTCTCATCGCGGCCGATCCAGACCTCTCGTTCCGGGAGCTCGATCTGGCGGCCCTTGTGCTTGCCGGTGAGAATGACGAGGAAGTGCATGGAGACAAACGGAGGGGTACGGGACGGACTTAAGCGTGACGGGGAACAATCACCGGCTCACCGCAGTTCGGGCAGGTGAGTGTTTTGCCCCGGTGTTGTTCCGAGACCTTGAAGCGTTTTCCGCAACGGCACGCAAACCGGATCGACTGCGGGACGGCGGGAGCCGCATCTTCCGCCATCGACCGGCGCCACACCAGATCGGCGACCTCGCGGATCCGGGCCAGCAGATGGTGCCCGTCGATGGGCTTGGTGAGGTAGTCGTCGGCCCCGACCCGCTCGGCCAGCCGGCGGGCTCGCGGCAGGTCGATCGCCGTCAGAATGACCACGGGGATCCGGCGATTGGCCTGCTTGAACCGCTCGCAGATCTCGAACCCGGTCTCCTTCCCCGCGAGCTTCAAATCGCAGAGGACGAAGTCGGGGTGCCGCATGGTGAAGGCCGAGTGCGCCTGCCCCCCATCGCGGGCCACCACCACATCCAGGCCAGCCCCTTCCAGAATCGCGGACAGAGACTCCACGACCGGGTCCTCATCGTCGACGATGAGGATGCGATTCACCACCGCCTGCGGGAGAGCTGATTGAAAGGTGTCGAGCGCCATCGCGGAGAACTGGATCGCGGTGAACTGGAAAGAAGAGAAGGCCGGGGTTCGAACCGGCCAAATTGCCACGGGGCCAATTGCCACGGGGTGAAATGCCGGGCGGAGACCAGGCCTGTCGTGGAGCACGCCGCTGGAGGTGCGGGGGGAGAATCCGCGGGAGACACTTTCCGCGGGCAATTTCCCTCCCGATTGAATACCGCATTCCCGTGACTGTTGCAAATGCGGGCCCACGCCGCGCGAGGGCAATCTGCTCGGGGATCTGATAGACTCTGAGGACAGGTTTCCAGCCGTGATCTGGAACCCGGCCCAACCTCACTTCCCCTCCTTCACTGGCACGCGCTCAGCATGGCCGATCAGGAACATTCCCTGGCACTCTTTATCGATTTCGAGAACCTCGCCCTGGGTTTCCAGGGGGCGCGGGGGCGGTTTGACGTGGGGCGGGTGCTCAAGCGAATGGTGGAAAAGGGGAAGATCGTGGTCAAGAAGGCGTATGCCGACTGGAACCGCTACTCCAGCTACACCGAGCAGTTGCACGAGGCGGCCATCGAGCTGATCCAGATTCCCCGGCGGGCCCAGACCGGGAAGAACTCGGCCGACATCCGGCTCTGCGTCGACGCGATGGACCTGGCCTACTCCAAGGACCACATCGACACCTTCGTGGTGGTCTCGGGAGACAGCGACTTTTCGCCGCTGGTGTCGAAGCTCAAAGAGCTCGGCAAGCATGTGATCGGGCTGGGGATGCAGCCCTCCACCTCGGAACTGCTGCGCGACAACTGCGATGAGTTCATCTACTACGAGGATGTCGAGGCGGTGACCGCCGACGTTCCCAAGCTCGACCCGCAGATGCCCGAGCTGAAGAAGAAGGCTCATACCCTGTTGCTCGAGGCGCTGACCGCCCTGCGCCGTGAGAACAAGGTCCGGCTCTGGTCGTCGATGATCAAGGACACGATGAAGCGGCTCAAGCCCTCCTTCAACGAGACCTACCACGGCTATTCCACCTTCAGCGCCCTGCTGGAAGATGCCCAGCAGCTCGGCCTGCTGGAACTGGAGACCGACGACCGCAGTGGCACTTACGTGGTCGCGAGGTTTGGCGATGAGCTGACCAGCCCGACGGCCGAGGCGGGAGAGCCCCGGGTCCGCCGGCGCCCCCGGAGCCGCTCCCGGACCGGTGGTCTGCGTCGCGACCGTGATCCCCGGACCGAAGGAGCCCCCGAAGAGACGCCCGCCGATGTCGAGGGTCCTCCCGAGACGACCGGGGGAGACGAACGGGGACCGCGCCGTCCGCGTTCCCGCCGGCGTTCGGGTAGCACGAACCGGCCCGACGCTCCCATCGATCCCAAGCTCCCTCCCGAAACGTTCGACGACGAATTCCTGCCGTGGCCCGAAGAGTAGGCCCCACAGGCACCACCGGCCTGCGACCCCGGCATTCGCACCACCGTTCGCCCGTCCCGGGGCGCTGAATCAAAGCCCGGCTGCTCCGAATCGCCATCGTTCGGCTGCTCCGCACCCCGTCGTTCGGCTGCTCCGCACCCCATCATTCTTCTGCTCCGCACCCCGTTGCTGGAATCTGCCTCTGGAAACCGCCGCCGCAGTCACCGCGGAAAATCCGCCTCGTCCCCCCCGCACGGTCCGACCCCGTAATGTTTGCCCAATTGGGCGTCTGGGGACAATCACCCCGGTTTCCCGGCATGTGACCTCCCACCAACATGGTTTTTTCCAGCCGCTGACCAACCACGGGCTAGTCTCTCACCGGGTTGGTCTCTGTCCTGGCTTGATTGGTCTCCATGTTCGGTCGAGTGATCCCGGAACGAGAGCGCTGCGGTCGCAACCGCGTGCATCGGCTGCTCGACACACTGCTGTGGGCAGTCTGTCTGCTGGCACTCCCGGGCTGTGCCCAGTTCGGCGGGACCCGATCGGCCATGTTCCCGCCGCCGACCGCCGAACTGGTCGTCCAGCGTCCCGCCGGTCATCCCTCCAACCCCCGGCGGTCATCCTCTTCCCAATCGCTCAACACGGTGCGTGACAACGGGCGCGATCACGCCCCCCCCAATGCCCGCGCGGTTCAGTCGACCTCAGAACTGGGCTCCCCCCCAGCCGACGAGACCGAGTTCCTCCCTCCCCAGACCCCGCCGACCATACGCGATGGGGCTCCTCCCGGTGGACCGGTCTTCAGCGAGGTTCCGGGAGGCTATTGGATTGTCTCCAGCCGGCAGGCCTCCCTGCCCCCCACCGACATCGATGCCAGCCGCAGCCTGGTCTATCTCTACCGAACCCCACACAGCATGCAGGCCTTTCCGCGGGAGGTTTTTCTGCAGACCCTGCGGACTGACCGCCCCACCTGCATCACGATCCATGGTAGTTACAACTACTGGTCCGATGTGCTCAGCGAGAGCGTCCATTCGCTGCGGTGGATTCAGCAGGCGTCACAGGGGCAGGAGGTGCAGTTTGTCTATTTCACGTGGCCGGCCGACGGCTATGCGTTTCTGGTGTTTCCCCTCGAACTGGTGGCGATGGGACGCCGGGCCTCGCGACACTCGCTGTACCTCGCCAACCTGATCAGTCAATTCCCACCCGACCAGCCCGTCTGCCTCGTCGGACACAGCCATGGGGCCCGCTGCTCGGTCGCCGCTCTGCATGCCCTGGGGGGCGGGGCGCTCGAAGATGGCTCGCGGCTCGCTCCGGGCCTGGGGGTTCCCCGGCGGCTGAATGCCGTGCTGCTGGCCGCGGCGGTCGACCACGACTGGCTGAATCCCGGCGAACGCTACGGTGCGGCCATGCCAATGACCGAGCGAATGCTCGTGATGCAGAATGAGCGCGACAGTTGGCTGAACGCCTACCCCCTCAAAGACCTCATGGGGAACCGCCAGGCGCTGGGACGGGGGGGATTCCAGGAAAGCGACACGATCCGGATGAGTGACCAGATCGGCAAGATCTCGGTCCTCGATGCGAGTCCCTTCGCGGGACGGGCTCACGATTTCCGCGCGTTCCACTCGAGGGTCGAACTGGCGGAGGCGATTTCCCCGTTTGTACTGTTCCGCTCCGGGGGCGAACCGTCCGTCGAAGAGCGACTGGACCCGCCGGTATCCCAATCGGCCCCGCAGTCGGTCGCTCGTCCGGTCAGCTCGCGCGGTCCCTCCGCCGGAATCCGGGACACGACACGGAACCCGGGGGGGATGCGACAACCTCCCCCTCTTCCGGCAACCAGCGCGGCGGCGACACGCGGGCACGCGACATCGGCCGATGCAGACTCCCCACCCCAGCCACGTCTCCCCCGCGCCCCGCGTGAGTCCGAAACCCACCGGTTGCCCAGCGAGCCCGCGCCCCTCCCGTTTCCCGCCCGAACGCGCGGCCGACTGTAAGCCCTCACGGGGTGTGGACGCGACAACCGGCTGACTGGCCGGGCAACGGACCCGCCAACCGGAGGATCACGCCGGGAAATCGGTCCCCCTGCTCTCGCTTGATGTCCGCAGTTTTTCCTGAGTTGGTATCGGCGAAGGGCGAATTGCAGCCAAAAAACCGCTGTCGCGGGGGGTTCGCGGCTCACTGGAAAGAGGACTTCCGTCTCGGCGAACGATTTGTTAGTGTTCGCCGAGGCGTTACAGTCGCCACAGTCCGTCTTTTCACCACGATCGGCAGGACAGGTGCGTGCGATGGATTCGTTGAACGAATCTGTGGGTCCCGCAACCGTCGGCAAGGAGGCCAAGTGAGCTCCGGTCAGTCACAACAGCAGAGAGCGCCGCACAAGCCGACGCTGTCTGTTCAAATTCGCTGGATGATCCGTCGTGACATGGCGGAGGTGCTCGACATCGAGCGGGACAGCTTCGAGTTCAACTGGACCGAAGAAGATTTTCTGTCGTGTCTGCGTCAGCGCAACTGCATCGGCATGGTGGCTGAGCACGAAGGACGGGTCTGCGGGTTCATGATTTATGAACTGCACAAGACCCGGTTGCACATTCTGAACTTCGCGGTCGAGCCGGGGCGCCGCCGTCTGGGAATTGGTGCCCAGATGGTCGAGAAGCTGATCAACAAGCTGTCTCAGCAACGCCGTCATGAAATCGTGCTCGAAGTGCGCGAGACCAATCTGCCCGCCCAACTGTTCTTTCAGACACAGGGCTTCCGGGCGGTCCAGGTGCTCCGCAATCACTACCACGATTCGGCGGAAGACGCCTATCTGATGCAATACCGGATGGAGGTCGACGAATTGGCCAACGATTCGGACCCCGTCAATCGCATCGCCAGTCTGTAACCCCGGCCTGTGATCTCGCGTCTCTGAACCTCAGATCACGAGGTCCCTGCGGGGACTGAGGTGCTGGTCTGGTTCACAGAGCGGGCTTCAGAGAACCCGGTCCTGTCACTCCGCGCCAACGACACCCGCTGTCGCTGCCGCGGAGTGATCGCGCGCGCCGTACAGGCGACTGTCCCACCCCCTCCTCTGTGCGGGGTCTGACCAAACTCAATCGCCCGCCGCACCCCGCTTGCGTTGGCAGGTGACATGGTGGAGGATCGCAGTCTGACGATTCGTCCTGTACCCCGCCCTCTGGTGCCGCGATGTCCCCCCTCCCCCTGCGCCTCCTGATTCTCGGAGCGCATCCCGATGATGCCGAGTTTCATGCCGGGGGATTGATTCTGCACTACACCCGGGCGGGGCACGTGGTGAAGCTGGTCTCCGCCACCGATGGCGGGGCGGGACATCAAACCCTGTCGGGGCCGCCACTGACCGAGATTCGGTCCCGCGAGGCCCGGGCGGCCGCCCAACTGGTCGGCGCCACCGCGGAGTTGTGGCCCTTCCCCGATGGTCGCCTCGAACCCTCGCTCGAATTGCGCGAGCGGGTCATTCGCGAGATCCGCACCTTCCGACCCGATCTCGTGCTCACCCATCGCACGTGCGATTACCATCCCGATCACAGGGCGATCGGTCAGGCGGTGCAGGATGCCTCGTACCTCGTGACGGTGCCGTCGATCTGCCCCGACGCCCCCATCCTCCGCCGGGACCCCGTCGTCGCCACCATGAATGACCGGTTCACCCGCCCCACCCCCATGCGGGCCGATGTCGTTCTCGACATTACCGATGACCTCTCCGCCATCACCCGGCTGTGTGCCTGCCACGCCTCGCAATTCTTCGACTGGCTTCCCTTCAATCAACAGCAACTCGACGCGGTGCCGACCGGTGAGGCGGACCGACTCGCCTGGCTGTCGGGCCAGTTGCGCGGCTCCCTGCGGACGTACGCCGATCGGTTTCGTGCCGAACTGATCGCCACCTATGGTCCCCGGCAAGGAACGGCGGCTGAGTTGGCCGAAGCGTTTGAAATCAGCGAATACGCCGCCCCGCTCGATGCCGCCGCCCGCCGCCGGCTGTTCTGGTTCCTTCCCGAAATCGCCACTCCATGACGGGCACCGCGCGGAATTTTCCGATGGGCGACGGGCCGGAAACAGACCCCACCCCGTGCGGCGTGGCGTTCAAGGAATGGGCGGCGGTCTGCCTGGCACTGGAGGCCGGGGAACAGATCCTGATCCTCCGCAAGGGGGGCCTGCATGAGGGAGCCGCCGGTTTTCGCGTCGCCCATCGCCGATTCTGGCTGTATCCCACCCGGTTCCACGAAGAGGCCGCCCATCTCAGCCCGGCCGCCGCGCCGTGGCTCGCACCCGCCCGGGCCCTGGTTCCCCCGGCCGGAGAACTCTGGCTGCGGTCCCTGGTCGAGGTCACCGACGTGGTCGCGTTACCCCACTGGACCGGGCTCGAACGCCTCGCGGCCTGGCACGGCTGGTCAGCCGAGACGGTGCGCATCCGGTTTGAATACCGCGAACCCGGCTTGTTTGCTTTGGTGGTGCGGGTCTGGGTGCGCCCCACGGCGTGGATCGTTCCCGAGACGACCGCGATGGCCGGTTGCCGGTCCTGGGTCGACCTGCCAACCCCCTTGCCAACGACCGATCTCCGCCCGGCACTTCCTGATGAGGATTTTGAAAACCGGCGGCAAGCACTGTGTGCCGACCTGCAGCAGGCCCAGGCTGGCTGAGTCGGCTTCACTCAATCTCCGCGGCGGACACTCCCTGGGGCGCAATGACCGTCAGCGCGGGGCGGGAACGGGCTGCTGCTGTTCGATCAGGCGGGCGGCCCGGCGCCAACTGGCGGCCTGCGGAATTCGGCCCAGTTTCTCGGCCAGTTCGGCCAACTCCAACCGCAGCGGAATGTCGTCGGGACGGTCGCCCGCCTGGGTGTTGAGTTCGCTGTAGCGATCGGCCAGTTGGTCGAGCTCGGCGAACCGTTCCCGGGCGGCATCGGCCTCGGCGGTCTCACCCAGGGCCGACCAGGCCTGCGACAACTGAAACTGGAAGTCCCGATCGCGAGGATTCTCGGACACCCCCGCCTGCATGGCGGCCAGGGCCCCGCGCGGCTCGGACCACTGCAGCGACAAACGGGCCGTCGCCAACCGCACCGTCCTGTCGGTCGGGCCCAAGCGTTGCGCCTCAGCCAGTGCCGCGCGCGATTCGTCCTCTCGCCCCAGGGCGGCCAGCACTTCCGCCCGCCAGGCGGCGGTGACCGGCCCGGGCTCGGCCTGATCGAATAATTCGAGAGCCCCTTCGAAATCGTGCTGCTGGAACAGACACTGCCCCAGATCGAGGCAAATCTGTTTGCGGATCTCGGCCTCCGGTTCGCAGTCGAGGGCATTCCGCAGGAACCGCTCGGCCTGGGGAATCAGCCCAAAGTCAAAGGAATGCTGTCCCAGTTCGGTCCAGGCGCGGACCTGCTGCGAATCAAGCCGGGTGATCTGCTCCAACTCATTCATCGCGCGGGTGATGGCACCGCGCTGGTACCAGTACTGCGCGAGGGCATACCGGGCCTTCAGCGACCGCTCATCGTGCTTCAGCAGTTCCTGGTACACCTGTGCGGCATCGGCCCCCTTCCCGGCGGCTTCCAGGGTCTGCGCCAGGGTCATCAGCAAAGGGACCCGGCTCACTTCACCCGGCTGAAATGTGGAGAGGCATTGCAGGGCTTCGTCAGTGCGCCCCTGGGCCGTGGCCAGGGCCCCCTCAAACAACGGTCCCAAGCCGCGGACCCGCGGATTCAGGCGGGCCAGCTCGACCAGCGGCCGCAACTGGGCCTCGTCAAGCACCCCCGCCGCCAATTGCTCGAGTCCCGCGGCCACTTGCCGTTCCGGTGCCGGAGATTCTTTCCACCCGCCAGTCCCCACGAGCCCCAGCCCCAGCAATCCGGCAGCCAGCCCGGCGAGCCACCACCCCTTGTGGCGCCCCACAGGAGCCTTCGGTGCCGGGCCGCTGGGAGAACGCTCGGCGGAAAACGAGGAAGAATTCACGGGGTTGGGGGGGAGTTCTGGTCAAAGGGTGGGAACTTGCGATCAGTCACGAATTCTACGGAAAGACGCCGCGGGTGCGCAGGGGGGGCGATGGCCTTTGCAGAAACCCGCCGGCTGCCTCGTGGCCTCGGGGGGGACTGATCTACCATAGGAGACAGGTCGCAGTCCGTCCTGGGAAAGGGACGTGACGGGCCCCACGGAACACACAATGACTGCGACTGCGAATTCACGTCGACTGAAGATCGGCCTGCTGCTGGCTGTGGTGGGGGCCGGGGTCTGGGCCTGGCCGCAGATTCGTCTGTCCCGCACCCTCGCGGCCGCCCGCCAGGCGCTGGAGGATCGCGACTATCCGCAGGCGCTGGCCGCGTTGCAGCGGGCCGAGCAGCTCGATTCAACCCGGGGAGAAACGGCGTTTCTGATGTCGCGGACCTACCGGCATCTGGGTCAATTCGAAGAGCTGCAGCAGTGGATGGCGCGGGCGCGGGTGCTGGGTTATCAGCCCCGGCGAATCGAGCTGGAGGAACTGCTGCTGTTGGCGCAAAACGGGCGGATGAAAGAAGCCGCTCCGCAACTCCCCCGGCTGTTGACCGAGTTCTCCGAGACCGACGGAGCCGAGATCTGCGAAGCCTACGTCAGTGGATTCTTCGCGAATTACAACTTCGCCGAGGGGCTGCGCCTGGCGGAAGTCTGGCAGCAGGACTATCCGCGCGATCCTCAACCGTATTTCAGTCTGGGATTGTACGAGGCGCACGCGGGAAGCGACAAAAAGGCGGTCGACGCCTTTCGCCGAGCCCTGGAATTGGCCCCCCGACGGGACGACATTCGCCGCTATCTGGCCGAGGCGCTGGTCGATGAGGAACAGTACGACGAGGCCGAACGGCATGTGCGGGAGCTGCTGCGGCGCAATCCGAACGACACCGACATGGCCACGGCACTGGGGCACTGCCTGCTCGAAAAGGGAGATGTGGCGGCGGCCCGGCAGCAGCTCGAACAGGTGTTGCAGAAAGATCCCCAGGGGTACGCCCCCCGCATGATGATGGCGCAGATCGAGCTCAAAGATCAGCAGCCCGCCGCGGCCATCGATTGGCTGGAACCGCTGGTCCGGGAACGGCCCAAGGAGTATCGGCTGCGGTTTCTGTACGCGACGGCGCTGCAGCAGTCGGGACGCGGCGACGAGGCGGGCGAACATCTGGAGTTCGTGGGACGGGCCCAGGCGGCACTGGGCCGGGCCCGCAACCTGATGGACCAGGCGAAGGAAGACCCGAATGACATCCCCTCGCGGCTGGAGATTGGCCAGACCCTGCTGAAATACGATTCACCCGACGACGGAGCGTCGTGGCTGCGGAATGTGCTGGAATTGGATCCACAAAATACCGAGGCGCACCGCAGCCTGGCCGACTACTACACCGCGAAGCAGGACGAGCAGCGGGCCGTCTACCACCAGCGGCAGGCCGAGGCCGCCGCCCCCCCCGCCTCGGGCAATCCGGGCGCTGGCAGCCCCGGAGCCGGTGCCTCCGAAGCGGGCCCCGCGCCTTCCAAAGCCGGGTGATTCCCGGGTGGGGGCCGGGTCGCAGCCAGGCGGTCCAGCGGCGAGCGAGTGACACACGTCCCGATCACGCCGTCGGGGGTGTCCCGGGGGGAAATGGCTCCAGCCGGTCGGCAGTCGACCGCCGCACATCGCGAATCACCACCAGAAACGCAATGAAATCGTACAGGGCGTGGGTCGCGATGGGGGTCCACAGGGTCCCCGACGCCTCGGCCAGCCAGCCCAGATAGAGCCCCATCAGCCCGGTCAGCAGCGCGTAGGTGGGAGTAATGAAATGGGCCAGGGCGAACAGGACGCTGGCGAGCGGCAGCCCGAGGACCGGCTGCAAGGCTCCCCGGAACAGCAATTCCTCGCCCAGTCCCGCCAACAGGGCCACGACAGCCAGTTCGAACAGGGTGCACTGGGCGAGTGCCGGCCCCAACACCCCGTTCAGGAACTCCCCCACCCGCCGGAGCGGCTTCCAGGGGATCGCCCGCACGATCACGAGGCAGATCAGCGGGGGGACCGTGGCGACAATGCCCCAGAGCAGCCCCCGTCCGGGCTGTCGCAGCCAGTCGGCCAGGGAAAGCCCCCAGAACCAGGCCCACAGCACGGCAACCGGGACCAACCCCGCTTCAAACGGAATGGCCATCCTCAGGAACCGGTGGCGGTCAAGGGGGGGCTGCGGGACGGACACGGGGCGACAACCGGGAGAAAACCTGAGAATCAAACCCGAGTCTACCGACGCCGCCCCGAGGCGACCACCTCCCCGACCGGCCCCCGGTGTGTGGGCGCGGGGCGGGACTGGCCGTTTCTTGAGGGAGGGGGGGCGACACAGCCCCTCCCCAATCTCCCGGCCGCATTCAGCCCGATTCCATTTGCCTTCGAGTCGTGACATGGATAGGATCATAGTTGCAGTCGAGTTGCATAAGTCGTTCACACGCGATTTGACTCGAATTGCAACCCAGCACGTGCGGCACGTGTCGCGTCGATGTCAAAGCGTGCCGGTGGGGGTGACCAGTGGAGTTGGCAGTGGTCAGCAGATGGAACCGTGGGGGATTTCACATGAGACAGCGTCGGATGCGTCGGGGTTTTACCCTGATTGAATTGTTGGTGGTGATTGCGATCATTGGCATTCTGGTGGCCTTGCTGCTGCCGGCCGTGCAACAGGCCCGTGAGGCGGCCCGCCGAACGCAGTGCAAAAACAATCTCAAGCAGTTGGGACTGGCCCTGCACAATTACCACGATACCCACAACATGCTTCCCCCGGCATGGGTCGGAGTCGATCCCCAATTGATGACGGCCGCGGTCCATGGGTTAAACGGGTGGGGGTGGGGTGCGAAAGTGCTCCCCCAACTCGACCAGTCTCCGCTTTACAGCCGGATCAACTTCAGCCAATCGGTCCTCGAGCCCCAGAATCTGGAGATCCGCGGTACCCCTCTGGCGGTCTTCCGTTGTCCCTCCGACAGCGGCGGACAGAAGTTCACCATTCTCTCCCACGAGGATGAGTCACCGCTGGCGGAATTGGCGACCGGTAACTACATCGGCAATTTCGGGACGACCGAGATGCACGAATGTGAAGAACTCCCCCCCGGAGTGACCTGCCAGGGCAATGGTGTGTTGTTTCACAACAGTTCCATGCGGCTGGGGGATGTGCTGGATGGGCTGACTCAGACCTTCATGGCGGGAGAGCGCCGTACGGTCGAAAACCTCGGGTGGTTCTCGACATGGGCGGGCCACATTCCCGAGGGGGAAGAGGCCGCCCAACGGATCCTGGGCTCGACCGACCACACTCCCAACCATCCCGACAACCACTTCGACGATTTCGGCAGCAACCACGTGGGGGGAGCGAATTTCCTCCTCGGAGACGGCAGCGTGCGGTTCATCAGCGCCAATATCAACCACGCCACCTATCTCTCCCTCGCAACCCGCGCAGGACGGGATGTGCCCGGAGAGTTTTGAGACACTGGGGCGACGGCCTGCGGTGGGCTCAATTGTCCCCCTGCCGACGGACACTCAACAAGACCGACGTCCTGCCGGACGTCGGTCTTGTTTTTTGATCACGCGAGCCGACCGGCCCGGAGTGCGGGCCTCCTCCTGATCTCAACCCGCCCGGCGCAGGGCCCGGGCAGAGAGCCAGCTCACGAGCCCCAACCCCGCCAGGACGCAGGTGCCCGGCTCGGGGATCAACGGCGGTGCCGGCTCTCCCAGATTCGCACTGTACAGGGCAAACGCACGATCGCGCGGAATCTGGGTCAGGCTGACCCCGTATTGTTCCTGCGCGGAGTAGTTGTCTCCCCCCTGACCCGAGGTCCACAGCCATTCGGGCGGAGCCCCGGAGGCAAACGAGACAATCGAGAGCCAGTAGGTGGTCCCAGGAGAGGCGCTGAAGCTCGACTGCAGGTTGGCACTGTAGTTGCGGATCTGGACCGGATCGCCATTGAAGGTCGAATTCCCCACGATGGTCGACTTCACACTGGTCAGCAGGATGGGCCCCGCGACGAGTGTGCCGGGCAGCCCCAGGTTGTTCTGAAAGAACCCCACCTGAAAGCTGGTGGTATTCGGGGCGGGGGGATTGGCGTAGTGATTCAGGCGATTCCAGTAGAACCCCTGCCAGGTGAGTTGGCTGACGGTGCCGCCCCCGGCGAGGGAGAAATTATCGTAGGTCTGATACTGGGCCCCCGACGCCTGGTTCTGAGAGACGGCGGCATTGTAGAGGCCGGGATATTGCGGAGCCTGGTTAAAGAGAATGGTCCCCGCCTGAAGCGAGTCGACTCCCCAGAGCCCCAGCCAGAGAATCAGAGCCGTCTGGCCAACTCGCGCGCTGCGCATTTGCATTGGTTCCTCCTGAGCGGAATGGAGACTGGAATCACGATCCGGTGCGATCCCTGCCTCCAGTGTCGCGCACCACAGGGAGAACATCAAGCGGGGAAACCGCTGCGCACGAGGACTCTCCCCAATCGGCTCCAGTTTGACGAGGGTTGGACATTCCGGCCGCACCGGGCGCAGTCCACGTTCCATCGCGACCAGCCTCCTGGGGGCATCGGTCCGTCAGCAGAACGCAGCCGAGACGCCAGGTCCTCACGAAATCCGGGGGGGGCCTTGTCCCTGCCGGAACGGGAATCTCCTGCGGCAATCGGAACCAGCCCCCCCCGGAGCAACCCCCCGATCGGTTCTGTTCGAATACCCCGCGAGCAATTGAGATAATTCTGTAACACTCCGCGGCATTCAACGCTCACTCTGGTACGCAGGGGACACCAACCCACCCCTCAGCCCTTCGAGGAGACCACAGGAAACGCGGTTCTGCCCAGCGGAATCCGGCCAGCCTGTGGGAACGATCCTTTTTTTGAAGACCGGCAGCAGTGGGTCAGACACCCCGACGTGATCGTGGAAGGCCAACTGTCGGCCAGGCCACAAACCGCCAGAGCGCCCCGCAAATTCTTTTGGCCAGAATTCCAGATGCGCATGTTGCGTACCTGGCCAAATCGATGACTGGGGCTCAAATCCAGGGAAAGAACATCATGAAGACCTGCTGCCAAGTGCTGTGGATGTGTCTGTTGGCCCCCGGATTGGTCTATGCCGGGCAGATTGATTCCCAAAGCGCCGGGGACATCGGAAACCCGCAGAATGTGGATAGCGGTTTCACATTCGGAGTAAATCCAACAATTACCAACTCAGCCAGATCTTCACACGTCACCATCCTCCAGCATGGGCGAGCGACAGCAGGGTATGACTTTTACCAGTTCACGAACCGACGACAGGGATGGGTGACTTTGGATGTCGACTCCACTCCGATCGGAACAAATTTTGATACCCAAATCGGGATCTGGAACTCCGATGGTTTTCTGATGGAGTCCAATGATGATCGTGGCGACGACCCGGGAGATAACCGGCCATTGTTAATTGGCGGCTGGTACAACTCGGCGATCCGCAATCTGGAACTCAATCCTGGAAGCTATATCGTGGGCGTCTCGAGATATCGTACCTATTTTTACGATGGTCCCACGTTCCTCGAAGGTCAGTTAATCCCGGAGGGGGGAACCTACGCCCTGAATATCGTCCGTGAATACAGTACTCCGGAACCGGGAAGCATGGTGTTGATGCTGACCGGGGTCGCTGGAGCAATCGTGGTGCGGGCGGTCCGCCGGCGACAAAAGAATGCGGATGACGTCGGGGAACAACACAGCGGCGTCTGAACGGCCGCTTCAGAAACCCCGCCTTGGGCTCAGTCCCCAGGCGGGGTTTTTCGCATTGGGCAGAGCCTCGATGCGAGGCACAGAAGCAGCTGCTTGGGGGGCATTCAAAACAGGTCAGCCAATATCCAGGGACCTCGCCACCCCACCGCAACCCGGCGAATGGTGTCGTCCCCCGCGAAGCAAATCGAAACTGGGCAGCATCCAATCCCATCCCATCCAATCTTCCCTCTCCACCTGACCTGACGCGCGAGACCGACAGCCCCGGGCCACTCCCCAAAATCGAGCCCACCAATCAACTCGGTCCGTAACCCGTGATTTCGAACAGACAGGTCAGAAAAGCGTACGAACCGCCAGGCCCCGGCAGAGCGTCGCCGGCCGAACCAGAACTCGGCACGTTACAGACCCGCACGGCCAAGGGCTCAGGAACGGGAGACCGCCAATAACGGCACATCCGAAACCCGAAACAGGCCGCGGCTGCCACACGCCCAGCCAACCGAACGGACACCTCCGCCAAGCAACCCAGCAATGTCAGCAGCCCGATTCGTGAGGATCGCGGAGTGAATCTCCGCCCAACCTGGGATTGGCCGGCACTTGAACCGCTGTTGAAACCCAATATCCCAGCAGGAAACCTGGGAACGGACGGCAGCCCCCATCGGAATGCCACGGCAGCCACCCCAAGCAAAAACAGCAGAGTGAGAACACCACGAATCGCAGTGATCCGACAGCAACCGCGTGGTGCTGAGTCAGACCGCCAGAGCCGGGTTCCTCAAACAGAATAAAACGCCGGCGTGCTCAGCGCATAAAAAACCCCGCCTTGGGTTGCGGCCCAAGGCGGGGGTGTATGCATTGGTTGGAGAGCTGGAAGTAAGCGACGGATGGGTCTGGTTTTGGTAGTTCAATCAAATCCTTAGAAAGGAGGTGATCCAACCGCAGGTTCCCCTACGGTTACCTTGTTACGACTTAGTCCCAATCACGGAGCTCATCTTAGGCGCTTGTCCCCTTGCGGTTGACACGGCGACTTTGGATGCTCCCCGCTTTCGTGGCTTGACGGGCGGTGTGTACAAGGCTCAGGAACACATTCACCGCAGCATAGCTGATCTGCGATTACTAGCGATTCCGGCTTCATGCAGGCGAATTGCAGCCTGCAATCTGA
>JBKDUK010000330.1:0-12827 GCA_046339535.1 Planctomycetaceae bacterium | reverse complement strand
CGCGAAGACGGCCATCAACGAGTACTACGGCAAGGCCCTGGGGCTGGTCCTCTCGGGGAAGGCCCGCGACGCGTTCGACCTCACCAAGGAATCGAGCGAGACGCGCGACCTGTATGGCCGGAACACGTTCGGCCAAAGCTGCCTGCTGGCCCGCCGGCTGATTGAGGCCGGGACCCGGTTCGTCGAGGTGATCTGGCCGAAGGTCGCCAATTCCGACAATCACTCGTGGGACGTGCACGTCGGCCTGTCGGGCCGGATGAAGAACCAGAACTCCCCCATGCTCGATGGCGGCCTCTCGGCTTTGATCAGCGATCTCGACCAGCGCGGCATGCTGGCGGAGACGCTGGTGGTGGCCCTGGGTGAATTCGGCCGCAGCCCAATCCGCGGGGTGAGCACCTCGGGGAATTCGAACTCGGACGACGGCCGCGACCACTGGCCGTACTGCTACACCGCCGTGGTGGCGGGGGCGGGCATCAAGCGGGCCTATGTGCATGGCAAGTCGGACAAGACCGGCTCGGCTCCCACCGAGAACCCGGTGCACCCGGTCCAGTTGGTGGCGACGGTCTACCACTGCATGGGGATTCCCCCCAACACCATCCAATACAACCACCTCAACCAGCCCCGCGAACTGGTGCAGGCCGAGCACGTCGAGGGAATCCTCGCCTGACCGGCTGCGAATCGCCGGGAGTGGCCGTGGTCTGACCCAGGTCGGACCACAGTCCCGAGGCGGAATCGACTTCACACACCCAGGGCCGTCTTTCCCCAGGATAGACGGCCCTGGTCATTTCCCGGCGGAAGGGCCGGTGGATGTCTGGAATACAGTATCAGCAGACCCCAGCTTCCCCGCCCAGCCGATGTTCCGATCTGGAAAACGGGCCACCCGGGTTTGATCGGTATCGACGACCGGTGCGTTGGCAAGTTGTCGCAGGCACCGGGTGGAGTTTCCGCTGGTCTTCCCGCGGATGTGCTTCGTGATTGGCCATCTCAACAACCATGGGTCGTGGACCGTGGTTCGTGGGCGGGAATTCGTCGTCGAGCCCGGGATGGAACCGAAATTCAGCCCGGCACTTCAAGATACCGAGGGGTCCGGAGCCAGTCTGAAGGACTTGTCTGCCCTGGGTTACGGACAGGCGCGGGGGGGCGGATTGCGTTGCGCCTGGAGCGAGGACCGTGCGCCAGGGTGCGGCCACGAAGAGTTCGTTTTCACGAGCCGAGTCGAAGCCAGATCCCCCGATGCACTTCCTTCAGGAATGGTTCGGCCGGGGAGGCAGGGGGCGAGATCGTGAGCCAACGGAACGGCGCGTGGCGGTTGATGCCGCCGGGACGACGGGTTGGACACAGCAGGGTTCCCGGCTGGGCCGATCTGAAAATCGGAACCAGGGTGGGGAACCGTTCCTCCGGGCGCAGCGTCTGATTCCCGGGGGGAACCAGTGGGAACACCACCACCCGTGCGGTGGAGTCGCGTGCGGTTTACTCGGCGGAGGAAGTGGGGGGGTCGGTGGCGGGAGGCTCGATCGCGGGGGGGGCCGACGCGTCGGCGGCGGGAGTCGCATCGATCGCTTCTTCCGCGGGGACCCGGGCCATTCCAACGAGCTTGTCTCCCTCGTCGAGGCGGATCACGCGGACCCCCTGGGTGTTGCGGCCGATCCGGCTGATGTCGACCGCCCGGATCCGCTGGATGATCCCGTTGGCAGTGACCATCAGGACTTCGTCCTGGTCAGATACCGAGATCACATCGACCACGAGGCCATTTCGCTCGGTGCAGCGGATGTTGCGCAGTCCCTTGCCACCCCGGCGTTGGCGGCGATAGCCGGCGGGGCCTCCCTTGGCCCCCTCTTCGACCGCCTCTCCTTCCCCTGCGGGAGGGGTCGAGTCGGTGGTCTCGACGGGAGTTTCCTCGGTCTCTTCACCGCTCTCGTCGCTGCCGCCGAAGGGAGTCCGCTTGCCGTAGCCGTTTTCGCAGACGGTCAACAGGTCGCGGGCGGGGTCGGCCACCACCATGCCCACGACGAAGTCTCCTGCAGCCAGGTCGATCCCCTTCACGCCATAGGTGGCGCGGCCCATGCTGCGGGCGTCATCCTGCGAGAAGCGGATGGCCATGCCGCGGGTCGTGGCGATGAGCAGATCCTGCCCTGGGGAGACAATCACCACGTCGATCAGCTCGTCCCCCTCTTCGAGGCGGATGGCGATGATCCCTCCCGCCTTGGGGCGGCTGTACTCGGAGAGGCTGGTCTTCTTGACGACCCCGTTGCGGGTCGCCATGACCACCTGGCGGACATCGTCGAAGTCGCGCACGGCCAGGCAGTTGAAGACCTTCTCTCCCTCCTGGAGGTTGAGCAGATTGACCACGGCCCGTCCCTTGGCGGTGCGGTTCAGCAAGGGGAGGTCGTAGACCTTCTGCCAGAAGACCTTGCCGCGGTCGGTGAAGAACAGCAGGTAGTCGTGCGTGCTGGCGACGAACAGGTGCTGGATGGGGTCTTCTTCGTCGGTCTTGGCCCCGGCGATTCCCCGGCCCCCCCGTTTCTGGGCGCGGTAGGTCGACAGTTCCATCCGCTTGATGTACCCGCGGTGCGAGAGGGTGACCGCCATGGTCTCTTCCGGGATGAGATCATCCCGCAGCACCTCGCCGATTTCCTCGTCGCTGATGGCGGTGCGGCGCTTGTCGCCGTACTTCCGCTTGATCTCTTCCATCTCGTCGCGGACGAGCGCCAGGATGTGGGCCTCGTCGGAGAGCAGCCGCTGGTACTCGGCGATGTCGTCGAGCAGCTTGCGGAATTCTTCACCCAGCTTGTCGCGCTCGAGGCCGGCCAGTGAGCCGAGCTGCATCGCGACGATCGCCTCGGCCTGGGTCGCCGAGAGGGTGTAGTTCTCGCTGGCGCCGCGGTCGGCGGTGAACGCGGCCCACCCCTTTTCTCCCAAGGCCCGTTCGATGAGCCCCCCGGGGACCTGCAGGGTCTGCAGGCGTTCCTTCGCCTCGGAGCGGCTGGCGCTCTTGCGGATGGTGTCGATGACCTCATCGATGTTGAGCTGGGCGATCAGCAGCCCTTCGACGGTGTGCTGCCGTTTGCGGGCTTCCCCCAGCAGGAATTCGGTCCGCCGGCGAAGCACGTCGACGCGGTGGCGGATGAATTCCTGCAGCAGTTCCTTGATGGTGAGCGTCTGCGGCAGGTTTACGACAAGGGCCATCAGTATGATGCTGAACGTCCCATGCAGCGGATAGAACTAGAAAATCTGGTTGAGGACGACGTCGCGGTAGGCATCGCGGCGCAGCACTAGGTGCAGCCGCACCTGCCACTCGGGCGTATTGCGGTCGGTCAGGTCGACGATCTTCGAGATCCCCTGGATGCGATCGTCGCGGACCAGCTGCTCGAGCTTCTCGCGGACCCGGTCGCGGGTCTCCAGGTAGGGAATCTCGGTGACGACGATGACGTCGCTGTTCTTCTCGGTTTCGAAGTGGGTACGGGCCCGCAGGGTGATGGTCGAACGGCCGGTGAGGTATCCCTGGCGGATGCCGTTGCGGCCGCAGATGATTCCCCCCGTGGGGAAATCGGGACCCGGCAACACCTCCATCAGTTCCCAGATCGAGGCTTCGGGGTTGTCGATCAGCTTCATCACCGCGTCGCACGACTCGTCGAGGTTGTGCGGGGGGATGCTGGTCGCCATGCCGACCGCGATCCCGTACGAGCCGTTGATCAGCAGGTTGGGGGCCCGCGAGGGGAGCACCACCGGCTCCATCCGCTGCTGGTCGTAGGTGGGAATGAAGTCGACGGTGTCGCGGTCGAGATCATCCAGCAGTTCGGCGGCCACCGGGGAGAGCCGGGCTTCGGTATACCGCATCGCGGCGGGGGGCAGACCGGCCAGCGAACCGAAGTTCCCCTGCTTGTCGATCAGCACCTCGCGCATCATCCACGTCTGGGCGAGACGGACCAGCGTGGGGTAGATCGCCTGGTCGCCGTGCGGGTGATAGTTGCCCATCGTCTCACCGGCGATCTTCGAGCACTTGGTGCGCGACGCGCCGGGTGAGAGGTTCAGGTCGTTCATCGCCACCAGGATGCGGCGCTGGGAGGGCTTGAGCCCGTCGCGGACATCCGGGAGAGCCCGGCTGACGATGACGCTCATGGCGTAGGTCAGGTAGCTGGTCCGCATTTCGTCCTGGATATCCAGCGGACGAATGCGATCGTCGCTCACATTGCCATCGGTCGACACCAGACACGCTCCTCGAAGAAGAAAACCATCCGGGTGGAAACCACCCCACGCTCCACCTTACGCGCCGAGGGGGCGAGAGTCGCCTCCGCGACCACCCGGCGACGCACCAGCAGCACCATTCCACCCCGGAATCGCTCCCCCACATGGCCCGCCGCAGGACAACACCGACACAGCCGAGGGCCAATCGTCAGGCCAGCCAGCCCATCGTTCAGGAGCCAGGACCCGCACCGAATCGACACCCTGTTGTCAATCCCGGAAAGCCCGGGCGACCACCTGCTGGAAGAGAGATTGCCACACTGAACAGAGCATACACTTGCGGGCGGTGGAATGCAAAGCTGGCGGGGGGGTTGGCGAGGGCTTGGTGTCAAGTTTTAAATCCTTTTTTGGCAATGACTTACATCCACTTTTGAGGACTTGCTTGCGGGCCCGGTCGAGATCGTTGGGTCGGGGCTGTACAAGAGGGTCCGGAACAGACTTCACGCGTCCTCCGGAACAGCCGCGGACGACCTGCGTGTGACCGCTGTCGGGCGTTCTTCCACAACGCGGATTCCGGTTGTGGAATGTGTTCATAAATACACATTGTTGCAAAATCTGGTGGTGGGAATTGGTCAAACCTTGCGGATTGATCCGCCGATAACACCTGAGCGTGTTCTGCCGTTTGTACCGGTCATTGCGCCGGTGGTGTGTCGCCGACAGGGATGTCGCGCTACGGCTCGGGATGCGCGGAGGAAGGGTGACAGTGGGCGAATTCCGCCCCATTGCACTGACGGGATTCAACTCAACGCCAGGTCTGCCATGCGCCGACAGTCCACCGCTGCTCAACGTGCCCTCTGGAAGAAGTGGGTCTGTTCGATCGTGCTGGGGGCCATGTTGCCAGGCTGTACGGGGGCCGAGAAACGGCTGTCGTACATCGGTGACAAGGGAGAGTACGACTATCTCTGCGAATACACCGACAGCGAGCTGAAGATCCAGCATTCCGACACACCTTCGGAGACTCTGGAAGAGCCCCTGGTGGCCGAAGATCCCCGCCGGTTGGGAGACCGCTCCAAAGACCAGGTGCGTGACCTGACGCTCTCCGAGGCGATCCACCTCGCCCTCTCCAACAACCGCATCGTCCGCACCCGGGGCGACTTCCGTACCGCGGGGACCCAGGTCTTCGCGAATGCCGACAACATCCCCTCGATCTACGACCCGGCGATCCGCAACAGCGGTGTGCTGTTTGGTGGCCAGGGTGTCGAGGCGGCGCTGGCCCAGTTTGACCCCCGCTTCAACACCAGCATGGTCTGGGGGAACAACAACGCGTACCAGAACAACTTCTTCCTGGCGGGTGGGCTGACCGACGGCTCGGTCCTCAGCCAGGACACCGGACAGTTCCAGTCGTCGCTGACCAAGACGTTCGCCTACGGGGCCAACGTCGCCCTCAGCCACAACATGAACTATTTGTGGACCAACCAGGACTTCCAACTGTTCCCCTCGGCCTATTCCGGGAACATGGCGCTGACCTATACCCAGCCCCTGTGGGCGGGGGCGGGAACCGAATTCACCCGCATCGCCGGTCCCATCAACCCCGCCTTCTCGGGCATCACCGGGGTGAGCCAGGGTGTGGTGATCTCGCGCATCAACGCCGACATCAGCCTGGTCGACTTCGAGGTGTCGGTCCGGAACATGCTGCGGGATGTGGAAGACACCTACTGGGATCTGTACCTCGCCTACCGGGCCTACGACGCGGCCGTGCAGGCCCGCGACAGCTTCCTGGAATCGTGGCGGTTCGCCGCCAAGTACCAGTTGGGAGGCCGGTTCTCGGAACTGGACGAACAGCAGTCACGCGAAGCCTACTACGATGGGCGCCAGCGGGCCGAGAACACCCTCCAGGAAATCTACAACCTCGAAACACAGCTCCGCCGTCTGTGCGGGCTGCCGAGTGCCGACGGTCAGATTCTGCGTCCGTCCGACGATCCCTCGATCTCGAAGTTCGATCCCGACTGGAACATCAGCCTGGCCGAGGCGCTGACCCGCCGGGAGGAACTGCGGAAGCAGAAGTGGAACATCAAGAGCCTCGAGCTGCAGCTGACGGCCGCCGAGAGTCTGACCAACCCGCAGTTGAACTTCGTCTCGGGGTATCAGCTCAACGGCTTCGGCAACAACCTGTGGGGATCCAACGGCCCTCCCGGCACCACCGGAGCCAACCTGCAGAGCGCCTACCGCACGATGTTCGAGGGAGACACCACCGGTTGGCAGGCGGGACTGCAGTTCTCGGTTCCTCTCGGCTTCCGCTCGGCCCTCTCGCAGGTGCGCAACTACGAGCTGCGGGTCGCCAAGGCCCGCGAGGTGCTGGCCCTGCAGGAGAAGGAAATCTCGCACGAGCTCACCAAGACCTTCCAGGACCTCGCCTGGCGCTACCAGACCGCCCAGACGGCGTACAACCGCTGGCAGACCGCCGAGGCCCAGATCGCCGGGCGTGAGAGCCGCTACCGGCTGGGTGTCCCGAACGTTGAGACCAGCGTGCTGCTCGACCAGTTCCTGCAGACCCGGCGGCGGGCGGCGGAGGCGGAAGTGGCCTTCTACACCGCGGTCATCGAGTACAACAAGGCGCTCACCGACCTGCACTACCGCAAGGGAACGCTGCTGGAGATCAACAACGTCAAGCTGGCCGAAGGGCCGTGGAACGAAGAGGCCCAGCGCGACGCCATCCGCCGGGCATGGGCTCGCACGTTCGCCTTCGACGCCCCCGATGCCGACCCCGTCCACACCGAGCCCGAGGCGTTCGCCAACGATCTCCCGGCCGGTGGGCTGGACTTCGTGGGTGGCCGGTCGGCCTCTGGTCTGACCGTGGTCACTCCCGATGGCCTGCCTCCCCAGCCGCAACCCGAAAACCTGCGGAGCAAGTCGGGCCCCCTCAAGATGCAGGGGCTGCCCAACGGGTCCATCGAACCGGTCCCGGCTCTCCCGGCCGAACCTCAATAAAGCGCCCGCAGCCGCGGCCTTCGCAAACGCCCGCCAGGCCCATCGGTCAGCCCAGTGACCGGTGGACCTGGCTGCTGGCGTTTTCGTGCCAGGAGTCTTTCCGGCAAGGGAAGTGTTCGCAGCGACCGCCCAGGTTTGCGGTTGACCGACCCGCGCATCCGGCAGCAATCGCGGCCAGGGAACACTCACGGGATGGCCCGCGAATCCGACATTCAGCCCAGCAATTCGGGGCGGACCCGGCCGGTGCCCGTTACAGGCATGGGCCGTCCTTCCGGATCGGGAACCGTCGTGTCGGGATCGAAACCCAACAGATGGAAGGCGGTGGCCAGAATGTCTTTGGGCGAGATGGGGGTTGCTTCCACATCCCCGGCGTGACGGTCCGTCCGGCCAATGACCGTCCCCCGGGCCAGACCCCCGCCCGCGTAAACCTGAGAGTACGCCCGGGACCAGTGGTGCCGGCCTGCTCCGGCGGGCTTCGAGTCGATCTGGGGGGTGCGGCCATGCTCGCTGATCACCAGCACCAGTGTCTCGTCGAGCAGGCCGCGCTGCTCGAGGTCGAGAATCAATGTGCTGAACGCCTGGTCGAACACCGGCAGCAGGAACTCCTTCAGCCGACCGTAGTGGTTGTGATGCGTGTCCCAGGAACCATTATTCAGCCCGTAGGCGTCCCAGAAGACCGTGACGAATCGCCCCCCGGCCTCGATCAGCCGGCGGGCCGCCAGGCACGACTGCCCGAACAGCGTCATGCCATACGCCTCGCGCACCGCTGGGGGCTCGGCGGTGTAGTCGAGCGCTTCTTGCAGGCGGCCGGTCGAGAGCAGGTCAAACGCCTGCTGCTGCTGCAGGCGGAACGCTGCCCCCCGCTCGTGTCGGTCGAGATCGGTCCGGCCGTGCTGGATTTGCTCGAGCAGGGCCCGCCGCGGCCCCAGCCGGGCCGGATCGAGACCGGTGGCCGACGTTCCCGCCAGTTCAAGCCGATCGGTGGGGCGGATCCCCAACAGCGGATCGCGGAACGCCTTGCCCGGGAGGATCTCGGGCGCCAGGTGCGTCCCCTCGGGACGGAAGTCGGTGCAGACCGGATCGTACTTCTGCCCCAGCATCGCGCCATAGGGACCCGCCAGCGGGGGATACTCGTTCTTCGACCCCATCACGAACGGCAGGGCGATGTTGCGGGGGAGTGCCGGCAGACCGGTGTGACCCGCACGCAGGTGCCGTTGTTCATCGAGGTAATCGACGATCGACCCGATGAACGGCCACTGCCGCTTGTGCCGGGGCATCGCCTCGATCTTCGTATCCACATCGGGAATGCCCGTGGTGGCGTAGACGGTGCCATGCAGCGGGTAGGGATGCGTGAGTGACCGGACCACCGTGAGGCGGTCCATGATCTGGGCGATGCGGGGCAGCCGTTCGCCGATGGCCACCCCCGGCAGGGCCGTCGGAATGGCCTTCAGTTCCCCCTGGATCTCGACCGGCGCATCGGGCTTGGGATCGAAGGTCTCGTGCTGCGGCGGGGAGCCATATTTGTAAATGAGCAGGCACGACTTGGCCCGGCCAAAGCTGGGCAAGTCCGCAGGGTTCGCCTGGATCGCCGGGACGCAGGCCAGGCGATTGGCCAACAATCCCCAGGCCCCGAGCCCCCCCCACCTGCAGCAGCTCGCGCCGGGTGGGACCGGGTCGACGAGGTTGCGGAGTTCTGGACAGGGGGCACATGACACGAACCCGGGGGACAGGGGAGAGGGCACGCCTGGATGATCGTCGACGGCCGTGGGTGCAATCAACCGCAAATCCGTGGGGTTTCCCCGGCTGTCGAAGTGGGGAGGCTTCCGGGGGCGGGGGGCGGTTCAGCGGTGCTGCAAGATCTCGTCCGCTGCGGGATAACCGGTGGGGAGGGTGATCCTGGTGCGGTCGGCCCCGGCGGCCAGCAGCGTGACGATTGATTCGGTCGTCCGCCGGTCGGTCCACCACGAATCGACACAGGCCTTCACCGCGAGATCCAGCGGGGTGCGTCCCAGACCGTCCTTCCGGTGGATCTCGGCCCCCCGCGCGACCAACAGCGCAACCACCGGGTGCCGGGCCCGCCAGGCAGCGACATGCAGGGCGGTGCTGCGGGGAGGAATGTTCAGGAAATCGAGTCCCTCCGGCCACTCGGCATCCACCGGCAACCCCACGTCGAGCAGTGCGCCGACACTGGCCGGATCTCCCGAATTGGCGAACCGCCCCAGCCAGCGCCCCGCGTCAAGCGGATCAGGGCCGGTCGTTCCATACAGGTCGGAGGCGAGTCGGCGAGCCTGGGCCATGTCTCCCAGGGCACACGCCGCCAGCAGCCGGTCGACCCCGGTGAACTCCAGGTTCCAGCCCCGCTCTTGCAGCAGACGCAGAATGTCACCCCGCCCTTCGCGGGCGGCCAGCACGAAACCGGGTGCGCCATGAAACGGAAGCGTGGGATCGGCCCCATGGTCGAGCATTGCCTGAACGATGGCGAGGGGATTGCTGCGGATCACCGCCTGGTGGAAGGCGGTCCGCCCCCAGACGGTCTGGCGGTTGGGATCGGCATTGAACTGCAGCGCAAGCCGGACTCCCTCGACATCATGCCAGTCGCACTTGCGCAGCAGGACCGTGGCCAGGCTGTTGGCGTTGAAGCGTCCCGATTCGAGCAGGATCCTCAGCACGGTGAGGTCGTACGTCTCGGGGACGTGGTAGGAAGTTTCTTCGTCGTTGGGGTCGGCTCCGAATTCCAGCAGCAGCCGGGTCAGGCCGGGGTGCTGCGCGATCCCGGCCGCTCCATACATCACCGCTTCCAGAAACTCGCGCCCCTCGGGAAGGGTCTCGTTCCAGCCGGTGTTGGGGTTCGCCCCCGCCAACAGCAGTTGTCGGGCCGATTCGACAAGCCCCTCGGACCGGCCCGGGTCGAGCCGGAGGTATCGCGAGAAACAAAGGTGCGTGAGCGGATCCCACCCGCGGGGTCCGCCGGGGGTGGTGGCCAGGCCCGGCTCGCCCTGCAGAAACCGGGCAACCGCCATGGAGTCTCCCAGCACGGCGGCGGCGTGAATGCTGTGGGTGGAGAGGTCGGGATGCGCGGCCAGCAGCGCCTGGGCTTCCGCGAGGTCGCCCCCTCCGTGCCAACCATCGACAGGTACAGTGGCGGCGAGCAGAAATCGATCGTGGGGAGTGGTCATGAAGTACCGCGCGAGCAGGGCCAGGTGAGCAGACAGTGCCGCTCCTGGACGGTTTCGAGAGCTGCCGTCCTGGGGGCTTGAATGCGTGGATTCCCCTCGTTCCACGATGACCAACCGGAACAGATCGGCGGGATCGGGCGATGTCGACTCCCAGTGGGGAGTCCGGAGCCCAGCCCGCAAAACAGGGCCGTTCAGCGACCGGAGGATACCAGTTTTCCGACAGAAATGGCAGGTGAGGGGGACACTCCCCCGCAGTCCATCGACCGGGATCGGGCCACTCGTGGGAAGAGCGTGACGGATCGCCAGTCCCGCAAACGATTCACCCCAATCGCCGCGACCATTCGAGGAAGCGGCGCAGTTGTTCGTTTTCGGTGACTTGAGGATCGACCGCCAGGAAAGGGGCGATCTGGGACGGGGCCAGCCAGGGGAACGACAGGCTGAACTCGGCGGTGCGATAGCCGGCGTCGGGCTGCCGCAGCAGGCATGCGACCGCAGTTCCATCGCAGCGCCAGATCTCGGGAACACCCAGTTGGTGGTAGATCTCGAGACGGTCGAGCAGCGAACGGCTGATCTCGACCTCGATCGCCAGATCGGGAGGAGGGAATGTGTCGGGGTCGAATTCCACCACCCCGCGCACCTGCGGCTCATGGGCCAGCCAGTAGCAGCGGTCGGGCTCGAGCCCCCGCAGCAGGGCGGACCGGCGAAACGTCGTGGAGCCGCCGCTGGCGAGGGGGATCCCTCTTTCTTGGGCAAGACACTCGACAAACCGGCCCAGCAGCGCACTGAAACGCTCATGGAGGAATGACGGCGACATGATTTCAAGATTCGCTCCGTCATAGGCCATGCGGACAGCGGGAGTCTCGACGTCGTCGCGGATCTGGCCGTAGGTTTCCCAGCGGACGTGACGCAGCAGGAGACGTTGCTCTTCTTGGGAATGAGCGGCTTTCGGGGCGGTTTCTTGGGGAAGGTCGGGGTGCGAGACCATGCACGTGACTCCGTTGGGAATTGGTTCATTCCGATTATGAAATGAGTTTTGCCAGTGCGGGAAGATCAAGCCGTAAACAATGGAAGCTCTGCGAAACATGTCACCCATGTCCCGGCGCAGCAAAAACCCGGGAACCGATTCGGCGAAGAATCGATTCCCGGGGCAGATTGAAAAGACGCTCGCGAGTGGCGGCGACCTCCCTCATTCAATCCCGAAGAGATCCGGGATGCCGAGGTGGTTCGCCGGCCGACTCAGGTCGCCTCGTAGCAGGTCCGGCCCGAATCGCGGCAGGGACGGTCACCGACGAGCTGGTCGTCGGGTCCGTAGGTCCGCTGGTTCCTGGCGCACCAGAAGTGGCCATCCCCGGTGACCCGGTCCGCCTCGCTGAGGCCGTAGTTGAGGTACATTCCCTTGCAGCGCAGGCTGCGGCAGCGTTCGCCCAGCTCGCTGGCTGGCTGGAGCACGTTGAAGTCGCTCATGATTCAGCTTACTCCTTCCAGTTGACCAACGGCGCGAAGCACAGCCCGCTTCACGGCGGTGCGTGCGATCTGAACCTTGTACTCGTTGTGGGACAGCGGAGTAGCGCGGGCCACGGCGGCGTCGCCGGCGGCCCGGGCGGTCGCCTCGTCGATCGACCGGCCCCGCAGCGCTTCGGCGGCGTCGAGGGACACCCAGGGGGTCGGGGCGACATGCCCCAGCACCACGCGGGCGTCCTTCACCAGCCGCCCGTCCATCTCGAGGGCCACACCAGCCGCAGCCAGCGGGTAATCGAGCCCCTCCAGCTGCAGCACCTCGTAGGTGGCGCTGAGCAGGCTGGGGCTGACCTCGGGAATCCAGATGTGGGTCACGAACTGGCCGGGGGTCAGCACGGTGATCCCCTGCTCGGCCGACTTGGGAGTGACGAAGAAGTACTCCAGAGGCAGCAGCGTGATCTGGTCGGGAGTCGGGCCGACAATGCGGACCTTGGCACCGAGGGCGATCAACGCCGGAGCGAACCGCGAGGCCGAGACGTACTTCGCCGGTCCCTGGTTCCCCAGGATGGCGTGGTAGTCATTCCTTCCCTCGGCGGGGAGCGACTCGCCCCCCTGGTTCCCCAGCAGGCCGTAGCCATTGCGGAAGTACCAGCAGTTGGGGAGGTGGCACAGGTCGCCGCCGAGTGTTCCCTGCGACTGCACCTGGATGGCGTGGACACCGTCGGCCACCTGGGCGAGCGCGGGGTGACCCGCCAGCAGCGGGTGCACCAGGATCTCGTCAAGGGTGGTGAGGGCCCCCACCATCAGACCACCGGTCACCGCGGTGACTCCCTTGAGCGAGCTGATGCGGGTGATGTCGACCACCCGGCGGGGGGTGACATGCCCGGCCTTCAGCAGGCTGACGAGGTCGGTACCACCGGCCAGGACGGCGGTCTGGCCGTCGTGGGCCCGCAGCATCTCGACCGCTTCGGCCTCGGTCTCGGGGCTGGCAAATTCGAAGGAACTCATGCGTTGCCTCCTTTC
>JBKDUK010000329.1:0-4043 GCA_046339535.1 Planctomycetaceae bacterium | reverse complement strand
CTCCCAGCGTTGAGCTGGTGGCGAAGTCGAGGGTATCGAGACCGCCGGCCGATTCGTCGAGCGTGTCGATGCCGAGGGCAAAGTCGGTGCAAAACACAAAGCTGTCGTTACCGAGTCCGCCGATCAGCATGTCGTCCCCGGCCAGGCCCTGCAGCGTGTCGTTCCCGGCATTCCCGTCCAGACGATTCGCCAAGGCGTTGCCCGTGACGGTGTCGTTGAGCGTTCCCCCGATGACATTTTCGAAGGTGTCAGCGGAACTCAAGGTGAGGGTCAGATTGCTGGCGACCACGGTCTGGGCGGCGATCGAGCCCAGATTGAAGACCAACGCCTTGCCGGTCGTCTGAGAGAAGTCGAGGGTGTCGGTCCCGCCATCTGCGAGTTCTGTCAGCGTGTCGGTTCCCAGGACGAGGTCGGCATCCAGCAGGTAGGTGTCGTTGTCGGTTCCCCCTTGGAGGTTGTCGTTCCCCAGGCCGCCGTCAAGGGTGTCATTCCCGGCCCCAGCCACCAGTGTATCGAGCCCGGCATTCCCCACGAGCCGGTTGGTGAGGGCATTTCCCGTCAGCGTGTCATTGAGCGAACCGCCGGAGACGTTCTCGAACGTGTCGACAGCCCCCAGCACAAGTGACAGGTTGGCATTCACCAATTGAGTGGTCGCCATGTTCAGATTCACGACCACAGCAAGCGTGGTCGTCAGTGAAAAGACGAGCATGTCGGCCCCTTCTCCCACGACTTCGACGAGCGTATCAGTCCCGAGGGGGATGCTCGTGCTGTAGCTGTAGACATCGTTTCCGGCGGCGCCCGCCAGGGTGTCTTTGCCTGGGCCGCCCAGCAGCAAGTTGCCGAGCAAGTTGCCAGTCAACCGATCAGCCAGCGATCCACCGATCACGTTCTCGAAGGTGTCAGCCGCATTGAGCGTGACATTGAGGTTACCCGTCACGGCGGTCTGCGTTGTGGTCAGACCCAGGTTCAGAACGACTCCCTTGGTGGTCGTTGTCGCGAAGGTGATCAGATCTGTTCCTTCACCCGCCAGTTCCACCAGGGTGTCACTGCCAAGAGCCGTGTTGGCGGCGTAGATGTAGCTGTCATTGCCCATTCCACCCGTCAGCGTGTCGTCACCCACACCGCCAATCAGACTGTCATTGTTTCCCGACCCGTCGAGACTGTCACTGCCAGGACCGCCCGTCAGAGTGTTGGCCAGCGTGTTGCCGGTCAGCGAGTCGTTGTTCGCACCGCCGATGATGGTCTCGACGGTGGTGGCCGAGCCGAAGACCAGGGTCAAGCGGCCAGTCGCAATCGTCTGCACCGTGGCCAGCGACAGATCGACCGTGGCTCCAATGCCGGTCGTTGGTGAGAAGTCGAGCGTGTCGAGGCCGCCACCGGCGTCGTGGAGGGTGTCGGCGCCGAGGGTTTCGTCGCGGTCGAACGGGGAGGTGTCATTCCCGGCAGCACCGATCAGGGTGTCATTTCCCGGGCCACCGACCAGCAGGTTGGTCAACGCGTTTCCCGTCAGAGTGTCGGCCAGGCTTCCGCCGGTGACGTTCTCGATTGCCGAGGCGGAGGTCAGTGTGAGGGTGAGGTTGGCGTTCACTCCCTGAGCCGTGATCAGCCCGAGATTCAATGCAATTGCCTGGCTCGTCGTGGCCGTGAAATCGATGGTGTCGGTGCCGACACTGTCGTTGACAGTATCGACCCCCAGCGGCGTATCGGAGTCAAATGTGTAGGTATCATTTCCCGCTCCGCCGATCTGCGAGTCGGCACCAGTCCCGCCAACCAGTACGTCATTCCCGCCGCCACCGGTCAACGTGTCGTTGTCGTCATCACCATAGAGCCACGCGGCGCGGGTAATAGTCGATGCCACGGTCACGTTGTCATTCCCGGCCTGTCCGAAGATGACGATCCGACCCGTCGGAGCGAACGAACCCACTGAGACCGTATTGATCGTGACGGTGGTGTTCGTTCCAGACAGAGCGACTGCGATCGTATCGTTCGAGGTTGTGCCCCCCACGAACAGATCGGTCTTGGTTGGGTCGAGTTCGCTCACCTGCAGATTGGCGGACGCAATCGTGACATTACGGGTCTGGCTGGTCGCTCCCCCATCGTTGTCGGTCACCGTCACAGTCACGGTGTAGATGCCAGTCGCCGTGTAAATGTGCGAGCCATTCACCGTTCCGGCTCCGGCGGCCTGTGCGACCGTTCCAGGCGTTGAGGTTCCATCCCCCCAGTCGATCGAGGCGGTCTGGGTGTCGGCAATTCCGGCGTCGGTGAACAGAACGCGATACGCAACGAGCTGACCACGGACGGCCGCCGCGGGACCGGAGAGGCTCCCCACCGCGGGGGCGGCATTCGCGACCGAGGCGATCAGGCTGTCGACAATCGTGGACGTTCCGTCGCTGAGCGTCAGCGTGATGGTGTAGCTGCCCTCGTCGACATAGCGATGACTGTTCGCAATTGTGCCGCCGTTGGTGCCTGCGACGGGTACCAGCACGCCGGGCTCAATCGTTCCATCACCCCAGTCGATCTGCAGCGTCAGCAGGCTGGTTGGGACTGGTCCGTTGTAGGCGCCCGACCCGAGAGCCACGAGGTCGCCTTCCTTCGCTCCCAAGTCGGCACCGGCCGAGATTTCGAGCAGATCGGCTACCGAGATGGTGAAAATCTTGTCGAAAGTTCGGCCACCGGCATCCGTCGTGCGAACCGTCACGCTGTAGGACGACTTGGTCTCAAAGTCAAAGGCCCGGTTCGACCGCAACTCGGAACCGACGATCTGAAAATCGGCGACATCTCCCGCGACCAGCGCGTAGGTGAACGTGTCTCCCACGTCGGGATCGGTCGTGCTGAAGCTCCCTACGGCGGTGCCGCTCGGCTGGTTCTCGGCGACAGAACTGGCCGACAGGGTGATGTTGGTGGGAGCGGAATTCGACACTTCCTCGATAACACGCCACAACGCAAAGGAGTGCGTACCACTGGAGGCACTAAAATACAACGTGCCGTTCACATCGGTGAAAAAATTGGGGTGGCTACCGCTGACTCCCGCCTGTAGATCCTTGACCAGCACCGTCCCGGTCGAAGTGCCATCGGTCTTCCACAACTCGGAACCGTGTATGCCATCATTGGCACGGAAATACGACGTGCCGTTTATCTGGATGAAACCGTAGGGGCTGCTGTCGCTGTATTTGCCTCCTGTCTGGATGTTCTTGACCAGCACCGTTCCGGTGGAAGTGCCATCGCTCTTCCACAATTCGCGTCCATTCGTGCCATCATTTGCCCGGAAATACAGTGTGCCGTTGAGATTGGTGAGAAATTGGGGGTAGCTGTTGACATACATGATGTCCTTGACAAGCACCGTCCCGGAGGAGGTGCCGTCGCTCTTCCACAACTCGCGACCGTTCGTGCCATCATTGGCCTGAAAAAACAACGTGCCGTTCACATTGGTGAGATATTGGAGATTGCTGTCATAGTGTCTTGACCGGATGTTCTTAACCAGCACGGTCCCGGAGGAGGTGCCATCGGTCTTCCATAACTCCTGACCGTTCGTGCCATCATCGGCCTTGAAAAAAAGCGTGCCGTTCACATTGGTGAGAGAATAGGGGTAGCTACCGCTGAGTCCCGCTCGTATATCCTTGACGACCACTGTCCCGGAGGAGGTCCCGTCGCTCTTCCACAACTCAACACCGTTGATCAGGTCATAGGCCCGAAAATACAAGGTGCCGTTCATTTCGGTGAGATCGAATGGATTGCTGTTTCCACCGCCCACCCGAATATCCTTAACCAGCACGGTCCCGGTGGAGGTGCCGTCGCTCTTCCACAACTCGTGACCATTCGTGCCATCATTGGCCTGGAAATACAAAGTGCCGTTCTGATTCCTGAGATATCGGGGGTAGCTGTTGCCACCCCCCCCGCGAATGTCTTTGACCAACACCGTCCCGGAAGAGGTGCCGTCGCTCTTCCATAGTTCGTATCCATTCGTGCCATCATTCGCCATGAAATACAACGTACCGTTCACATTCGTGAGTAACTGGGGGACGCTGCTGCCCCCCGGGTGAATG
>JBKDUK010000328.1:0-2239 GCA_046339535.1 Planctomycetaceae bacterium | reverse complement strand
CGACGACCCGCAGATGCAGCATCGATCCGAACGCCTGGCGCGGGAGGGAACCACGCGACAGGATACGATTCTGATCGAGGCGATTCAGCGAGTTCGGCGGCACGCCGGGTTGCGAGACGATCAGACCGACCAGCGTCCGATGGTAGTGGTCGTAACCAAATGGGACAGTTGGAAGAATTTGATCCCTGGCCTGTCCCTGGAGTTGCCTTACCAGCGAGTTGGAAATCGATCGCTGCATGTGCTCGATGACGACCAAATCTATGAGACCTCTGACAGAGTGCGAGATCTCCTCAGGCAATTGACACCGGAAATCGTCGCGGCTGCCGAAGGTTTTACAAAGAAACTAGTCTTCATCCCGGTCAGCGCCACTGGTGGTCCGCCTCATAAGTCGGAGGACACGGGAGCATTCGGTTTTCGTCCGAAAGATCTCAAGCCCTGTTGGGCCGAGGTGCCGCTGTTGCACGCGATCAACCACTGGTGCCCTGGGTTGATCGGTTCCCTGCCGAGGAAAGGGCAAGTCTCAACGTGACAAGCTGTTGGCGGACGCACGGACTGGATGATTTCCCGGACCCCATCGAGCTGCACCGATGAACGCAGAACTCCTCTACACTTCCGCACCCCAGGGGCTCAAGCAGGGAAGCCGTGGCTTCTGCACCGTGCAGAGCACGGCCGGGATGCCGATCAACTTGGCGATGAAGCTGGAATCGTTGAGCGGCTATCGGCACCTTTATCCACCTGGAGATTCCCGGGCTTCGCTGAACCCCGTAGCCTGGTCGCACCTAAAATTTTCCCTTGGTGGGAGGACCGTTTCCGTCCTCTCCCGAATCGCTGACTATGGGCTCGATTACAGCCAGCGCACCAACAAACTCGCGCACCATCTGGTGCTGGATGCGCCGTTACCACCGGCCGGCCCCGTCACTTTGATTCAGCAGCCTGGAGTGCTGAGAACGTCCTGGGATGGCAAATGCACGACGCTGCCTCCCCCGATGGTTCCGGGAGTTTCAGCTCCTGGCCCTGGGGTCTGCCGCACTTGGCAAAGGCTGACCGGTGATGCCGGCTGGGCCGGCATGGTCGCTCAGCACTGGATGCAGCCCAGGGCAAAGCCACTCCACCTGATTTTCGCCGAATCGCAGTCAGGCCAACTGATGCAGCTTCTGGCCGAGTCGATGGCTCTTTTACCGCCATCGATGTTCTGGGAAGCGACTTTCAGCACGTATGTGACGAGTCTGCCCCCGGACATCGACTGCAAGGTGAGATGCTTGGTGGCGGGAAGTGAAGAAGCGCGGGCCATCGCGGCCCGTCACACCGTCATTGACCTCACCAAACCGAATGCAGCAGCTCCCTCAGGGCCAGCGGTTGAGGCGGCCAGAGCGGGCCGATCGATTCAGGCGGCCGCCGCCCCGGTGTTCGCCAAGGCCCCGGAACGGATGTTAGAGCAAAAGCTGGAGGACGACTTCTTTGTTTTGTCCGATCAGGACGATGCGGAGCTTACCTTGCAGCCCGATCGGCCTCCGCCCGTGGTAGCACCTAAGCTACCTCCCAGTCGCACCGCATCACTACCGCCTGTTGCCTCCCAGGAGCCGCATAAAGAGCCTCGACGGGCCCCGATCGAAGACCGGGCACGCATCGCAACCATCGTAGCAGCTTGCTCCGTTCTCCTGGTTCTGGCTCTCGGAGGCCTCGCCGCCTGGAGGTACCAAGATTTAGTTTCGCAAGTAGCGGCGGTAGCCACAGACGATCATGGAAGTAGCAATGTGCTACCACCCCCAGACAGTCCACCCCCAGGCAGTCCACCCCCAGGCAGTCCACCCCCAGGCAGTCCACCCCCAGGCAGTCCACCCCCAGGCAGTCCACCCCCAGACAGTCCACCCCCAGGCAGTCCACCCCCAGACAGTCCACCCACTAGGACCGAAGCTACTCAGCAATCCTCTGCTAGTCTAAGCATCAGTGAAATAACAGTAGAGTTTCAGAAGGGAATGGAGAGGGAACCAGATTCATGTGCCATCGCTCCAGGTTCGACTGTATTCGTCAAATTGAAAGACGGGAACGCGAGTCGAGCAGTCCTTCGATACAAAGATGGTGAGCAATTGGCTGTTTTTGCACCAACACAAGCGTCAGATGAAGTAGTGTTACTTGTGGATTCGGATTTTGTTGAGCCGAATCAAGAATTGGAGATATTGATTACAGGCGAAGACGAATGTGAGTGCAAACAAGACATCAAATCGCGAACCATCGGATC
>JBKDUK010000327.1:0-83924 GCA_046339535.1 Planctomycetaceae bacterium | reverse complement strand
GCTGGAACTGGGTCCAGGCTCCTCCAAAACTCTGAGAAGAGACGCGAAAGGGCCAGCAGGATCCCGCAACGGCAATGACAGCGAACAACACGAAGAGGCCGAACATCAGGCGACAGGCCTGGGTGGCGAAACTGCTGGGCCGCAGAGGGGTACGCATGAGGTCAATATCTGTTCGAACAGCCGGTCGGTTCGGCGGGGCTACTTCAGCCGGGGTGGCTCAATCGAGTTCCAGCAGCCAGATGTCATGGCGACCCTCTCGGACCGAGATGCAGGCCAGCCGATTCTCCGTGGGATGCCACGCGGGAAAATCGTCCCGCTCCGGATGGGTTGTGAGCGGACGAGGATCCGAGCCATCCGTCCCCATCAGCCAGAGATCGTAATTCCCCTCCCGATTGGTGACGAAGGCGATCCGTCCTCCGTCGCCAGACCAGGTGGGACGCAGGTCCATCCCCGGAGAGTGCGTCAATCGGCGGGAGTTGGTGCCGTCGGCCTGCAGCACGTAGATCTCATAGTCGCCATCTCGGGTACTGCTGAAAGCAAGTCGGTCTCCCGTGGGGGAATACGCGGGATGGGTGTTGATCCCCGCAGTGGCGGTCAGATCGCGACGGTTTTTCGCCTGGGGATCGACGGTGATCAACTGCTGTCCGCCAGCGGTCGGCAGACTGAAGCAGACCTGGGTTCCCGCGGGGTGCCAAGTGGGGTGCCTCAGTCCAGCGAACCCACCCCCCGGATCGAAGACCGCCGTCTCGGACCCATTCGGGGGGGCGATGACCAATTTCAATTGGAGGTTGGCGCGCGACTGCACCCAGGCGGCGAACCGCCCGTCGGCCGAGAAGGCAGGTTCGAACTCCGAGGTGTTCTGCTGCGGATGCCAGCGGGAGATCTGCCCCGTCGCCAGGTCGAACTGGTGGATGGCGAGCAATTCGGGGGTCTGCTGCAGGCCGAAGTACAGCAGATCTCCCTGCGGCGACCAGGCAAGATCGCGCTTGAAACGTCCATCGGTGGTCAGGCGGTGCCACTTCACGCGAGGAGTTCCTCGATGACCCGTGCGTTTGGGGTCACCTGCATCTCGATCCGCCGTGTCAGGGACAGCCCAGCCAGCTCGAGCACCGTCGCCCCCACATCCAGCGGGGTCACAGGAATGGTGGCGGGGGCCGAACCGGTCTTGTCGCTGCGCCCCACGACAATTCCGGACTTCACGCCCGCTCCGGCCCAGATCGAGAAATAGCAACCCGGCCAGTGATCGCGAGCCATCTGCCCGTTGATCCGGGGCGTCCGGCCGAATTCTCCGAGCATCAGCACCAGGGTGCTGTCGAGCAGACCCCGGTCGCGCAGATCGTCGAGCAGAGCGGCGGCGGCCCTGTCGAAGATCGGACCATGGCGGTCCTGCAACAGTTCGAAGTTCCAGATGTGCGTATCCCACCCAAAATCGCAGTTGGGGGTGATGGCTTCGACGTAGGTGCTCCAGTTGACCTGGACGAAGGGAACGTCTGCCTCGACCAACCGGCGGGCCAGCAAACAACTTTGACCAAACGTGGTGTACCCGTAGGATTGCCGTACCGCGTCGGTCTCCGTTCCCAGATCGAGCGCGGCCCGGGCCTCGGGAGAGGTCAGCAGGTCGCACGCCCGCTGCCACGACTTGTCCCAAACTCCCAACCGTTCGTCCCGGACCTGATCAATCCCCGAGCGCAGCAGGTCGAGCGACTCGCGGAGGCGGGTGCGATCGGCCAGGGCCTGCGGGGTTTGGCCTTCGATCAATTGCAGCGCCGGGATCTCGACGGTTCCCAGATCATCACAGCGAATCCGGAACGGGTCGTGCACTTCACCCCAGCGGCCCCCCCCCTGTCCTTTCACCAGTCCCACCACATCACGGACCGGCCCATTCCCCAAGGCGACAAATGGGGGCAGGCTGCCGTACCCCCGGGTTTTGGCCAGCACCGCCCCGAAATGGGGCTCCGGAATTGCAGTCAGCAGATTGGCGGCCGAAAGTCCAAGTGTTCCCGCTTCCAGATGGCCCTGCTGGAAATTGACATTGGAGCGGACGAGGGCGAATTGGTCGTTCCGGGCCGCCAGCCTGGGAAGTGTCTCGGAGAAGTGCACCCCGGGCAGCCGCGTGGCGATGGAGGCGAATGGCCCGCGGATGTCGAGCGGTGCCTCCGGTTTGGGATCGACCAGGTCCAGATGGCTGGGACCTCCCCAGAGCCAGATCAGAATGACTGACTTGGCCGCAGCACGCTCCCCTCCCATCGCCTGGGGCGTACCACCCGCCGCGGCCGCCATAGCGAGCGGGGCCAAGGCTCCGGCCTGTACAAACGCCCGGCGTGAGATCCCCCCACAGCTGCCCGTCGCGTGTCGGCCAATCTGCAGCATCGATGCCTCGGGCGCGGCTGGGGAGTTAAAGTGTGGGTGAGGGGCTGAAGCCCACGTCTCTCTATTCTATCGGTTCTCCCCGGGGTGGGGCAATTCGCGTATGGATCCGGTTGTGAGTTGAAGTCAACGGTTCGGAAGATGCTGCTGCAAACGCCGACTCGGAGTTGAGCCAGTCGGTCCTGACCGGCACGAGGGGGCGTATCGTGGCGGAACCGCTCCGGATTCTTCAAGACATTCCACCCGACGAGCAACCCGCACAGAAGGACCTGAATCACCCGCAAGACCGTTTGCGGTCCATCTGCGGAGGGCATTTGTTCGACGCCCGGAACAGAGATTGTCCAAGACACGCAACGTGTTGCCGCCGCAGCAACGTCGGAAACGCAGCCTGGTGACAGTCGGGGAGATCCGGACGACAAGTGCCTTGCTCGATTTGGCAAACAGGAGATGCCAGGCGAGGAGTCAGTCCGGATGGACGGTGCTGGCTTGGGGACCCTGGTCTCCGGGTTCCTCTGTGAATTGCACTCGGTCTCCGATCCGGAGCAGTTTGAATCCGCCTCCATGAACCGCGTTTCTGTGAAAGTAGATCTCACGCCCCTCAGGCGTTGCGAGCATGCCGTAATCTTGCTCGGGTTTCAACGCGATGACCCGGCCCTGGGGCGACTCGACATGCTGTTTGACATCCCCCCGAAGTTCTCGCACGTAATCTTCCAGTTGCCGTCGGATAGCGCGGAAGGCATCGCGAAGGGTGACGTACACATCCTCATGGGCATGATTTGCGGCTGGGGCCCGGCTGACGACCAGCTCCCGACCTGGAACCGAGAGCCTGATCCTGACATGGAAAAGGTTTCCCTGATGATGATGTCGGTGGGGCTGTTCGACCACTACCTCGCAGCGGGTGATGCGGGCGAAGCACTCTTCCAGTTTGCGCACATGTTCTTCAATGGTTTTTTCGACCGCCTCAGAACGGTCCAGATGACGAAACTCAATTTCCAGCGGCGTCTGCATGGTAGTACATCGATCCCGGAATGTAGGGAATGGGGGGCGAGGGAGCTTCGGTTACAGCAGGTCTACCAACTCCGGCGGGAGCACCTGCCGCAGGTGGTTGACAGCGCCCACATCGATGTGTCGTCCCAGGACTTTCAAAACCGACCGGCAGATTTGCTCAGGATCGGCATCGACGTCGAGTGCAAACGCCTCGGAGACGTGGGCGACAAACTGTTCGCGGCGGCGCTCCTTCACCACCCCGGCGCCCGGACGCCAGCCCTCATAGAAAAAGCCCCGGACCAACATCGGCAATTGCGCGGCCACATGAGCCACCTCGTCGACTGGCAGACGGTTCCTCAGGGTGTGCAGTACGGCCCGCAGTGCATGATAGGCCCGATGGCGGTCGTCCCAGCCCAGATCCCGCATGATCTCATCGAGCCAGACGTGCGTAGTTTGGAGAGTCGTCTCGAAACTCTTCACTTCGGATCCGCTCATGCACCACTCCTCGTTTGGTGGACAATTCGACGTCCCGAATGCCCGGGACTTCAGGCGAATCGTACATTCCGTCGGGGGCTGGGCAATCCGACCAAGGCGTCCCGACGCTGGATTGCAGACAAAATCCGGATTTTCCTGAGCCTCCCTTCGTCCGAGGGGGGGCAGCCAACGTGTCCGCGACGGGTCGTCTCTGGAGTGGGAAATCGTCCGTCCGGAAACCGATCGGATACCGCGGGAGTTGAGGGGGGCTGTCTGCGGTGGAGCAGGTTCCAGTAGGATCTTCCAGGTGAAAAACACATGGATTCCCCAGGACCGCTCTTTCAGGGCTCGCTCCGGGACTTCATACCCGGAATTTTTTTGAGAAAGTCGAGCGGACTCGCGGCGGGGGGCTTGCTGGCCGGTGTGATCACCGGCTCGTCACCAGGGCTGGAACCCTCCGGGCTGACCGCCAGTACCGTGAGATCGTCAAACAAAACCTCTCCGAGGCCGGTAAGTGAGAGGGTCAGAGTCAGATCGCCTGTCTCCCGTACCTCGCGTACGACGTCGAATTTCTGCCATTCGACTGGTTGCCGCCATCGCAGAGACATTGTCGGTCCCCCCAGCGAATCGGTCAGCATGGCCCCATCCTGTGAGCCGGTGATCGGACTGGTGACCTTGACCCATCCACTCAAGTAAACCAACTGGCCCCGGTAAACTGTCAGCGGCGGAGAGGTGACGGTCACGGGGGGAGTGGTGACGACGCCCGGCACGCTGTCTTTGTCCTTTGGAACCGCCACGAGACGCAGGCTGAAAGAGCCGCCCCGCGCCTGGGGCGAAACCTCGGCGGTGGTCCGGATTCCCTGGAGATTCGCCCGGGCGTGACGCCACCCCTCGGTCACCATCGTGTCGAAGTCTTCGAAATCCCCCGACCGTAACAGATTTCGGGCACCGTTCTCGCGGGCCAGTCTCAACCGCGAGACCAACTCCCAGTGGTCGGGCAGTGTTTCGAAGCAGAGGGTGTGTGGGCTGGAGACCGGCGAGTACATCCGCTGGACGGCATCATTCCAGTAACTCTTCTGCAGAATCCGCACCAATTGCAGGCTGTCTCCAGCCGCCAGGCGGGCGTCATGGAACCGTCCGCCTCCCAGGAACGTCTCGGCGTTCGAGAGTAGCAGTCGGGCCCGACCCAGCAACCGCGGCGCGTCATGCTGCGGGCGAATCGACTGTAAAACCAGCACCTTCTGGTTCACCCTCTCGAGTTTCAGCCGTGCCAGTTCGACGGCCATTCTCGCCGAAGCCTCCCGCAACTCCAGTATACGGGCCTGCAGGCGTTCGATGAGACGGGTGTCGTCAGTGAAGACGACAGCCGAGGTCATATCAAACTTCCGCAGTGAAATCTGCCTCCCTCCCGCCACCCGGGTCGAGTCGACAATTCGCTGGATCGCCGTCGTGCTGACCTCCCACGCGCTGGCGGTGTCGCCCACGCCGGGAATGACGATCTTGACCTCGTTTGCGGCCATCCCGCCAGGACAGTACTGAGCGTCTTCGCCGTACCAAATCGGCAGTACGAGGGTGCCATAATCGGTCCGCAGAATGGTGGCTTCGAGCTCTCGAGACAGCGTCTGGCGCTGGCGGGCTTGTGCCTGGCGATCAGCGTTGATGGCCTCGCGCCGCGCCGCCTCCTCGGCCGTTCCCGCCAATCCTGAGGCACTGGGCTGGTTGTTGCGTTGTGCGGGCAGTCCGGCGGAGAAGGGGGTGTGGTTCTGCACCGTTCCCGTCGCGAGCCACGGTTCGAGCAGGCTGAATTCGAGGTTGAGCTGTGCGATGGCGAGCCGACGCTCGGCCGCGAGGGGACTGGCTCCGTCCAGGGTTGACTGCGACCAGTAACCCACTCCACGGGCACCCGCTGCGATCGCGGCGTAGGCCTGCAGTCGCAGTTGTTCGGGTTCGATCGCCAGCGGGCTCAGACCACTGCGCTCGCGGACCTGCTGCAGGTCGTTGTCGGGTTCAGTCGGCAACCAGGACCAGAAGAAGGCACCCTGTTTCGCCAGCCGGCGGTGGGCCGCGAGATCGTCCCGGTAATTCCGCAGTCCCAGGCTGTTCTGCAACGCGGGCCGGTGGTAGGAGATCATGGGCACATGCCTCGAGAACTCACGTTCCTGCCCCGTAACATCGGCCATCAGAGGACGGCGCAGTTTGTGGTCGGCATTGCGGATCTGCTCTTCCCACGCCAACAGGGCCCGCCGGGATTCCGGCGGGATGCGGGTCCCCAGATACCACAGCAGAATCTGACTGGTTTCAGGACCAAATGGAGCCAACTGTGCCGACCCACCTCCGGGTGCCGCCTCTCCCTCGCGCGGCAGACGTGGGGGAATGGCCATGCCGCGGAGTCCCATCCGGGCCAGATCTTCGAGGAGCGCCGTGTCCCGGTAATCGGGCACCCAAGCCACATTGAATCCCAGCTGCGCCAACTCGCCCGGCTGTTCGCCGTGATAGGGAACGATCAGGGGAAAAAATGGACGGGACTCAACAAGCAGTCGTCCCAGATGAAACTCCGCCTGGGATCGAGATTGTGGTTCCAGTGACTGCACCTGTTGAACCGGGTGCGCAGCGGGCACCTGGCTGGGCGAGATGACCGGGGCCAGGGTCAGGTCGTCGACCGCGATCTGTGTCTCGCCCTTGCCGGATTGAAATTCGACAATCACACTGTCGACATAGCTGCCGCGGGTATCAATCTGGTGTGGTTTGCCAGTCTCAAGCTGCAACTTGCGGCGCAGGGCCGGCAGCATCTTTTTCAATTGGGTATCGATGTCTTCGCAGGTCAAGGCCTGCCAGTGCGTTGGGTCACTGTAGGAACTCCCAGCAATGGTGACCGTGAGGGGCTGCTCATCGACCGGATTGATCTGATTCGGCAGCACAACCCGGACCAACAGCCGGGCTCCATCGCGGTTTGAACGATACCACAGCGTGATGACGAGTTCGTCGATCACACGGGCGGGAGGTAAGGAGTGCGATAGCGATCCGACGAAAATCGGATTGCGAGAGTCAATCACCACCGCCTCGCAATTGTTTCCGCTGTGCGGATTTTCACCGGAGCGTGAGTGTGCCACGAGGCGGGACGTCGAGGAATCAAGTTCCACCGTCCAGCTCGTCTTCTGCGACTCGAAGTCGAAGGTCTGTTCGCGGGACACTGCCAGGCATGGCAGGAACCACACCAGCAGCGTGAGCGAAACTGTAATCCAACGCACGGTCTGAGGTGGCCTGTGTGCCTGGGAATTCTCGAACCGAGAATGTCACATCCTTGTGAGCAACTCGCCGTAAGCTGCGGATCTTAGAGGGATTCTGCCAACTGGCCAAGAAGAGTTTCCCAATGACCATCCACCCCTCCCGGACCCGGTGGGGTGTGAGCGGACCGGGATTGCTCCGATTCAGCCTGGGATCGGCCTGGCCCGGCATTCGTCAAGGCGACCATCACTCGAATCAACGTCCTCTGACGGAGCCCTGAAGGCATTCGAAGATCCCCCACTTGTCCTCTCATCGTCAGGAGGACGTCGGGAAGTGAGATACCCGATTCATCGCCTTGTGGATCGTCGCCAAACCTCCCAGGTTCTCAGACTCAGTAGCGGAAAAGTTGAAGATAGGGGACTCTGCGCAGGAAAAACCGGCAGCTCTTTCAGCGAGCGGCAGCCGGTGTGAGGGGAAGATCGTCAGACCCAGAGACGCTATGGCAACTACTCGCGATCGCGGTCGGACGAACCTCCGCCCAGAAAAGCGGAGGCGTAGTACACCAGGGTCAGCACGGATTCGAGGGTGGCGGCCACATAGGTCCAACCCGCAGCATTCAGCACCCGTCGCACTGCCTGGGAGCCATCCCCTTCATTCACAATCCCCATCTCAACCAGCAGCCGCTTGGCCCGATTGCTCGCATCGAACTCCACTGGCAGGTTGATGAGCTGGAAGACCACCGAGGCGGAAAAAGCGACGATCCCCAAAACAATCATACCTCGGCTATGCATCATCATCCCGGCGATCAGCAGGATGGTGAACATGGTGCCACCGAATTGGGCCGCAGGAACGGCGGCGTTCCGCAACATCAGTGGTTTGTAACCTGTGGCATGCTGCAGAGCGTGACCGACCTCATGAGCGGCAATGCCGACCGAAGTAGCAGTCCTTCCCTGATAGACTTCCGAACTGAGCCGGACCACTCGCGTCTGCGGATCGTAATGATCAGACAAATGGCCATGCGTCTCTTCAACGGGCACATCGTACAAGCCGGCATCATCCAGCAAGTGTCTGGCCGCGGCGGCACCCGAGAGACCGGCTGGAACTTCCATCCCTCGTGAATAGGCCGACCGGATTCGGAACTGGGCCCACATCATCAGCAACAGGGCTGGCGAAACGTACAGCAGGTAGACCGGGTTGAAAAACATCGTGTGACTCGCCTTGAAGCAGTGGACCTCTCGGGCATGACAACCAGTCGGGACCGATCCCGGTTCCTGCCAAATCACCAAGAGGTTGAACTCTCTCTTTTATACGCGATCTACACCCTGGGGGTTCAAGAAAATCGCGGGGTTTTTGCAACTGCGAGGGCCTGCGGGGGGGCCGATACCATCCATTCCGCGGCACACGATCGACGGCAGACTGTGGATGATGGTCAACCCCGACGCGGGCTCATCACAGATCTGTTCAACCTGAGTTACCACGAAGGGCCAACTGCATTCACCGTTCCCGGTTGCTCTGCTGAAGAAAGTCGGCGATCAAGCGGGAGGCGGCGCGGTGACCCCGTTCATTCCAGTGGCCGAATCCCAGCGTTGAGTTGGGAAATCCATGCAGAGGCTCTTGGTCGCGCTCGGCCAGGTTGAGCAGTTCCGGGGCCAGGCAGAGAATTGGGTAGCCATCCCGTTGGGCCGCCTGCCAAAGGCGTTCTTCCGGGTAGAAGAGTGTGGGAGATCCAATCGCTTGTCGAAACGACTCGCGGAGATCCCGATCGGGATGGACCTGCACTCCGTTCGACAAGACCACCAGCAACCACGGGGTCTCCTGGGAGCGGCACTCCTGGTTTATTCGCCGCAGAAGTTCCTCTGTGACCTCCCAGGCCGACGACCAGGCGACTTCTTGGGGAGGGACGTAAACCCGGGAATCGAGACCGGTCTCGAAGCCCTCCGTCGATGTGCCCTGAGGGGTCTGCTGCCGGCGCACTTGCAGACTCTGCCTGCGCGATTCGCTCCGGTGCTCCTGAAATGTGGTCCACAGTCGGAACAGATGGGACCATTGCAACATGGACTCCCGCAGACTGAACCGGGCCGCTGTCGGCAACAATTCTTTGAAATGATCGGCGCGCTTGGCGAGATAAGGACGTCCCCAATCCTGGCTCAGCTCGCGACAATTGTTCCCCAGGTCGTTGCCGCTGAACAAACAGACGAGCACCACGTCGGGCTGGAAGTTCCACGCTACGTGTTTGAGGGACTGCAGTTCGTTAAACGTTCCATAGCCGGCGACTCCAAAGTTCAGGACTTCCACCCGAAGTGGACCGAACACGCTCCGCTGATTCAGCTCGCGTTCGAGACGCTCGGTCACCCGGTCAGCGACGTCAACGTGCGACGCCTCGACGTAGGAGTCCCCAGAACGGCGATTCGAAAGACCCCGGCCGGTTTGTCTGGAGTGCGTGTCAAATCCCGGAATCCGCTCGAGTTCAACACGATCTGGCGGGGTCCCCCTTCACCGCGGAACACAAATGCCGAATCAGGACGGTAAGACCGGCCACGAAACGGATGGATCACGACAGGCTGTGGGGGCGTACCGAGTGCAAACGGACGCAGCAGTAACTCGGCCAATCCCAGGCCAAGCACTACGCCTGTGAAGGCCGCCAGGCTGCGGACTTGCCAACGACGCCGTGATTGCGGGATACGGGAAGCGTGAACGGACACCGGTTGCACTGCAGAAAAGAGACTTTTGTGAAGATCTAGTCGGGTCTTCGAAAGCGGTTGGCCAGCCGCACGCTGGGAGCTTCGACCAACAGGTAGAGACCGTGGGCCGCCAACAGGCTGGTCAGCAGTGCCACCCCCAGAATCATCGCCGCCACAGGCGGGGATAGGGGGCTTCCCAGCGCCAGTTCTGCGAGGTTTGTCACCACATGGGCCACCGGAAAATGAATGAGGTACAGGCTGTAGGAAATGCGCCCGAGATATTGCAGCCAAGGCCAGTCGAGGGCCGTAGCCAAAAGTCCGGCCCTGCCCAGCAAAACGATCGAAACCCCACAGGCAAGGGCCGCCTTCAGCTCCAGCGATTCCGCAAACCCCTGGAAGGCGTTGGTGGCCAAGAGACGGGCCAGCACCAGCCCCGCGTAAAGCCAAAAGATCCAGTGAGGAGCCTGATTCGACACAGACCAGAAAGCGGCAATCCCGAGGAAAAACAGACAGAAGAAATACAGCACCAGATTCTCGTAACCACGATCGAGATTCCACCAGACCAGCGATGCAACTGCGGCACTGCCAAAGATCGAACCGGGCCAGCACCACCCCGGAAGCCGCGGGGTGAGCCGGGTGAGCCACTGGACCACACCCAGTGTCGCCACATAGGCCAGGTAAAACTGGAATTCGATGCAGAGGGTCCAGAAGCCCGCTGAAAGACTGTCGTAACCCAGAATTTTGTGCAGGTATAGAAGGTGCGCTCCCACCAGGGCCGGGGAGAGCGGCGGGTTCAGTGGGCTGGGCACATCCAGGAGCGACGTAACCCCGCCGAACTGAGTCATCAGCAGGTGCAGCAGCAGCACCAGAGCGATGGTCGTCCAGTAAGGAGGATCGAGTCGCAGTGAGCGGCGGAATGCGTAGTTGGCAAGATAGCCGGGGGTCACCCGCGCGCTTCGCACACTGTACGCGATGACAAAACCACTGATCACGAAAAACACCTGGACTCCTACCCAGGCATGATCACAGAGGAACTGCAGGCTGGCGGGCAGTGCCAATCGCGCACTCCCGGCCACCGGTCCATAGCGGGTGATGTGGTAGCAGGCGACCCCCAGCGAAGCGATTCCCCGCAGGCCATCGATGAACCGGAACCGCTCCGGGTGGGGCAGTGTGGGCGGGGAGGGGTTGGCGGAAGGCGGGATTGACACAATCGCTTTGGGCTGTTGCTGCTTATGCACAAGCGAACAGGGTGGGGGCGGGAGAAGGGCGACAGGCTGTAAAGACGCACGTTTGAGCGAGGATAACACAGCCCTTCTGCCAGAGTCGATTCCCCTTTCCTCCGCGTGTGGCGAACCGGATTGGAGGGGTTGGTAATGGTGAGGGAGAACGGCCATCTGCAGCGTTGCCTTGGTTGCGACTGGCGACAGCAGGGGATTTGAACAAATGAAACGTGTTCATCTGAATTCTTGTGGTCAAGAATACCCGGTTGGCTGGAGTGATCTGCCGAATGCAACCGATTTCCCTCTGCAGGTTCTGCTGCCAGACTGCTAGGGATTCTGAAGACGAGCACAGGTCGACTGTTGGGCTTGCCAGGATTCTCGGCGGTGGACGGATGGGTTCCAGACTGGGAGTCGCGAATTGGAGTAAACGATTTCACAGTAGAGTCTTGTGTCGAATGAAGAGGAGTCGCTGGGCGATCTGGTCTTGGCGTCGCAAGCGCTGACCTTTCTCGCACCAGCCTTTACCCTCACCCCTTCCCGCGATAACATTGCATAAATCGAGAGGGTGTCTCACGTTGAGCACCTGAGGGCGGGTGCGTTTCGCGTTCGAGGTCGTCAGCAGGCTGGAGTTTCCAGTTTGACGATCAGAGGTGCGGTTGCGTGCCGATCTCTGAGTCGAGTTTGAATTCTGTTCCTGACGGTGTGGGAACCCAACGTGGCGGCAACGCCACAGAGAATCCTCCCCGAAGTTCCAGCCGATTCGCTGATGTCCTTTGCCGGTGTTGCTCACCGGTTTTTCACACAGTTCTGATTCCTACTGCACTGTCATGGCCAAGCCGCATCGATTGATCAAGAAAGCCAACCACGGTTCACGTCCTGCGAACGCCAAGGCACGCCGGGCCAAGCGGCGGAAGCTGCGCACCTGACATTAGGCCACCTCAACAGGGATGGCTTGAGTCATGGTGCCAGGTCACCATGGCCAGTTTGGACTGGTAGACTTCCGTGAGATGCTTGAGTCTCTGGGAATTTGTCCGTATTGCCGTTGGCCTGGTGTGAGGGGAGGAGTTCGGTAATGGAGGTTCCCTGTCTCAGCACATTGACCCGCCACATCCACGCTCCTCGGTGGCAATGGCTGCTGCTGATCGGGTTGTGGCTGCAAGGCGGATTGCTGAGGGCACAGGTCGTTGCTGATTCCAACGACCCGACTTCGGTAGAAACTCCCCAAGCGATTCCAGCTTTCCCGGGTGCGCAAGGTTTCGGGGCCGAGACATCCCACGCACGGGGTAAACGGGTCTTCTTCGTCACCAGTCTTGACGACGATGATCTGATGCAGATGTACGTCAAGCCGGGCCGCTTCCGCCGTGCTCTTTATGAGGCGCAGAAGGCTGGCGGCGGATATGTGCTGTTTAAAGTCGCTGGAACGATCCGCCTGAAGAGAGAGGCGATCATACCGGCCAACACCTATCTGGCCGGACAGTCGGCACCTGGAGGTGGAATCTCCATCGAGGGGGGGACGCTCCAGATTGGAACGACGAGACAGGATCCCTCGCACGATGTGTTGTTGCGGCATATCAGACACCGGGGTGGTTTCCTCAAAAAGGGGTCCGATGCCGTCCAGATTGTCGGTGCTGGGACCAAACGGGTGGTGCTGGACCATCTCTCGATCTCGTTTTTTCAGGACGGGGCCGTCGATGTCACGCAAGAGGCGTCGGATGTCACCGTGCAGTGGTGCCATCTGGGTGATGCCGCTGACAGCAAGACCAGCGAGCCGTATCACGGGGAACCCCACCTGATTGCCTTTGGCGGAAACCGGGTGACATTGCATCACAATTTCTACACCCACATTCATTCCCGGGCCCCCTACGTTGTCGTCGACGAGGGACTGGTCGAGTTCAGCAACAATCTGGTTTACAACTACCGCAAGTATCCCACCACGCTCGACAGCCGTCGTGGCAGGATGAATGTGGTGGGTAACGTGTATGTGGCGGGGACCAACACTCACGCGGGCGACCCTGCGAATCCCAACCGTCCACCGATCTTCGGCAGTTTGGGTGTCCAGGTTCACGTGGCGGACAACTACGCCTTGGGTGGACTGGGACACGATAATCGCAACCCCTCAACCGGCAAGACCTTCAAGGGGTCCGACCAGCATGTGGAACGAGGCAAGCCCACTTGGGTATGGGGGTTGCGCGAGACGGCTCGCGGCTCCGACCTGAAGCTGTTGGGAACCTCCGAGGGGCGGGTTGGCCATGTGCCGGGGGTGGTGGAGTATGTTCCCCAGCGTTTCGCGGAGTTGCCCCCGGTCGATCTCATGCCCGCTCCGGAAAACACTCTGCAGGTGTTGCGGTGGTTCGGTGCCTGGCCGCGCGACGTGACCGACCAGCGGCTGTACCACGAGTTCGTCACCCGCACAGGGGAATGGAGACTGGAACCCCGGGATGACAAAAACGAGTACAGCGGAGAGCCACAGGCCGATCAGGATGACGACGGCATGCCCGACTCTTTCGAGGCCCAACATGGCAAAGATTTGAAGCCCAATGGGCATGAACTGCATCCCGTGTATGACAATTTGGAGATCTATCTGCAGCAGCGGGCCGAAGAGCTAGTCGCGGCTGCCCCCCCTATTTCGTTGACCTGGAACGACGTTCTCAAGGCTTCGCAGCCCCCTCCGGGGATCGCCCCCCCCAAATCCCTCGCGGTCGCCCCGCCGAAGCCCAGGGAAGTGGACAAAGAGGCCGAGGTCAAGCCCGCCGTTCCCTCGCAGTCCAACACAGAATCACCAGCACCCAGTCCTGTCCAGGAGGGGGGGGGCTCAGAGAGTTCGTGGTTGTCGTTGGGCCTGCTCTGGTTGGCGGGAACAATCGGGTTACTGGCCATTGTTTGGGCTGGTTTGCGTGGTCAGTCTCCACAGAAGAACCGCTTTCTGGGCGATACGCACCCAGTGATGGGTAAGCTGCTGCTGAATGACAACTATCCCGAAGGGGCTCTGGTGATCCTGCATCCACTGTCTCCGCTGGTCACGACGCACCCGCGAGCCACCGTGCGGGCTGACGGTTCCTTTGAGGTCTCAACCTTTGCCGAGGGGGATGGTGCCCCTGCCGGGGACTATCTGGTCAGTGCGGTCTGGTACAAACCCGGTTTGAAGAACGGCAAACCAATGATCAGTGCCAACCGACTTCCAGTTCGGTACTCGCAGCCCGAGACTTCGGGGTGGTCTCTCACGGTCGTCCCGGGAGTCAATGAGCTTCCCACCTGGCACATCCAATCCTGAGGCCTCCTGCGTTACCTCGAGGAGAGTCAGTTTCCAGTCACCTGCGGGAGCAGTCCGAGCCTGGTCATTCGATCCAGCGGGTCTGCTGCAGGAAACGCACCACCCCGGCCAACACCAGCGACCAGATCACCCCGACGATCCAGCCGGCGAGTACATCGGTTGGGTAGTGGACTCCCAGCGCCACGCGGCTGATTCCCACCAGAATTGAGAGCAGCAGGGCCGTCCCCAGGATGTACACCCTCCGGGCCGGGGTTGTCGCCAGACGCCCCATGACACTGGCCACCGTCAAATAGACAATCGTTGAAATCTGAGCATGCCCACTGGGAAAACTCAGACCGGAGACAACGGTCAGAGGAGGTACCACTTCGGGCCGGGGGCGGTCATACCACTCCTTGAGGGCGAAATTGAGCCAGCCTCCCCCAGCGGCGGAGAGGGTCACCAGCCATGCGGCATGCGGCCTTCGGCTGACCACCAGGTAGCCCGTTGTGACAACGGTCAACATTCCCAGGATCAGTGGGCTGCCCAGGGCGGTCAGGTCACGCATCACCTCTCCCGTCCACCAGGGACCACGGAGTTCTCCCACGTCTCCCGGCTGTCGGAACCATTTCAGGATGCTCTCATCCAGCGGATGGCCGCCGTGGTTCTCAATGAGCTCAGCCATCCGGATGAACACCCAGGCCCCGATCAGGACCACGCCAGCCCCCAGCCAAACTGTCCGATCGACCATATCGGTCTTCTCGGCAGGGGGAGAGTTTCGGGGAATCTGCAAGTCCATGGTCAGTGGTTCTGCCGCGGTTCACACCACATCGGGAATTGGATGGCCGAGATACAAACGGTACGGCCGACCGGTGGAATCGTGAAACTCCGTCGCTGGATCGACTCCCAACTGGTGGAGGATTGTCGCCGCGAGGTCGGACGGCGTCCACGCATCTCCCACGGGAACGGCTCCCTGCGGATCGGTCTGCCCCACAATCTGGCCGGGGCGAATGCCCCCTCCCGCCAACAGGCAAGGGAAGACATCTCCCCAGTGATGCCGCCCATCCGTGAAGACTTCGCCGCTGGCGTTTTTGCCCCCCACTGCGATCGGCGAGATGCGGGGCGTCCGTCCCATCTCCCCGCACATCACGACCAGCGTCTCGTCCAGCAATCCCCGTTCTTCCAGGTCATCCAGAAATCCACTCAGACACCAGTCAATCGACGGGAGGAGTTTTCCTTTCAGGTCGCGGAAGGCGTTCTGGTGCGTGTCCCATCCCCGCAGGTTGATCTGCACCATGCGCACTCCCGCCTCGATCAGCCGACGGGCGGTCAGAAACCCCTGTCCCCATTCCTCCCGGCCGTACCGGTCACGCACCGTGTTGGTCTCCTGCGACAGATCGAAGGGATTTCCCCGGCCCGGCTGGCTCGCCACCAGCAACCTGAGCGCCTGCTGCCGGTAGATGTCCCAACCGTCGAGCAGGCCCGCCGTTCCCGCCTGGTCGACCGTCCGCCGCATTCCATCCAATTGACTCAACAGGGCGAACCGGTTGTCGAGCTGTGGAATGGCCACTCCTCCCTCAACCAGGGCGGGTAGATGGAATGACGCATCCCGGCACGAGCTGTTATCCCACCAGGCTTTGGCACCTGGACCAGCCGCGCGGGCCGGATCATTGGGATCATCATGACTGAAGCAATTGGGGCACGAGCCAGCCGCGTCCGGAGCCCTGCAGACTGGTGCCAGATCGACGCCCCAGCGATCGTAACGCGGTCCCAAGAGCCCGGTTCCCCGTCCGGGATATTTCATCAGATTGGTCCGGGGAATCTCCACCACCGACGGCCAGCCGATTCCCGGCGTTACCGGTGCGGCATACGCCACCTGTGCTCCGATCGATGGCCACTCCACCCGTCCCGGACGGGGATTGGCGATCGTGGCGTTGGTATCACCGATCGGCAACTCGGTGGTGCCGGTGAGCATCAGATAGTGACAACTATTGTGCTCGTTCCGGAACTGACGGTCAGCGGTGTGATGCAGTGTTCTTACAATCGAAAAACGGTCGGCCCGCGCCGCCAATCGCGGGAGGTATTCGCAGAAATGGACACCCGGCAGCTGAGTTTGAGTGACCGCGTATTCTCCCCGAATGCCCACCGGGGCCTCGGGCTTCGGATCGAATGTCTCGTGCTGTGACGGCCCCCCCGACTGGAAGATGAACACCACCGACTTGGCTCGCCCGCGGGGTGCCGGTGACGCCTCGGACCGCAACTTCAACAGGTCTGACATCCCCAGCCCGAACAGGCCCAGGCCCCCCATCTGCAACACCCCCCGGCGGGGCAGTCGGGGATGATCGGCAGGACAGCATCCAGATGGTTTGGGGTTGTTCATGTTCTTGAATCCCGTCGCTGGCGGTCAGGGCCTTGGCACCCGTCTTCAACTTACCCTCGACCCGACACACGAATTGTCGCGGTACGCTGTCGGCGGATTTTCACCCGGGCACTCTCAACCCCGAACGAGGTCGAGCACATTGGAATCCGTGTGATCGAGGACTGGCAGGCCTTGTGGTTCCGACAGGTGATTGTACTTGAGCCCACTCCCCGTGTTGAACAGCACAATTTCGGCATCGGCGGGCAGCCAGCCAGTGGCCTGCAGGTGACAAGCCGCCTTCCAGACCGCACCTCCCTCAGGACAGGCATAGATTCCCTGATGCTGGGCGATTTCCCCGACTCCCTCCATCAACTCGGTATCGGTCACCGTCAGAGCGGTTCCGCCACTCTCGCGGACTGCCTGCAGCATCAGAAAATCGCCCACGGCCACCGGGACCCGAAGTCCGCTGGCCACTGTGGCCGCGTTGGGAAACAACTCGGCATGCCGGGTCTGTTCGCGAAATGCCTTGACGATTGGGGCACAGCCCTCGGCCTGTACCAGCACCATTTTTGGACGTTCCGAGCCAATCCAGCCCAATTGCTGCATTTCGTCGAACGCCTTCCACATTCCCACCAGGCCGGTGCCGCCCCCCGCCGGATAAAAGATGTAGTCGGGAAGCCGGAATCCTCGGTCGGGCCGCAAGGCTTCCAGGTCGAACGGCAACTCGTACCCCATCGTCTTCTTCCCCTCGAGGCGGAACGGTTCCTTGAGGGTCGAGAGATCGAACCAGCCGTATCTCTGACACCCCTGCCGGACCAGCTTGCCGCAGTCGCTGATCAGACCATTCACCAGGTACACCTCGGCTCCCGCCACGACCGACTCAATGATGTTGGCAGGGGGAGTGTCCTGTGGCATGAAGAGAATGCATCGCATCCCGGCGCGGGCTGCGTAATACGCGGCGGCACCGGCGGCGTTTCCAGCCGAAGGCAGGGCGATGGTCGAGACTCCCAGTGCTTTGGCCCGCGTCACGGCGGCCGTCATTCCCCGGGCCTTGAAGCTGGCCGTGGGGTTGAACGATTCATCTTTGATCGATAGCCGCGAGAATTGTGCAAATGGCCCGCGAGGCAGACACGACAGCAAGGGGGTGCCTCCTTCCCCCAGCGACACGGCGTCCTCCGGAGCGTCGACCGGCAGCACTTCCCAGAAGCGCCACAATGATCGATCGGCCCGTTGGCGGACCACGTCTGGGCGGAACACCCCCTTCAACCGTTGCAGGTCATACCGAGCAACCAATGGCCGCTGGCAGACGCGACAGAGATTCTGCAACTGGTGATGATCGTGGGGCAGTCCGCAATTCGCGCAGAGAAGGCTTGTGTGCATGCCGGGGTCAAATCGGGGAAAGTCGTGGGAAGACTGCGATGATCCGTGCAACCGTCCGGAAAATCAATTACTGCGGTCGGATGCCATCGCTGATAGGGCGGGGGGGGGAATCAACCGCTCCCTGTGGACTTTCACCATGGGCCAATCAGTTCTATTCTGACAGTTACCGGGGGCTTCTCCCTCGCAAGTCTTTCCCGATCCAGGGCGCTCATGAAGATCACGTTTTGCGGTGCGGCGGGTGAAGTCACGGGCAGTCAACATCTGATCGAATGTGGGCGACTGCGGGTGTTGCTCGACTGCGGGCTGTTCCAGGGACGTCGGTCCGAATCGCGACTCAAGAACCAACAGTTCCTGCACAAGCCCGGCATGCTTGATGCTGTGATCTTGTCACATGCCCACATCGACCATTGCGGAAATCTCCCCAGCCTCGTCGGAGAGGGCTACAAGGGCCCGATTTTCTGTACCGCCGCCACGGCCGATATCGCTGCGGTGATGCTCGACGACAGTGCCCGCATTCAGGAGGAAGACGCGGCCCACCTGAACAAGAGACGGGGCAAAGGGGAACCCCGCATCGAGCCTCTTTATTCCCATAAGGAAGTCGCCCAGGTCGAACGCCAACTTGAAGCGGTTCCGTATGACCAGTGGCGGCAGATCTTTCCGGAACTTCGCATCCGGTTTCGAGAGGCGGGGCATATTCTCGGCTCGGCCAGCGTCGAACTGGAGTTTCAGGAACTGGGGGAAATCCGACGGGTGGTCTTCACCGGGGATTTGGGTCGGCGTGGCATGCCCCTGTTGCGCGATCCCACGCTGGTCAATGGCTGCGATGTGTTGATTACCGAGTCGACCTACGGCAACCGGGTTCATCCTCCCCCAGACGATATCAAGGACGATCTGGTCCGCTTGATCCGCAAGGCGGCCTCCCAGCAAAGCCGGATTGTCATTCCCGCCTTCAGCCTGGGCCGCACCCAGCAACTGGTCTATTTCCTCAATGAACTGACCAATTCGAAACAGATTCCGCAGATTCCGGTGTTTGTCGACAGCCCTCTGTCGAGCCGCATCACCAAGGTATTCCGGGAACATCCCGAGGTATTCGACGATGAGGTCCAGCACACACTCAAGTCTGACCGCGATCCATTCGACTTTGCCGGCCTGTCCTACGTTACCCGGGCCGAAGACAGTATGGCTCTCAATCACCGCAAGGGGCCGATGCTCATCATCGCCGCCAGTGGCATGTGTGAAAGTGGCCGGGTGTTGCACCATCTCAAGCACAGCATCGAAAATCCCGCCAATACCGTGGCCATCATGGGTTTTCAGGCCGAACATACCCTGGGCCGGAGGATCCGAGACAAGCAGCCCTTCGTGAAGATCTACGACCGCGAGTACAGTCTGCGGGCCTCGGTCGAGGTCCTCGAAGGACTGTCAGCCCATGCCGACGTGAACGACCTGCGCTGGTGGTACGAGCATATGGCCCAGACCACAGGCATCGGCCAGGCATTCCTGGTGCATGGCGAACCTGATTCGCTGATGGGCCTCTCGCAGATGCTCAAGGACTTCTGCGACGAAGAACCCATCATCCCCGAACGCGGGAAAGTCTACGAAGTTTAGGCGGGGTGCGACGATACATTCTGGCGAGCGGTGAGCGACTCCCCTTACGGACTTTCGCATCCTGGCAACGATTCATACTCGTCATTGACTCTTCTGCAGTGCTGCGACGTCATTCCATGAGTATTCAACGCATCGCCGTCTATTGCGCCTCCAGCGACAAGACCGATCCCGAGTTCCAGCAGGCCGCCCGACGCCTTGGAGAGTGCCTGGCACGCGAGAGGGTGACCATCGTCTACGGTGGTGGACGTGTCGGTTCAATGGGGCAATTGGCGGACGGTGCCCTCTCGGAAGGAGGTTATGTTGTAGGGGTGATTCCCAACTTCATGGCTGAGATTGAGTGGGGACATACCGGGGTCAATGAACTGCACATCGTGGACGACATGCACGGCCGGAAGCGACTGATGCTGGAAAGAGCCGATGCCGTGGTCGCCCTACCCGGCGGGACTGGTACCTTTGAGGAACTGCTTGAGGCGATCACGCTGAAACGGCTGGGTATCTTCCTGAAGCCGATCATCCTCGTGAACACTCGCCGCTTCTACGATCGTTTCCAGGAACTGATGGACTACTGCGTCGTCGAGAAGTTCATGTCCCCCCGGCACCTGAAACTGTGGCAGGTGGTCGACCAACCCGAAGAGGTGCTGCCCGCGATCCTGCAGACCCCTCCCTGGAACGAAGGCGATCTGCAGGGGGCCATGGTGTCCTGAACCGACATCCGCCACTCGATGCCCAACTGCGAGTTTGTCGAACTCCGGAACGTGGCGTCGTTCAGTTCCGATTCTCGTTGCCCGATTGCTTATCAGATTTCGCCACCCGATGTTGAGCGAACAGCCATTCGAAAAACCGGGGATCAGCGTAGGTCTGGGACCAGGAGTTATGTCCCACTCCCGGGTATTCGGTGTACTTCGGTTGTCCCCCCGCCGATTTGATCGCCGCGATCATGTTCCGCGACCGCTCGGGCTTTACAGCCGTGTCCTGGTCTCCATGAAAGGCCCAGATCGGGAGGGACTTCAACCGCGGCGCCTGCACCTCGTCTCCGCCGCCGCAGATTGGGGCAATCGCCGCGAACCGCGATGGAAACCGCTGTGCGAGATCCCAGACGCCATAGCCGCCCATCGAGAGTCCGGTGACGTAGAATCGGTCGACATCCACGGGCAGCTCGTGTTGTAGCGAGTCGAGCAGGGCGATGGTCGCCGTCAGGGGAATCGATGCTTCATCGGGCATCGTGTGCCGGGAGGCCCCCCAGTCGACCTCCACCCATCGCCGTTCCTGCGGACACTGCGGCGCGACTACAAAACAGGGATACTTGGCACGATTCTCAGGCTGGGCGAAATCGTTCATTCCATGCACCAACTGGGCCGAGTTATCGGTTCCACGTTCCCCCGCTCCGTGCAGAAACACAACCAACGGGTACTTCTTGTCACGTTGGAATCCCAGAGGGAACAGGATCCGATAGGGCAACGGGTTTCCCTGATGTTCGAAAACCCGCGCCTGAAACGCGTCGTGTGCGTCATCTCCCTGGACCGGCGTCGCGTTTACTCCCAGAGTCATCAAGATCGCTCCCAGCCATTTCACACGAGACATTCCCCACGCTCCTTTCAAGAACTTCCTGTCGGAATCCCGGTATCAGTTCAGATGCCACGATGAACCCTTTAAACCGCTGACCAATCATCGGATGGGGTCGCGTCGATGACCGGGGGCACCAGCGGCAGTCGCCCCCCGTCCGACACGTGCGGCAGTCCCGAGTTCGTGGGCTGCGCCAAAGGCCAGCCTTCGGGAGGGGGCGACGCGAGTGCCTCGTAGCCCATCAGCGGCTCTGCCCGGGGGTTGCCCAGTCGATGGTTCGCCCCCCAGTCTTCTGTTCGCTGGATCACCAACTTCAGCCGTTGCGGTTCCAATGCGCGCTCGTATTCCCGATTCAGGGCCACCCAGAGTCGGCGGTCCTCGGGAGTACCGTAGTAGAGCTCTCCCAGCCCCAGGTAATCAGCATCCCCCAGAGCGTCGAGAACCTTTTGGATTGTGCCCCGCAGCAACAGCCACTTCATTCCGGCACTCTCAGAAAGCTTCTTCTCGAGCGTGCTCTTCAGAGCGGCTGGGGGGAGCCAAGGAACGAGGTCGACTCCGTACTCGAAGCGAAACACCGGGGACTGCACTGCATTGACGAATTCGCGTCCTCCGGCCCGGGGGGCGGCGAATGTGTAGGTTCCCTCGACCTGAAAACCAGCACTCGCGAGGGCCAGTGTCGCCAAAGCCGCCACTGCCCCACCCTGGCTGTGTCCCGTCAACAGCAACGGCCGACCGGCTCCTCCCAGACTCTGCAACTGATCGATCACGGGTCGCAGAACCGCCTTCAATTCATCCAAAAAACCGCCGTGGACCTCGCATCCCAGATCGATGGTCCGCCACAGCCCCACATCTTCCGCCGAGAGTTGGAAGGGAACCGGGGCTGCCCGGCCATTCTGCACCCAGTCGGCCAACGATTGAAACAGGGTCACCAGATCGCCCAGGCCCCAATTCGACGGCAGGCGAAACTCGGTCAAAGTGCCGCTGAAAGCCACGATGTTCCGATCGGCTTCCGGAACAATCGCCGCGAACGACGTCAGAGCGTGCAAGCCCACTCCCCTCACCCGCAGGGGACTGCGCAGCGGGCGGCCACGGGTTTCGATCTGGGCCTGTGCCTCAGCCAGACTTGCAGCTTCAGTCGCTCCTGCGGCGGCGCAATTGGTCCACCGGCAGACCTCCAGGGCGAGTCGGGCAGTGGCGCGATCAAAACTGGCGGGCATGAGGAAACCTCAGGGACCAAGAAAACCTGCTTCATGCTATCACCCCCCTTCCGGGATGCAATCGGGCGCAGTCTGGGGGCGTGATGGTATGAAGAGGGAATCATCCTTGCTGTCATCCCTCCACTCCTCAATAATCGCGTCCGAGCGGCGGGTGGCCCACGGCTGCCCGTCGTTTTCTCTCCGACTTCGATTCACGCCGGACCGACCACATGGCCAAGCTGGGTTTTGGAATTGTTGGATGTGGCATGATTGCCCAGTTTCACGCACGGGCCATTGCCGACCTGAAGGGGGCCCACCTCACGGCCGCCTTCTCCACCAACCCCGAGAACTCCAAGCGAATTGTCGAACTGGCCCCGCGCTGCCAGGTTTATGGAGATTATGCCCGGTTTCTTGACCATCCCGGGCTCGATATCGTCAACATCTGCACCCCCAGCGGAGCCCATCTCGAACCGGCAGTTGAGGCGGCGCGCGCGGGGAAGCACGTGGTGGTCGAAAAACCGCTGGAAATCACACTCGCCCGGTGTGACCGTCTGATCGCTGCCTGCCGTAAGGCTCAAGTGCAGCTCTGTACCATCTTCCCCTCCCGGTTCAGCCCCGCCAATCAGGTGCTCAAACAGGCGATCGACGAGGGCCGATTTGGCAAGCTGACGCTGGGAGACACCTACGTCAAATGGTGGCGCACCCAACAGTACTACGATGGCGGGGGCTGGCGCGGTACCTGGAAGCTCGACGGCGGTGGTGCTTTTATGAATCAGGCGATCCACAACGTTGATCTCATCCAGTGGTTCATGGGGGATGTGGCCGAAGTCGCAGGGTTTACCGGGACGCTCGCCCACGAACGGATTGAGGTTGAGGATACCGGTGTCGCGGCCATCCGTTTCCGTAACGGGGCGTTGGGTGTCATCGAGGCCACCACCAGTGCCCATCCGGGGATGCTGAAGAAGACCGAGATCCACGGCACCCAGGGAACGGTGATTGTCGAGCAGGACGATGTCCTACTGTGGCAGTTCGAACCGGCCAATCGTCGCGACGCCATGATCCGGGAGAAGTTTGCCAAGCGGGTCGGTGGTGGGGGAGGGGCTGCGGATCCCAAGGCGATCTCGTACGCCGGTCATCGCGAACAACTGCGGGATTTCGTCCGGGCTGTGCAGACCGGCTCGGCCCCCCAGGTCGACGGCGAAGAGGGACGCAAGAGCGTCGAGATCATCCTCGCCATCTACAAAGCGGCCGAATCGGGTCGGTCGGTCCAACTCCCCCTCAAGGGAGATCCCAGGTTCAGCAATCATGTCCCCGCCCGCTGAGGACAGGTCGTTTTTTCCGTTGGTTTGATCTCCTGGAAAGGGCTCGAGTCCTTTGTCCGGGATTTCGCCACAAATTTGATCAACCCGACGTCTTTCTCCGGCCTTTTGCCCGCCTCTCCATTTCCTTTTTGCTCGCATTCTCCATGATCAAAATCCGTGCCGATCGTCTCGTTCCCCTCGTTCAGCAAATCTTCTCCCGGGCCGGTTGTCATTCGCCCGAGGATTCCCAGATTGCCCGTCGGCTGGTCGAGTCGAATCTCGTCGGGCACGACTCGCATGGCGTGATTCGGGTCGCCTACTACATCGACTGGCTGATGAAAGACATGGTCCGTGCCAACCAGAAGGTACAGACCGTCTTCGAGACGGACACGCTGGCGGTGTTGGATGGTCAGCGGGGCTTCGGGCAGTCGGTTGGTGAGCAGGCCCTGGAAATCGCGATTGCGAAGGCGAAGAAGAGTGCCCTGTCGATCCTGGCGCTGCGCAACACGGCCCATCTGGGGCGAATTGGCGACTGGCCCCAGATGGCCTGTGATGCCGGGCTGTGCTCACTGTTCTTCGTGAATACCAGCGGGTTTGGACTGCTGGTGGCACCTTGGGGCGGTATCGACCGTCGGCTTTCGGCCAACCCCGTCGCGGCCGGGGTGCCTGTCTCCGGGGGAACCGACATCATTTACGATATTTCCACCAGTTCGATCGCCGAGGGAAAACTCAAGGTGGCCTTCAACAAGGGGGTGGATGTTCCGCCAGGCTGTATCATCGACCACGATGGAAACCCCACCAACGATCCGAAGACTTTTTATGGCAAGCCCCCGGGAGCGATCCTGCCGTTTGGCGGCTATAAGGGATACGGCTTGGGTATTATTGCCGAAATGTTTGCCGGGGCGCTGACTGGCAGTGGGTGCAGTGATCCGGCTGCTCCGTATCTGATCAACGGAATGTTCGCATTGTTGATCGATCCTGAGCGCATTCCCAACGACATCGGCTTTGGTCACGAGGTTGAGCGTTTCATCGCGTTCGTAAAGCAATCGCGTAAAGCAACACCCGATTCCGAGATCCTGATGCCGGGTGAAATCGAGGCACGCACGAAACAGAAACGATTGGCCGAGGGAATCGAACTCGATGACATCACCTGGAAGTCTTTGTGCGATACGGCACAGGCGCTGGGGGTGGCGGTATCGGTTTGAGGGGGGGGGCAAGATATGCACTGCGAAAGTGTTGGTTTCATTCAAAATGGCTCGGTGTTATTCTGAGCAGTTCAGATCACTGGGTGCTGATGTGTTCATCGGTCAGTCGGTTGGTGTTCTGGCGGGTTGATGATCGCCTGTGGTGATCAGCCCCTGCATTCCCCTCGGCTTCGTGACGTGGAGTGGTTCGATGATTTGTCCGCAACCCCGGAACACTCTCCCGTTCGGAGCCCCTGCCTCCTCACGCCGATCATTGCTGCAGGCCGGTTCTCTGGGTCTGCTGGGACTGGGGTTGCCCCACCTGCTGGCCGCACGGGCTGTCGGGTTCCCCCGCCCAACACCTCCCACCCGGTCCGTGATCTTCGTCTTCCTGAATGGTGGCATCTCCCATCAAGACAGCTTCGACCTGAAGCCGGAAGCTCCTCTGGAAGTACGGGGCGAATTTCGCCCCATTTCCACCCAGACCCCGGGGCTGGAAATCTGCGAGCACCTGCCACTGTTGGCGCAACAGAGCAACCGCTTCGCCTTGCACCGCGCCATCGCCAGTGGCAGCAGTGGTCATGAAGAGGCGTGTCATATGCTCTTTACGGGCCGGCTCGATTTCCCCGCTGGGTTCAGCCTTGCCCGTGTCCCCAGCCCCAACGAGTGGCCGTCGCTCGCCTCGCAGGTGACGTACCTCACCCGGGGCCGAAACGACCTGCCACCCGCGGCTGTCCTCCCCCAACCCAGCGTCAACGAGGCGAATGCATTCCGACCCGGTCAATACGCTGGCAAGTTGGGAACACGCTATGAGGCGTGGCACTTGCATGTCGCTGCCGCCTGCGCTCTGGGGAACGGTGCCTGCCCGAATTGCTTTCGCTTCGAAGGCACTCCGTTCGAACACGAATCCAAAACCATCTTCGACATGCCCGTGTTGACGTTGCCCGAGGGAGGGCGAGGACGGCTTGATAATCGGATTGGGCTGCTTGACAGCATCGAGCGTCAGCAACGCCGGCTCGAAGAGGGAGCCGAGGGGGCGAAACTCGACCGTAACCGGGCCCAGGCGATCTCGGTGCTGGCCGATCCCAAGGTTCAGGCGGCCTTTGATGTCGAGCAGGCTGACCCGCGGACGGCTGCCCGGTACGGCCAAAACAAATTTGGTCTGTCACTCCTGATGGCACGTCGGCTCGTTGAAGCGGGGGTCAATCTGGTACAGGTCAACCTCGGGAAGAATTCGTCCTGGGATACCCACCGGCGGAACTTTCCGGTGCTGAAGGACAATCTACTGCCCTATCTGGATGTGTCGCTCTCGGGGCTACTGGATGACCTGGCTGAGTCTGGCCTGCTGGATGAGACCCTGGTCGTGGTGACGGGGGAATTCGGCAGGACACCCAAAATCAACCCGGATGGAGGGCGAGATCACTGGGGGCCGGTCATGACCAGTCTGTTCGCCGGTGCGGGAGTGCGCGGGGCAACTGTTTTGGGCGCCTCAGACAAGATCGCGGCCCAGCCGACGGCTGATCGGCAGACGATTGAAAACCTCGCGGCCACGGTGCTGTCGACCTTGGGCATTCCGCGTGATGCCCAGTGGATCGATTTCGATGGCCGGCCGCATGAAGTGTATCGCGCTGAGCCAATCGATGGGCTGCTGTGATCATTGGCTCCATCGTCAAAAAGAAATCCTGATGGAGGTGGCCGGATTGGCATCGTGCCAGGCAACCAGCCTCACGCGAATCCCGTCGGCAGATCTACCGTATCGGGATTGTTCGGGCGTGATTGCCACTCCAGTGGGAAGGACGACAGGTGGGGTGACGCCGTCCGAAAACATACGGCCCCGAGGGGCCCCGTCGGCCATGTTGGAAGCGGAACCGCAGTCTCACCGCTCTTCCAGGCAATACAACCAGCGTTCACCCCGCAGAAACATCTGGCGTCCCGCGAGTGCAGCTGAGGCACTGAATTGGTCGTCGAGCCGGTTTTCGGCCAGGAATTTCGGCCGGTCTGCCAATTGGTAGACCACCGTGGTCCCGTCGCGATCGGTGATGAATAACTTCCCATTGGCGGAGACGGGGGAGGCATAGACGTCGGAGATTCCGGGGAGGCGGAACGCTCCCGGGCGGTCGGCCCCTGTCTGCGGATCGACCCCGATCAGCACTCCCTGATAGTGGTGCAGGAAGAACAAGGTTCCACCGGCCAGCAGCGGTGACGGAACATAGGGGGTTGCCCGGTTTCGTGACCAGACGACATGGTCACTGCCCGTGAGATCTCCGCAGGCTCCGTTGAGCCGGATGGCGAGGAAGGCCTTGGTGTCGTAGCTGCTGCCAGCAAAAAAGAATCCGTCCCCGGCGACCGGCGAGGCGACCACGTTGGTGGAGAGTCCTCCGCATTCCCACAAGACCTCTCCCGAAGCCGGAGCATAGGCGCGAATCCGGTGAGTGCCGCTGATGATCAACTGCGGCCGCCCTTGATGTTCGATCACGATGGGGGACCCCCATGAGGTCACCTCATTGCGTGGGACGCGCCAGCGTTCTTCTCCGGTTGCGGTGTCCAGCGCCACAAGGAAGGAGCCCTGCTCGTGGTCCCAGTTCACGAACAATAACTCTCCCCAGAGCGCGGGAGAGCTTCCCTCGCCATGACCATGCACGGGATACATCTTTCCCAGGTCGCGCTCCCAGGCGAGGGTGCCGTTGGCCTCAAGGGCGTAGATGCCCTCGGAGCCGAACGAGACGTAGAGCCGACGCCCATCGGTGACGGGTGAGGCCGAGGCGAGGCTGCCGGTGCAGTGACCGCCACCGTCATGCGGCAGCGCTTCGCGCAGGGTCGTTTGCCAGACGATCTGCCCCGAGTCGCGGTCAATGGCCAGCGCTGTGTACTGCTGGCGACGTGTGACCGGGATGTTGTCATGCGAGCCCGAGGATCTCGTGACGCGAGGAGCGAGGTCTGCTCCCACCGGGATGGCTGTCGTCACGAACACCCTGTTTCCCCAGACGATTGGACTGCCATGCCCTTTGCCGGGGATGAGAGTTTTCCAGCGGAGTTGGTTGGATTCGCTCCAGGTGGTGGGGGGCTGTGCCCGGGGGGCCTCGCCGGTGGCCAACGGTCCGCGCCACGCGGGCCATTGGTCGAGGGGATCGGCAGGGACAACATCAACAGCGTCTGGTCCGGAATCCGCGGCGGTGGGAGGAGCCTTCCAGGCGGCCAGAGGGCTGGCCGCCAGCCATAGAACGAGGCTTTTTCGCAATCCAGCACAAATCAAGGTCGTCATGTGAGGCAGCTCCCAGGGAACGGTTGCCAGTCGATCCGGCGTCTTCCACACCGTCAGTGTCGCAGGATTCGGGATCTGATGCGAACTGTGGGATATTTGTTTGGCGAAGCGGAGGTGTCCAGTCGGCGGTGGTCATTGGTCGGGATCGGTCTCGGCAGGCCGCGGGCAGATGGAATGGCTCGCAGTGTTCGCCAGCAGCAATCCAAAAGCAGGTTGAGGATTGCTGCGTCAATGGGTGTCCTTGTTCATTTGCAAATCACCTTGGGCTTGAAAGTGATGCAGTTGTTTCGCAGAATCTTGAGAGCTGTCGATTTTTAGTCCACTAGGGAGTCACGAGGAGTCGCTTGGGGGGCAGGTAAGACTTCGTAAGAAACTACGCGTTGAGCAGCGGGCCGGAAAGTTCTGGTTGAAAGACCGGTTTTTTGGTTCGGTGACACCCTTGTCATATTCTGGTGACGGTCTTGTTGTCGTCGATCTGGCGTTGTCCGGTGCGGCGGGCTGACAGTTCGCCGGAGATCGCAAAACGGGCCAACTGCCGGCCAGGCTCTTCGCGCATTGAGGTGCTTTCGGATGAGTCAGGAGAGATCCGCTGAGAAGGTCCCAACCCGACCGACTCCAGTCCGTCCCGAGGCCATCGAGTTCGCCCGGTCGGGCCGTGTCGACAATCGTGTCACGTCGTTCGAGCAACGCGAGCAAAGGCTTTGGAGGGGGGTGCTCCTGCTGATGCTGGTGAGTCTGGCGATTGTGGCGGCGATGATATTCGCGCTTGCTTGAAGACCGACGGATCGCAAGTGTCAGTCGGGGCAGCCGTTGGCAATCTCTCACGAAATCTCAGTTGACTGTTGCCTGTCCGCAGTTATGGGATGACCGAGGGGTTACTGAGACTGGGGAGCGGGATGTGTCGCGGGCGCAGACCGCAGTTCGGGGGCCACAATCGCCAGAAACAGCCGGCCATCGGTATGCCAGTGGTCTCCCCCTCCGTTTGTGCCCGATTTCACAGGCTGGAAATCATCGACGTAAGACTGCCCCAGTAGCCGATTGGTACGGCCGAGGTCACTGGCCAGAGTATCCCGCTCCCGGTCGATGTCACCATCAATCTGATGGGTGACCTGTCCGGTCCGTCGGCTCAACTCGACTGCGCGATCGAAGATCGCCGCCCCCGCCCAGAGCGGCCGGCCATTCGCATCCCGCTTGGCCGACTCCCAGAACCGCACATGGTGACGTTGACGGGGATTGTTTCCCACCGGCTTTTCAAACGCCAAATCCTGAGGTCGGCCCCACAGAAACAGGTTGCTGACCGGAGCGGTCTCGTAAGGCTTCCCCAGCACGCTCGCCTCCACGATTTCCAGGCTGCTCTTCAGCGACAGCGGATCGGCTGGCCGCCAGCCCGCCGCCACCAGGCACCGCACAACCTCATGACGTGTTCCCACCAGGGCGAAGTTCAAAGGATCGCCAGGTGTGCCATTTCCCGTCTGGGTCGTCACTGGCAATTCGGCCAAAGCGGGATGATGACGAGAGTAGTAACGCCAAAACTCGGGAGCGGCCAGATAGGCTGCCACCCCATATAGCCCCCCCGCCAGCAGCAGCATGCGGAAGATGGCCCGCAACCGCGACCGGGACGCCGGAGGGAGTGATTTGGCTGGCGATTGGTCAGTCGTCGTAGCCGATGGCATGGACAAGGTTTCCCGGAAGGATGTTGAGCCCAATCGCTGGCCGATTTCTCCATTGGTGAACCGGCCAAATCGCGGACATGTCTCCAGAATAACACGATGTCCCGCCGGCCGCCTTGGATTGTGGTTCTGGCGGAGTCACCTGGGGGTTGGCCCCCACGGACAACAGTCTGGTGCGTCGATCCTTGACGGCAGTACCCTGGGGCTTCACGATTTGGATCCAGTCTTGTACCCCGCCACAGCGGGGGAAACCTCCCGGTCGTCTCATCCCCTCCACCTCACCCCCATCATGCCTCCCCTTCGCTTGTTCACCAGCCTGCTGCTGACCGTCCTCGCGGCTCCGCTGCTGAGGGCCGCCGAACCGGTCGATCCCACCCGTTTCGAAACCACGCCGCTGGTGACCGGTCTGCGTCAACCGATGGAATTGGCAATTGCCCACAATGGCGATGTGTACTTCATCGAGCTCGAGGGCAAGCTGAAGGTCTGGAGCCCCAAGACCCAGGCGGTCCGGCTGGTAGGTGAACTCAAGGTCACTACCGAGCAGGAAAATGGACTGATTGGTTTGGCCCTCGATCCGAAGTTTGAACAAACCCAGTGGGTCTATCTGCAGTACTCTCCCCCCAACTTCACTGGCCAGCATGTCAGCCGGTTCACCCTGGTCGAGGGGCAACTCGACACGGCATCGGAAAAGCTGCTTCTGAAATACGAGGAGCAACGTCGGGAGTGCTGCCACCATGCCGGTTCGCTGCAGTTTGGACCGCGGGGTGAACTGTTCATCGCCACAGGAGATAACACCAATCCCTTTGACGATTCCCAGAGTTACGCTCCCATCGATGAACGCCCTGGGCGTGAGCCGTGGGACGCGCAGAAATCGTCCGCGAATACCAACAGCTACAACGGCAAGATTCTGCGGATCCGCCCCACCCCCGAAGGGAGTTACGAGATTCCCGAGGGGAATCTGTTTCCCGCCGATGGTTCGCAGGGCCGGCCCGAGATTTACGTGATGGGCTGCCGAAATCCCTGGCGCATCAGCGTCGACCCGGTCAACGGAGATCTCTACTGGGGTGATGTTGGTCCTGATGCGCAGGCAGAGGGGCCCCGCGGACCCCGTGGTTACGATGAGGTCAACCAGGCCCGTAAAGCTGGAAACTTTGGGTGGCCCTATTTTGTCGCCAACAACCAGGCCTACGCCTGGGTGAATTTCGTCACCAAGGAGGTGGGGGCGAAATTCGATGCCCAGGCACCGGTGAACAATTCTCCCAACAACACAGGGCGCAAGACCCTGCCACCGGCTCAGCCCGCATTCATTTACTACCCGTATGCGAACTCTCCGGAGTTTCCGGAACTTGGGGCCGGAGGACGCACGGCCTGTGCCGGTCCAGTCTATCACTTCGACCCCAATCTGAAGTCCGCGGGGAAGTTCCCCGCCGCCTATGACAACTGCCTGTTTATCTACGAGTGGAGCCGGCACTGGATCAAGGTGGTTCACCTGGACGACCAGCAGAACATCACTCACATCGAGCCCTTCCTGCCGCAGCAGCGGTTCGTCCGGCCGATCGACATGGCCTTCGGGCACGACGGGGCCCTGTACCTCATTGAGTATGGCGAAACCTGGGGGCTGAACGCCGACGCCCGCATCGTCCGCATCGACTACATCGCGGGCAATCGCACACCTCTCGTCAGTGCGGCGGCCGAAAACAACATCGGCAAGCACCCGCTCGAGGTGAAACTCTCCAGCCAAGGGACCCGCGACAAAGATGCGGAAGACTCCCTGGCTTATGAATGGCGGCTGATCCAGGCGACCAACCCCACGGCCCAGCCCAAGGTGCTGTCGACCGAGCCCAACCCGACCGTCACAATCGACCAGCCCGGCGTCTACAACGTCGAACTGGTGGTGACCGACAACCACGGTGCCAGCCGGTCGGCCGCCGTCCCCGTGGTGGTGGGCAATGCCCGCCCGACCATCCGGTTCCTGCAGCCGTTGCCCGGAGACTTCTTCGACCCCACCCAGCCCATCGCCTACAGCCTGGAAGTCGACGATGCCGAAGATGGAACCAACGACTTCGACGCCGTGGAACAACAAGACAAAAAACCGATCGACCCCGCCTCGCCGGGACGGGTCTCGCTGAACGCGGTCTTCACCACCGGGCCGCTCCCCTCGGCCAACGGGGAAGCAGCCGAAGACCAGGGACCGGCCGGAATGAAACGGATGAAGCGCAGCGACTGCTTCAACTGCCATGCCGTCGACCAACCCCGCGTGGGCCCGCCGCTGTTGGAAGTGGCCAAGAAATACCGCGGGAAAGACGGCGCACTCGAAGCATCGGTCCAGCGGGTGCTGAAGGGTTCCACCGGGGCCTGGGGGAAGATCCCCATGATTCCCCACTCGCAGCACACCGTCGACGAGGTGCGCGAGATGGTGCAGTGGATCTACAGTCTCGAACCCTTGGGTTTGGTGCGGGTCTTCGAAGGCTTCAACGGGGAGATTCCAGTGAATGCTGAAGAAGCGGCCAAACCCGGGTACTACCGTCTCGAAGCCAATTACGTCGACCGGGGAGCGGGAGAGATTCCGGCTCTCAACACGTCGGCAACGCTGTTCCTGCGCCGCCGGCTGGTGGATGCCGAGACCGCCGATGAGATTCGCGGTCCGCAACGGCTCAACTCGAACACCGCCCACGGCGGGGCGTTCATCGGGGCAATCAACCACGATCACCTGTTGCGGTTCAATCACATCACGCTCGACAAGGTGAAGAAGCTCAAACTGCGAGTCGCCTCGGCAGGGGCCGGGGGCACCATCGAGATCCGCCGCGACGCCCCCGATGGCCCGCTGCTCGCCTCGGTCCCCGTCGAGGTGAACGGCGAGTGGGAGAAGTGGTACGAAAAGACGGTCGAGCTGAAGCCCACCACCGGTCGCTGCGATCTGTTCGTGCGGTTCGTCAACCCGCAGAACCGCAACGCCCTGATGAATCTCGACTCGATCGACTTTCAGCCAGAATAGTTGTGTCGAGCCGGTCTGCCGTTTTACCGGGTCCATCGACCTTTCCGGGAGAGCCGGGCTGTCGCCCCCCCCGGCCGCCGCTTCCTTCGCCACTCCAGCCCAGGCCCCCTGGGTGACCTGGTGACCATCCCCAGGTCACCCAGGGCATGCTGCGCCCCCCCTGCCTGGCTGGGGGATGCCGGGCTGGGCAACGACGGCTGGGGCCGAGCTGGATTCGGAAACGGTCCAGGCCCCCCGTCCGCGATTGCTCGGGTTCTTTCCCCCACGGGGGCCCCGCTTGGAACCGACGGCCAGAAAAAATGCATCCAATATCTACTTGCAAACGTTGTGCAAATATGTAACGTAGAGATGACAAGGATTGATGTGGGTCGGAATGGGTTGCCGAGCTGATCGGCCCAACCTCACCGCCCCCGCTCCGAACCGAAGAGAGTCTGCGCAGCGTTTCTGGCTCTGAAGGGCAATCCTGGGGAATCGCACCGGTTTCTGCGTTCGGCCCCAGTCCTTCCAAGCTGCTTTTGGAACAGTCTCCAAGGAGGCACCGATGTTTGCAAACCCGGCCGTGAGGCTCTGTGGGGCCGCAGGCTGCCTGTTGACCGGCCTGTGGCTGGCGAGCCCCATCACCAATCCCATTTGCTCTCCCGCGGTTGGTGCGGCACCGCCCGTGCCGAGCGTCGTGAAGCCTTCTTCTTCCCAAGAGACGGTCGCGTTGGCGCTCTGCCGGCAACAGTTGAACCTCAGGCAATTGGCCGAGTCGATCCCCGACGGAGCCTCCCTCTGGCTCGACCTTGAGGGAAGCCTGCTGGATCCACAGGCCTTTGCCTGGCTGGGAGACCTGGGGTCCCTCGAAGAGTTGTCTCTGGTCGGAACCGGCGTTGGCGACGGGCAACTGCGGCAGGTCTGTCAGGCACCCCGCTTGAAGAAACTCGACCTGCGGGGCACTCCCATCACGAAGGGTGCTGTGCCCATCCTGGCGGGAGTTCCCGAGCTACGTTGGCTGGATGTCCGCGGGACCACTCTGAAGCGGACCGATGTGGCCCCCCTCGAAGTCTTGCTGCCAGAGTTGTCCATTCTCTGCGATCAACTCTGAGGGATCGCACAGTGGAGCTGCTGGACGAAGCTCGTTTGTCGGCAAATCTCGCCGCCTCTCCATACGTGCCTTGACTGCAATACGGCGCAGAATCAACCCATGAAACGTCGACGCTCCCGGAGAGTGCCCGTCATTCCCGAACCGGCTGCTGCCGTGCGGAAGGAGGTCCGACTGTTCTCTGCGGTCGCGCATTCCACCGTCGGACAATCTCCCGTCGTTCCGTCTCTGCCAGGAGACCCGGGCTCCCCCACAGACGAAAAACGCAGGTTTCGCGCCCTCTTGAATCTGCAGCACTGGCTGTGGGGCTGTGATGTTCGACATGCCACCGGCAATCGCCTGCTCCAGCAGGGGCTGCGGAGAATCCAGCCCCCCCCTGGATGCCGGAGTCCCAGCGTCTATCTGCAGCCCCTGCCGGGAGGCCGGACCGTCATCCTGCGGGGATTTGGAACGGTCATTTCTGAAACGGGAACCGGCGCGGTGTTCCTGCCACGCCACCTTCCCTTTCCCGAGTGGATGCCCGAGTTCGACGCCACGGTCGAATCGGGACGATTGCCGTTCGTTCCCGACCAGTTGCCCCCCCGCATTCGACCCTCTGGGCCAGAGACGGCTGCGGTCCGAACTCTGGTCGTCCACCTGCTGCGGTGGATCGCCGATTGGGAACAGACCGCGCTCTCGCAATTGGGAGCGAGCGACCGCGATCGCAGCATTTTGAATTGGTCGCCCGAAGGGAGAGATTTTCCCGCAGCCATGCTCCCCGAGACCTGGCGGCGCCTGGCGGGACGATTGGAGGCCGCCCCGTCTGGAAGTCTGGCGTGGTTCGATCTCCATGAGGGGGTCTCGCACGCCTGGTCCGAGGTGGCCTGATGACGCAGAATCCTTCCCTCACAGTTGACCTCTCTCAGGCCGGCCCAGGCACCGACCCCTGGCGCGAATCGACGATCGGTGAACTGCTCATTCAGCTCGCGATGGCCTGGGGTGGACTGGCGGCTTTGCGGTGGCTGCCCGAGGGACTGCGGGGCCAGGGAGTTTCCGCCCTGATCCCGGTGTTCGCCGCGGCCTGGATTGTCTGCCGCGGGGCCGGCGTGGCCCACTCTCGCCCGGCCACCGCGGCCCTCCAACTGGCGGGGGGGATGTTGTGGCTGGCGCTGGCCCGGCCTCTCGCACCCCACTCGCCCGAGGCATTTCTGCTGCGGGGGCTGTTCTCGCTCCACAGCCTCGCCATCTGGTGGGGAGTGCTGGGGGCCGTCGATGTCTTCGCCGTCGCCCGCTGGTGGTGGCGCTTTCCGGGAACTCCGGCAGTCCAAGAACTCGAACAGACGCTGCGCCGCGGCCTGTTGGCTGCTCTCGGACTCGCCCTACTGGGTCTGGTCCTGGGACCATTGATCCAGCAGTGGTGGCAGAGCCGTCAACCCCAGCCCACCTCGTACGAGCTGACCGATCTCTCCACCTCGGAAGCGGGTTTTCTGCTGTTGCTCTCCACCCTCGCGGCCGGATGGTTCGCGTTCCTGGGGGCGGCCATCGGCAGCTTCCTGAATGTCGCCGCGTGGAGACTGCCCCGGCATGCCACCCTGGTCCGCGGAGGCTCGCACTGCCCGGCCTGCGAGCATCCCATCGAACACCGGGACAACATCCCGCTTTGGGGCTGGTTCCACCTGCGTGGCCGCTGCCGCCATTGCAATACCCCCATCTCATGCCGCTATCCCCTCGTCGAACTGATCACACTGGCGCTGTTCCTGCTGATCTACTTCCGTGAATTGATCTCCGGTGGCGCGAACCTGCCACTCCGCACACCGTACCTCAATGCCGGTGTCGTCTGGATTCTGTTCTACACCAAGTGGGAACTGCTGGGACTGGCCCTGTTCCATGCCGGGCTGCTGGGCGTCTTGCTGGTCTGGTCGCTGATCGACCATGACCGCCAGGGTATCCCCCTTCGATCGATCGCCTGGGTCTGGGTCATCACCACCCTCATGCTGATGGTGATGCCCGCCTGGCAGTTGGTGCCGTGGTCTTTTCCCTGGATCATCCCCAACCCCCCGATCACCCTCCCGCAGCGATTGGCCACTCCCGCCATCGGCCTCACAGCCGGTCTGTTGACGGGTGTTTCGGTCTCCCTGGTCTGGCCCAGACTGATGGGCGAATCGGTCATGCCCCAGAACCGGTTCAATCTCGCCGCGGCGATCACGCTCCTTGGCTTGGGATGGGGCTGGCAGGCCTTGGTTCCCGTTTGTGTGTTGCTTTGGCCCACCTGGTTTCTGCTCCGATCCCTCTGCGGACGTCCCGGTTCCGCCGTGGCCATCCTCGCCGTTCTGATCCTCTGGCATCACCTGACCTGGAACCAGTGGCCTCACTGGTGGAGACTGCTCGCGGCGTCTTGAATTCCATGGCTCCCGCTGACACGCAGAAGACTGGTCCCCGAGGTGAACCGCAGAAACCAATCCCTCCAACCCAAAGCCAACGGCCAGCCCCGTCTACTCCCGCAGCACGGGAAACACCTCGAAGGTTTTCAGAAACATCCGCCCCTGTCGGGTCAGTGTCGGATTGTCTCCCCACCCGTGCACAATCTCGCGCCTCCCGGGGTCGAGCTCATCGAGGGCGAAGACCGCGGTCTCGATGCGCCATGGTTCACCCAGCACTCCCAATTCGCGCAGCCGCTCGAACCGAGCGGGGGAGACGAACGGGGTATAGCCATAATTCCCCGGCGATCGATATCTCAATATCTCCAGCCAGTTCACATAGAAATGCGTGATGCCCTGGGCGGCCAGAATCTGCCGAATCTCATCGGCCGACTTCAACGGGCGGCCGGCGTGATCGGGGAACCCGTCCGTTCCCACAGCGGCCTCGCCTCCCAGCCAATCTTCAAAAATGGAGTGATCGAACACTGTGTTGTAGACCACGGGGAACCGGGCTTCGAACATCTCGGCATCCCCAATCGCCAGCACCCGACTGCCTGGCGGGAGTTGCTGGTTCAGATGCACCAGTTCCGGGGCGGTGAACTCGGCCACGAATTTCGACGCGGCGTCGAATGATTCAAGAAATCCGTTGTAGCCTCCCCAGGGACTGACGGCGAAGGTGAAATTCATCCCCCAGACCAAGGCCGCCAAGGCCCGCAACGCCATCCGGGCCGAGCGCCCGCTGCCCCAAAACGCGACCTCGTCCCAGAGCCAGGCTCCCCCGGCCCCCGCCAACACCGCCACCACAGGCAACAGGGGGACCCAGAACCGGTCGAGCCGGTGCGTCAGACCCCACACGGTGAAGAATTCCCAGCCCACCAGCAGCCACAGCCACCCCACCAGTTTTCGCGTGGCACGAGGCCACAGCGACAGCGGGGCGAGAGCGAACAGCCACGGGGTCTGCCAGTCGTTCCGCCCGGCCATCTCCAGCAGCAATGCCACAACGCTGGCGGGAGTGAAGTCGGTGGAACTGTGCGCCTGCCGCCACTTCGCATTCAACTCGGCATCCCAGTCGGCCCCTCCGAAAATGGTCCACCCGAGCGGATAAACCGGGTTGCCCGTTTCGACCAGGTTCTTCAGCAGCCACGGCCCGATGAACAGCACCACCCCCAGCCCCCAGGGCCACAGCCGACCAATGAGTGGCAACAGACCCGTGGCCGACGGGGCAGGCCCGCTCTCGGATGAGGACCGACTTCGGGAATCGCGCCAGGCGAAGACCACAACGGCCACGGCCGAGGGCACAACCACCGACACCAGCCCCGGATACTTGCAGGCCATCGCCCCCCCCGCGAGGGCTCCCAGCCAGAGCAGGCAGCGGGCATCGAGCCGGGCTGGTGGATCGGAGTCGGTGGGCGTCGCGGCACGCGTCTGTCGCCAAATCACCAAGGCCAAGAGCGAGGCGGCGACATGAAAACAGAGCGCCCCCTCGGTGTAGGCGATGGTGCTGATGCGGCAGGTCCAGGGACTCGTGATCCAGATCAGGCCGGCGAAGACCCCGGCAGTCGAACCAAACAGCCGGCGGGCAACCGCCCCGATGGCCCCCGCCGTCAGCACGCCGTACAAGGCCAGCACCAGCTTTCCCGCCACCGCACCGCGATACCAGTCATCCCGCACTATCATCGACCACAACGAAAGCATCTCGGTCGCAAAGGGGAAGCTGGTGTAGACGTTGTGGGGCAGCCAGTGGATGCGCCCCGCCTGCAGGTACTCGCGCGGTCCCTGGAAGTGATATTCGTTCACATCGAAATCGTACGAGGGCAACAGCGCTCCCAGAATGATCACCACCACAAACGGGCCAGCGATCCACCAACTCCAAGACCGCGGTACCGTCTCACGACAGGGAGGAACCTGTTCGACCGCCAAGTCGCGGGAGCGTCCGGGCCACAGCGCACAGACCCACCCTATCAGTGAGGCACCGACGATGATCGGCCGCGACATCATGCCGCACCAACCACAGCCCAGGGTCAAGACCGAGAGCCATGCCAACCCCAAACCCACCTCCAGCACCAGCCGTTCCGTCCACCCGTCGCCAAGCGGCACACCCAACCAGCGGCGCGCAGCCCGACCCCAGCCCCAGGCACAACCCCAGGCCAACAGAGCCACCGCCACCAGGTCGACCCGGTCGGCCAGTTGATGCCAGCCGGGTCCCTGGGGCCGCGACTCGGGCAGCAGCGCGCCCGAAATCAACTCCGGGGCCACCTCTCCCAGCGACAGTCGGTCGATCTCGCGGTTGTTCGAAAGCGGGGTTAGCCAGAACCACACCAGGAACAGGACCAGCCAGAGTGTGGAAATCATCCCCGGCACAACTCCCGTCCAGCGGACGACCGGGGCGGGGCGTTGTTCGACGACCGGACGAGTCATGTGTTCACAGAGGTCATGGGGAGAGGTTCCTGCAACACGGTCCGCGCGGGGGCGGTGTCGGGGAGTGGGGCGCTGAGCGCTATGCGAAACTGCTCCAGCGCCCCGGAACACAGCGCTCCGGAACGGTCCCCCCCGGCACAGGCGGCTGAGCGAATTCCGACAATTTCCGCACCAACTCGGCGCAGCAGTGGGATGTCTGCCAAAGTCAATCGTCCAGCCAGGGCCAGGGATAACTCCAGCTCATGAGCTCCAGAATGCAAGATCTGTAATTCGTCTTCCTTCAGGCAGCTCGTGAGGCCCGGACCCTGTTTGGCCCAGGTATCGATCAACACCCCTGTGCATCCCAGATTCCGGGCGATTTCCCAGAGTTCTCCCGGGAAGGGGCTGTGAGCGGCGGTGAAGTCGGCATAGGTTGCCAGAATCCAGGCGGGGGGAGCGGCTTGCACCTGCAGCCGATTTTGATCCCATTCATCGGCGAATCGTCGCTGCAGGCGGGCCAATTGGACTGCCACTTTGAGGGGGCTCAGCCCGGCCACTCCGACCTTCAGAAACCGGATTTCTGCGGGAAGTTGCGGCAGGGGCCGGTTATCTGGCCATTCCGCCAATTCTCCCAGAGCGATACTCACCGGAGGGGCGTCGGGGGAACCCGACACACTGTGGGCGATCTCGGCAAGTACATCAGCAGCGGCCATACCCAGCGCACCCCGGGACGGCTCCTTGACGTCCAGTATGTCGCACCGCCCTGCGCACGCCACCCGGGCCTCGGTCCCCGACCGCACGCTGACCAGCAATCGAGGAGTCGTCGTGAACCGTGTGGGCAAGATGCAGATTCTGTGAAGGGGAGGAAAGCGCGGGAAACTGGCGTTGCCCAGCCGGAGCAAAGCTGTAAGAATAGTATGGTTGACGGGGCATGCTCGCCACCCCGCCCGCGACGGTCATTTCCAGGATCTGCAATGGTCCGAACAGGTGATTCGCGGTGAGGTTGTTGAGTTCCGTTACTTGGCAAGGTTCGATTGTGTCCACTGGGGATGCCATCGCCCACCCTGCCGCCCCCCCCTCGCAGACTGCCGCATGTTCCACCGCTTTGATCGGCCTCCAGACGCCTAAGGTTTCCGTCGGGAGACGTGCCGTCCTTCCTCAGGGAAGTGTCGGCGGTGTGACTCTTTTCTTGGCAGCCTTTTCGATCAGTCCCATTTCGACTGATCTCTCGTGACTCCAGACAGGCATCCCGTTTCCGGTTTGTAGCTGCTGGTGCTGTTGTTTCCCGGTTTCGTTCCGGTGAACTCCGTTTCCCGCGTGCCGGGCTCTCATTTTCCCCCAGCGTTCTCATGATTCGTCAAGACATTCGCAACATCGCCATCATCGCCCACGTTGACCACGGGAAGACCACGCTGGTCGATTGCCTGCTGCGGCAGAGCGGACTGTTCCGTGACTCGCAGTTGGTCGGAGACTGCATTCTCGATTCGAATGATCTCGAGCGCGAGCGGGGCATTACCATTCTCGCCAAGAACATCGCCCTGATGTACAAGGGGGTGAAGATCAACATCATCGACACTCCGGGGCACGCAGACTTTGGGGGTGAGGTGGAACGGGTGCTGAAAATGGCCGATGGTGTCCTGATGCTGGTCGACGCCGCCGAAGGGACCAAGCCCCAGACCCGCTTCGTACTGCGGAAGGCGTTGGAATGCGGTCTCAAGCCTGTGGTTGTGGTCAACAAAATTGACCGTCCCGACGCCCGTCCCAACGAAGCGCTCTCCGAGGCATTCGATCTGTTTGTCGAGCTGGGTGCCGATGATGAAGCACTCGATTTCCCCTACATCTTCGCCAGTGGCCGGTCGGGATTCGCCACCCACGACCCGGCCGTGAAGACCGACAACATCTACCCCTTGCTCGATCTGGTGCTCGAGAAGGTGCCGGCCCCCGAGGTCGACCCCACCGCCCCCCTGCAGATGATGGTCACCACCCTGATCTGGTCCGACTATGTCGGCCGAATCGCCACAGGGCGGGTTGCCGCCGGGACAATCCGGAAGGGTCAGAAGGTGGTCATGCTGAAGGCCGACGGCCGGTCGGTGAACTGCGAAGTGGTGAATCTGGAGTCGTTCGACAAGCTGGGGCGGACACCGGTCGAGGAAGCCTCGGCCGGAGACATCGTGGCGATCACCGGGCTCCCCGAGCCCGAAATTGGCGACACGGTCGCCTGCCCGCAGAAACCCGCTGCGCTCGATCGGATCAGCGTCGATGAACCGACCTTGACGATGCTGTTTACCATCAACTCGTCGCCGCTCGCGGGGCGGGACGGCAAGTTTGTGACCAGCCGACACCTGCGCAACCGTTTGATGCGCGAACTGGAGTCAAATGTGGCGATGCGGGTCGAGACAGTCGCCAACAGCGACTACTTCCAGGTCTCGGGTCGCGGGTTGTTGCACCTCGGAATCCTGATTGAAACGATGCGCCGCGAAGGGTACGAGCTGTCGATCGGAAAGCCAGAGGTGATCCGCAAGATGATCGATGGCAAGCTCCATGAGCCGTTCGAGATTCTGACCGTGGACGTGCCGACGACCGACATGGGGCCCGTCATGGAGTCGGTCGGTGCCCGACGGGGGCAGGTACTGGATATCAAGGCGGGGAACACCGGCATGACGCACCTGCAGTTTCTGATACCGTCTCGAGGGCTGATTGGCCTGCGAACCCGGCTGCTTAACGCCACCAAGGGGGAGGCGATCATGCACCATCGGTTCGACTCGTATCGGCCGTGTGAAGCCGACCTGCCCAGGCGGTCAAACGGTGTGCTGGTTTCGCAGGAGAATGGCCGGGCGGTGGCCTACGCGCTCTGGAAGCTGCAGGAACGAGCCGAAATGTTCGTGAATCCCGGCGACGACGTCTACGAGGGGCTGATCGTGGGCGAGAACTCCCGCGACAACGACATGGTGGTCAATCCCTGCAAGGAAAAGAAACTCACCAACATCCGCACGACCTCGGCTGACGATGCGATCATTCTGCAGCCCCCCCGGCAGATGTCGCTCGAGCAGGCACTCGAATATATCGAGGAGGACGAGTACGTCGAGGTGACCCCGAAAGTGATCCGCCTGCGCAAGATCCTGCTTTCGGAAGCGGCCCGCAAGCGCGGCGGTCGACTCAGCAAGCAGGGCGTCGAATAGTCGGTCAACCCCCCGGGACGGGCGCAGATTTGCGGTTGACCCGAATTGATCCACCAAGTGCGAATCGATTGCCCAGGGAGCTGAGTAAAAAACGCCCCTACGGGGTGGAGTCAACCACCCAGGATTTCACATCCTCTACGAGGTGCGTGCAAGGTTGGTCGTGGGTGGCTCAAGTGGTGGGCGGTGATTCCTCTGGGAGGAGTGTTGGGGGGAAGATCCGGCGGGAGATTTGGTACCAGGCGATGCCCACCAGGGTCGACAGCAACATCCACTCCACCGCCAACACCGGTTTGTGGATTTCGAATTCGTGCGACTCGAAGAGTGTATCCGACGAGGGATTCGGTGGTCTTTTGGTGGTTGTCCACTTGGCCTTGGACAACAGCCAATCGAATCCGGCGAACGATGCCTTCCGGACAGCAACCCGCTCCGACCAATACAGAATCTGTCGCCGTTGACTCTCGACCTCTCGCCAGGGCGGGAAGGCGATCGTTAACAGCAGACAGGGAAGTGCGGCGAGCATCAGGGTGACCGCCAGTCCAAGATGTCCAAATCCTCGACCCACGGCGTCTGAACGAGTTGTTGAATGCGTCATCAGCAGAGCCTGACAAACAGATGAATTGTTCTGGCCGGGAATCACCGGCGATTTGAACCGGTGGAGATTTTCAGGATCCGAAACTGTTGCGGAGAAATCTCACTGCGGCTACTTCCCCTCGATGTTCTCCTTGACGATTTTCGCAGGGACTCCGACCGCCAACACCCGTGCGGGGAGGTCCCGGGTGACGACCGCTCCTCCGCCGATCACCGTCACTGGACCAATCTGCAGGTGATCGATCACAGTTGCCCCAATGCCAACATAAACTCCCTCGCCAATCCGGCAACCACCACCGATGTTCGCCCCCGGTCCGATGTTCGTGTATTCGGCGATTTGGATATGGTGGCCAATCAATGCTCCCCGGTTGATCACGACGTGCTCGCCAATCACTGTGTGAGCGGCGATGATGCTTCCGGCGCTTATGATCGACCCGGCGCCAATCACAGCGCGGGAAGAGACCCGTGCTGACGGATGGATGACCGACAGGAATTCGAATCCCATGGCGCGGGCCTGGGTGATCAGCGGGGCCCTCAGCGTGGTCCCCAGACCACATACAGCCTTGTGGGAGGCTGCGAGTGGCGCCACATCGTCGATCCAATGAACCGGTAGCCCATGGAGAATCCGGGGACGGTCTCTGTCGAAATTCTCAACGAATCCGGCGACTCGCAAGCCGGGGACTTCAGAGGCTAGGTCGGCGATTTCCTCGGCAAAACTTCGGGCCCCAAAAATCAGGATTGGCGTCTCCGGCGAATCCATGCTGAATCTCCTCAGAACAAGCGTCCCAAAAGAAAACGGTCACTGTTTGAATCAACTCTGCCATCCCTGGTGATCGCGGCGTAAACCGACGAGGTGATGATCCGCCAGAATGTCATTGCGGACTTGGCCGGGGACCCTGCCGGGTGGTCACAGTGCGGGGGCTGTGCATGGGGAATACATGACCGGGTTGCACTGACTCAACGAATCTCGCTGATGTTGCAGCAGCTGTTCCCCACCAGTGTCTACACAGCGACTCCCGCACAACCCGAGGAGTCTACTCCGGGTCCTGTCGATCCGCGCAATTCGTACCATTGGGGCGACAGTCAAGACGAACCGTCGGATCTGTTGCAGTGGGAAATGCGGACCGTCACAGCCGGGTATCAAGTCGTCAGTCCAATCGCCGAGTTCCGTTGGCTCATGGCACTGGGGGTTCAGTCCGAAACAATGGTTGTGTTCTCCAAAGCAGCCTTCCGGGTGTGGTCGGCGGCACAGCTTCGTCCGCAGTCGCTCATTGTGAGAAGGGAGAGTTCTCAGCCTGTGGCCCATATTTGCAGCTTCAGGAAAGAATTTCGTCAATCACCCGGCCATGAACGTCTGTCAGGCGAAACTCGCGTCCTGCATGGCGGTACGTGAGTTGCTCGTGATTGAGCCCCAGCAAGTCGAGCAGGGTCGCGTGCAGATCGTGCATGTGGACCTTTCCCTCGACCGCTTTGTGCCCGAATTCATCTGTGGCTCCATAGGCCAACCCTGGTTTCACTCCGCCCCCCGCCAGCCAGGTGGTAAAGCCCTGGGGATTGTGATCCCGGCCTGTGCCGTTCTTTTCGGCATAGGGGGTTCTTCCAAACTCTCCTCCCCACCAGACCAAAGTATCTTCCAGCAGTCCTCGCTGTCCCAGGTCGGCCAGCAGGGCGGCGATCGGTTGATCGCAGGCTCTGGCGTGGTCGGCATGCTTCGTCAGATTCGAGTGCTGATCCCAAGCGGGGTTGGCGGTGTTGTCGCCATAGGTCACCTGAATGAATCGCGTTCCCGCTTCGCACAACCGGCGGGCCATCAGGCACAGTCGACCGTATTGCTCCGTGTCGGGGTTGTCGAGTCCATACGCTGTTTGGGTTGCCCGGGTTTCCCCGGAAAGATTCAGGACATCGGGCACTTGGGTCTGCATTCGCCAGGCCAACTCGTATGATTCGACGAGGGCTTCGAAGGTTGACTCGCGCGGGGCGGCGGCCAGTTGCTCGGCGTTCAAGGACTGGATCAGGTCGAGTTGTCGGCGCTGGCGAGGCAGATTGCCGTCGTATGGTCCGAGATTTCGCACATTGGCCTGGATTGCGGGAGATCCTGCTCGGCCGAGTGCGGTCCCCTGGTAGCGTGCGGGCAGAAACGCTGCGCTGTAGTTGCGCGGTCCACCATTGCCGGCCGACGGAGCCAGGGTGACGAATGCGGGCAGGTTCTCGTTCTCGGTTCCCAGGCCGTAGGTCACCCACGATCCAAAACTGGGGCGCACCTGGTTGGTGGAACCGCAGTGCAAAAACAGTGTGGCTGGTCCGTGAGCGACCCCTTCGGTCTGAAGGCCGTGGAGAAAACAGAGGTCATCGACATGCCTGGCTGTCTGGGGAAACAGGTCCGAGACCCATCGACCCGAATCGCCATGCTGACGGAAGTTCCAGGGGGACTGCAGTACCCGTTGCGGCGTTCCCCGCTGCCCGGTATTGGCGATCACCCGGGAATCATCAAATGGCATCTGCTCGCCATCGCGGGCTGCCAACAGCGGCTTGAAATCGAACGTGTCGACCTGGCTGGGCCCCCCTTGCATAAACAAGAAGATAATCCGCTGGGCCCGCGGAGTGTGATGAGCCTGGCTTTGGGTTACCGCGGACTCACTGCTGGCTCTCTGCCCGGTCAGAACCTGAGCCGCGAGGGCACCAAACCCACAGGCTGAGTTCTGCAACCAGTTTCGTCGTGTCAGGCGAGGCATGGGGACAGTTTATCTTGGGCAAGCATCGGACGGAAATCGTATCGCGGCCAGGCCCCGCCCCCCAACTCTCCCAGTTCGATTTCGTGTGTTTGAAGAGACGAATCTCTCGGCAGGATGATGTATTCAATTGTATATTTCAGGTCGCTGAGCCTTCGGGGATCTCTTCAGTAAAGACGCGATTTCCGGCGAATGAAATCGACGGGTACCGAAATATGGCGAAAGGGCGGGGAATTGGTCTTGAACTGGTTCATGGGAATTCGGCTGGGAGCCTTCAGAAAAACGGGGTCACCCGACGGAAGCGCTTGGGATGATGCGAAGCAGGTGGGTATCCACACTGTTGTTGAGATTGCCGTTGGCGGGGGCAGTGCTCAAAATGTGCCCAGTCTCGATTGGAATCTGGGCGAATCTTTTGACAAGCATCGGGGTTGGATCAGCGGGGGGCCAGTGGAGCCGCTGCGCGCGGCAATGACCTCGGGACCGGGTTCCAGTGCAGGTGGATGATGCGGAAACAGCCATGGCAGGGGAGAGCGACCAGAGTGGGCGGTTGGTTGTTTCCAGCAGGAATTCTGCTGGTGAGCAACCTGTTTGTGGCTTCGAGTGTTCAAGGAGGTGAACTGTTCGTCGCCTATTTCGAAAATGTCTTGGGGACAGGTTTGGAACTGCGGGTGCTGGCAGAGAATCAACAGGCGGCGGACCAGGCTGAGGAACGGGCACTGGCCGAGATTGATCGTCTCGACGCAATTTTTTCGACCTACAACTCCGAGAGCGAGTTCAGCCGGTGGCAGCGGACGTCGGGTGATTGGCAACGGATCTCCCCGGAATTGCTCTCGGTCCTGACCGCGGCCGACGCATGGCGCGCGGCGACAAGAGGAGCGTTTCACCCTGGGGCCCAGCGGCTGTCGGATGTCTGGAAACTGGCGGAACGGCGGAGGCAAGTGCCAGACGAAAAAGAACTGCGGGCGGCGGTAGTCGACTTACGATCCGAACCCTGGCAGCTCGATGCGACACGTGGTCAGGCCCGTCGACTGGTCTCATATCCATTGACCCTCAACGCAATCGCCAAGGGGGAGATTATTGACCAGGCTTGCCGGGTAGCCCACGAAACCCGGGGAGTGTCGGCCGCGCTGGTGAAGATTGGAGGGGACATGCGAGTCTGCGGAGAGTGGACGCATCCGGTCACCATTCGCGATCCCTCCTCGGCCGTTGGGGGCTCCCGCACCCTCACTGTCGAAATTGGCGAACGGGGTCTGGCAACCAGTGGGCTGGCTTATCGCGGGTTTGAAGTTGCGGGACGCTGGTGGTCGCATCTCCTGGATCCCCGTACGGGGTGGCCTGTTGAGCATCTCGCGAGCGTGACCGTGGTCGCGCCCACAGCACGGGATGCCGACGCATTGGCGACGGCGTTCTCTGTTCTGGAGCCGTCCGAGAGCCTGCGACTCGCCAGGAGCATCGAGGGAGTGCAATGTCTGTTGATCACCCCCGAGGGTCAGCGTCTGACGACTCCCGGATGGTCGTTGATCGAGTCTCTGCTCGAGGCCACACCAACCCAGCTGGCGCAGGCAGAAAATCCAAAACCAGAGACCGTTCCCGCTGTTCCAGTTGATTGGAATGGTGGCTTTGAGCTGGAGGTACAAATCGAGATCAACGGTGCCGATGGTGGGCGGCGATATCGTCGTCCTTATGTGGCGGTGTGGGTGGAGGATGACGAGGGTTATCCGGTCAAGACCCTGGCGCTGTGGGTGCAGCGGACAGGCAAGGGGCCGCGATGGATTCCCGATCTCAAACGGTGGTACAAGTCGGATCATCTGCGGCAGATCAATGAGGAGACTGACCTGGTGAAGACGATGTCTGAGCCGACTCGCAAGCCCGGTGAGTACAAGCTGGTGTGGGACGGGACTGATCATGCTGGTCAGGTGGTACCTCCCGGGGATTACACAGTTTCGATTGAAGCCGCGCGTGAGCACGGCACGTACCAGATCATCCGCAAGAAAGTGAAGCTCGATCGGGAGATAGTCCAGGAACCGCTGCCCGGAAACCAGGAAATCAAGTCGGCCGCGTTGCATTACCGCCAACGTGCCGTCAAGCCCCGCTGAGTCCCCTGTGAATACCCACTCGACCACGTCAACGATTCCTTCAACCGGAAAACGTCTTCCGGGTTCGCGGTCCGAATGGTGGCGGGCGTTTTGGGGGGCGATCCGCTGGTTACACATCTACCTGTCCCTGTTCGGGTTCGCAACGATTCTGTTCTCCAGTATAACGGGTTTGACGCTCAACCATCCCACCTGGTTTGGCGGAGTCCGACAGACAACCGAACGCTTCGAAGGATCGGTCGAGCTTGTGTGGACAGGCCGGGAAGACGAAGCTCCGGATTGGCTCCGTTTGGCCGAGCATTTGCGGGCCACCCATCGTATTCAGGGTCAGGTGAGGGAGCTGCGGGACGACGGAGTGGAGTTGTCGCTGGAATTTGCCGGGCCCGCTTATGCCGCCGATGTGCTGGTGCGGCGCGACGACGGACGGTACTCAGGGATCATCACCCGACACGGCGCGGTGGCTCTGATCAATGACCTGCACAAGGGACGCGACACAGGCTTCGCATGGAGTATGGTGATCGATCTCTCGTCTCTCTTGATGGGGTTGAGTGCCATGACAGGACTGATGCTGTTGTACTCGCTGAAGCGAAAACGGTTGCTGGGGACCGTGGTCGCGGTCGCTGGAACGCTGGCGCTTTGGATTGCGTACCAGTGGATGGTTCTCTAAGAGGACATTGATCCGGCTGAGGCAGGGATGGATTGCCCGGCTGTGCGGGATCAGCCTTGTTGGGTCAGCCTGTGAGTTTGTTCCAGATGTCGGAGCGGATTCAATGCCTGCGATCTCCTGACGGAGACGGGATGGAATGGCAGACAGTCCCGGATCCACAGCAGGGTCTACGAAGTGCCTAAAACCCACCGCTGCTGTTTGAGGTTCGTCCCGGATCGAGGCGACTTCCTTCGGCTGGCAGTTGCAGCGCACTTTGGGGGCTGGGGATCCGCAGCACATCCAATGGAGCACCGATCGCACGCGTCCCCCCATCCCAGACTGCAGCTGGGCAGTTGGCGTGCAGGGCGAATTGCGCCGGTTCGACATTCTCGAGATCGGCGGGTTTGGTTGGCAAAGGCTTCGCCCATCGGACTCCATCCACTCTGAAAAGTGGGGAGAGGCAATTGGGGGCCGCCCACCGAGCTATCCAGGTAGTGGCAAACTCCTGTCGTGCGGGCTCCTGTGGAGAAGCACGTAACATGCATTCCACATCGGTGGAGTATCCATTGAGCATTTCCCACCACTGCAGTTGCCCACCGGAAAGTACATTGGGGGGAGCCGATAGCAGGGTGAGCAGCCGACTGGGCTCTCCCAGACTGGTCTGGGGGCCAAACACACACCGGTCACTGTAGAATTTGAGACTGGTCTGGGCAGTTCCTCCAGCCAGAGGGTTTTCGAGTGCGAGATAGGTCTCGCCTGCCGAGAATGTGGATTGGGACAGATCGATGGTCCCTTCCAGTCCTACGGATTCCGAGAGGACCAGGTTCAAGACCGTATTCCGCGACAGTGCGATGCTGCGCCGCAGATGCACGACCCGCTGGGCGACGTCGGCATCGATCAGTCGGCCGTTCCCCATCAGTTGGCAGTCTTCCAGCCAAAGATAGGCCAAGGGCTCGGCTTGGAAGGGACGGAGTTGGGGGGCTGTCGGATTTTCGAGCCGGCGAAACTGCACCAGTCCCCTGCGCTGACTACCGGGATCATTCAGCGAACCCTGCAGCCGGCAATTGCGGATCACGAGATCCGAGTCAAAAGCTGAGATCAGCCACCGTGGGAGAGCGCCGCGATAACCCGGCGCGGAGATGTTCACGGCCGCTCCCTGAAGGTCAAGGCCCCCTTGGGAGACCGTGATCAAGGCGTCAGTCTCTCCCTCCGCCTGTTTGCGTTCACGCGGGACAATGACCAGCGGCTTTCCTGGCATCTGGACGAATCGCAACCGGATCCATGCCTGCCGAATGACGATCGGACTGGTCTGGCAGAACCCGTGACCACTGGCGATGACCGTTGTCCCCGTCGTCAACTGTGAACTGGCCAGCACAACTCCCAGGTCTTGCTTGTTCAAATCAACCGTGATGGTCCCGGCAACCCCCCCATTTCCCAAAAGCCCGGGAGGGGCGACGGGACGGCGTCCCTGGATGGCGACCGCATCCAATTCGACCAAAGACGGAGCGGTCAGTTTGCCAACCGCACAGCCAGGTGGTCCCCCCCCGGCGACCTCCACTTCGACACCTGCCTGATTCAGAGTGGCACGATCAAACACCGAGACGGGTAGCTCCCACGGCTGACTTACAGCAGTAGCCGGCCACGGCCGCAGAGGAAATGACTTGTCGGTTGCTCCCGAGTCTTTGCCGAACAGCAAATTCCACTGTGTGAGGCTAGTGGCCAGGTTGGCGTCCGGAGCGTCAGGCTGGATCAGACGAACCAGCATTTTCCAGCCCGGAGCGGTGGAGGCGGTACTGTACCAGGCGAGATTTTTTCCGAGAGAGGAACTGGCCTGAATCCCCGCGGGAACCGTGAGCTGAAAAAGCGTTGATCCTGGTTCGCCAGTGGGTGAACCAAACAGGGCGTTAAAGGATGTGATTGAGCACTTCCAGTCCTCTGAAACGGGGTGAGAGTAATCAATCGCGGCGGAGTTTGACACGATGGTGCTGGCTACGATCTTAAGGCGCTGGCGGACCAATTCCGCTGTTGGGGGCCCTGCGTCGAGGTGCAGTATGGGGGCGTTTCCAGAGACCAGCAGCGAGTCATGAACCACGAGGTCTGCCAGTGCTGATTCCGACCAGATCGCCGAGAGCTTGTCACCCCGCACCAGACAATCACTCAGCAGCACCTTCTGACCGGGAACGTCATCATTGGCCGTGGGAGTTCCTGAGGTCGACTTGGGTTGACCGACCTTATTGGGGGCCGCCGCAGTCGCGGCGGGCGGGGCGTCTCCGGCAGAGATCCGCAAGGCCGCCATACTTTTGCGGGGAATACCACGGGCCGAGAATGAACAGCCGCGGGCCAGCAGATCTCCGCCGGTTACATGAAAAAAGGCGTCGTTGGGGAGTGTCTCGAAATCGGTAACCGTCGCAGCGAAGTGCACATTCTGCAATTCCAGCGAGGTGTTGACGAACTCCAACAGCGCATGTACGGCGGGGCCTTCTGGTTCCAATAGAACGAGCAGGGGACGGTCTTCGGGACGGGCTGCCTCGATCAAAACGCGGCCCCGTCCCTCAACACGGGTTGGTTTGACAGGAAACGGACCAGCTCCCTTCACAACAATCCGGGCTCCCTCGGCGGGCAGGTTGTCGAGGGCCTGGTTCACGTTGTGATAGACATCGGCTTGTTTCGAACCGGGATCGACAATTAGTTGCCGGTTCGGGACCTGCGGCACTTCGCGGGCCCAGCGGGGCAGGGCGGCCCGCTCTTCCCGCTCGCGGCGATTGGCACCCAGCGGACCCGCTCCCGTTCCCCGGCCGTTGACCAAAAACTCGCTGTCGTCTTCGCCTCCCACCTGCTTGCCGCCTCGTGACATATCGACCGCCTTGGGGCCTCCCGCTAACTTGGTCGGTTCCTCTCCCTCTTCCTCTCCCACACGGCGATTCCGGTCTTCCACCTGACCGGGGACTGGCTGGGTTTCGGAATTGGTCCCATCGTTCGCGCTGGACCCACTGATCGATTTCCCCTGTTTTGCAAGGGCATCCCGCGTGCGGGCCAGTTGGTCGTCCGTCAGCGTGGGATCGCCGCTGTCAACGGTGCTGTTCATCTGCATTGCCAGCCATGTGATCCCCGAAAGGAGCGCCACCAGCACCACCGCGGCCGTCCCATAGAAGGTCACCTTGGTCTTCCATTCTGCCCAGCCTTCTCCGCGGTCCTGATCCCGATTGCCAATGCCGGTTACAGGCAACTGTGAGGCCGAGATCTTGCGGGAACGGCGGGAGGGTGAGGTGAGTTCCTCGACGGTCTCACCCTCGGGCACTTCGTCCACTTCCGAACGCCGCTGGCTTCGTTTCGACCTGATCCTCGTCGCTGGAGTGGGGGTATCAGACAGAATCTGACTGCTGACGCGATCGCCTCCCTCCTGGACCTCCTGAAGGTCCAGAATGAGTTCGGCCGGTGTCTGATAACGCCGGGCGGGATCCTTTTCGGTCATGCGGCGCATCACCGCCGAGACCGCCTCGGGGACCTGAGGATTCTTGTCGCGGGGGTCGGGGAACGGGGTCTTGAAGTGGGCGTGCAGTTTGTTGGTGACCCCTCCTTCCGGAAACGGGGGGCCCCCCGTCAGCAGGTAGTACCACGCGCAGCCCAGCGAGTAGATGTCGCTGCGGATGTCGGCCGCCTTGCTGTCGCGGGCCTGTTCGGGAGACATGTAATCGACCGTCCCCACGGTGGTTCCCGTGCGGGTGATCGAGGTATCGGCTCCCTCGTCGACAATGCGGGCCAGGCCCATGTCGGCCAGCTTCACCACGCCATCGCGCCGGATCATCAGGTTGGCGGGCTTGATGTCGCGGTGAACAATCTTGTGCTCCGAGGCATGCTGCAACGCCTGGGCGGCCTGTTTGATGACCTCGATCGAGCGCTTGACCGGCAGCACGCCCCGCTTCGAGACCATGTTCGCGAGGTCGGTCCCGTCGACAAACTCCAACGCGATGTAGAGGTATCCGTTCGCCTCACCGGCGTCATGCACGGCGATGATGTTGGGATGGTCGAGGTGGGCGGCCGCCTGGGCTTCCGACTTGAACCGCCGCACGAGCGTGGGGTTCTCGGCCTTGTCTCGCGGCAGAACCTTGAGGGCCACCTGGCGTTTCAACTGCTCGTCCTGGGCCAGGTACACCGCCCCCATGCCCCCCTGACCCAGCTTCTTGACGATGGCATATCGGCCAATCTTCTTGACTTGCTGAGACGTTCCCTCGGGGCCGGGATAGGGCCGTGTGGCGTCATCGCCGGAGGAGTCGGACTCGGGTTGGTCGGGAGGTGGCATGGGTGAACTGCGATCAGCGGTGAGACCACGAGCCGGGCCGAAGACGCAAGCACGTCACATCAGTATATGAAGCCGGCGCGGGGCGAGTCCATCACCGCGGCAACCCCCCGGGGGGTGGTCATGTCCCGGCAGAGGATCGCCATGTTCGCGTCGTGGCGGGCGGTCGCCTCAAGGTCCGGGCCGAGTTGGTGGGCGTTTGGGGGTGATGGCCGCCGGGGCTGGGCCGGGCGATGCGAGCGGGGGTGGCCCGGGGGCCTCGAGAGATTCGCCGGAGCGGGAGACGTTTCAAGGCGGTCGAGGTCGCTGTGGCCACAAACCAAGCCGCCTGGTCCACGCGGGAGGCCGACCGCCGGCCGGGTTTCTGCGACAGGGGGCTGGGGGGGTGATTGGAAAAGGGGAATCTGGTGGTTACCTTGAATCAGGCAGTTCGCGGTGTCCCGAGACAGGCGAATGGTTCTGCAGAGCACACCAGGCGTTCCCGCCGTTTCCGATGGGAGCGGGCCGCACCCGCCGCGCGGGTCTCTTTCGAAAAAACGCGTCATGTCCCAATCGAGCAGCACCGAGGCGTTGGCCAACCTCGCCGACCTGGTCGCCCGGGCTCCCAAGGCCGAGCTGCATCTGCACATCGAGGGGACGCTCGAGCCGGAATTGGCCTTCGAGCTGGGGCGGCGGAACGGGGTGCCGTTGCCCTTCGCCACCCCCGAAGCAATGCGGCAGGCGTACCGCTTTCGGGATCTGCAGAGTTTTCTCGACATCTATTACACCGCGGCGGCCGTGCTGCGGACGGAAGACGATTTCCACGATCTGGCGTGGGCCTACCTGCAACGGGCGCGGGCCGACCACGTGGTGCGGGCCGAGATCTTTTTTGATCCGCAGACCCACACCAGCCGGGGGGTTGCCTTCGAGACCGTGGTCCGGGGACTGACGCGGGCGATCGAGCGGGCGCGGGGCGAGTGGGGTCTGTCGGCGGCGCTCATCCTGTGTTTCCTGAGGCACCTCACGCCGCGCGAGGCGTTCGAGACCTTGGAGCAGGCGCTTCCCTATCGCGAGCATTTTATTGGGGTGGGGCTCGACTCCGGGGAGCGGAACAATCCCCCCGAGAAATTCACCGAGGTCTTCGCCCGTTGCCGGTCGCTGGGGCTGCATGTGGTGGCCCACGCCGGGGAGGAAGGTCCCCCGGCCTACGTGACCGGGGCCCTGGAGGCGCTGCGGGCGGAACGGATCGATCATGGGGTGCGCTGTCTGGAAGATCCGGTGCTGGTCGAACGGCTGGTGCGCGACCGGATCCCGCTGACGGTCTGCCCGCTGTCGAATGTGAAGCTGCGGGTGTTTGACACGTTGGCCCAGCACAATCTTCCCCGGCTGCTGGGGGCCGGTCTGCGGGCCAGTGTGCACTCCGACGACCCGGCCTACTTCGGCGGCTATGTGAACGACAACCTGCGTGAGAGCCTGGGCGCACTGCCCCTCACCCGGCACGACGCCTACACCCTGCTGCGGAACAGCCTCGAATCGAGCTTTCTGGAGCCCTCCGAGAAGGCCCCGCACCTCGACCGGCTGGACGAACTGTTCGCCCGCTGAGCGAAGGATGTTCGTGGACGCGGCGGTGATGCGGGGGACGGGATTGGTGACACCGTGGCCGCAGCACTTGCGAAATGGGGCGGACGTGGGGTACAGGCATGGTCAGCGGGCCAAGGGGGTCATGCAGAAAACCAGTTGTCGCCGAGGATGGCCAACCATGCCGAAGTGGATCTGTTGCCTGTTCACGTTCGTCCTCTGGCTTCCACTGACTGCCAGGTGGATCGACTATCCGTATGACACGGTCGAACCGCAGAAGACGGGCTGGCCGCTGACGCCCGAAGAGCGGGCGTACGTTGTCGACAAGCCGGAATTTGACCGGCGTCCGGGGAAGGAAGTGAACAAGCACCTGCCGCACCTCTGGCCGGTGGTGCCGTGCGCGGGGCATTTTGGGGGTGACTCGTGGCTGAAGCTGCACGAGGCGCACGTGCGGACGGTGCGGGACAACCAGGGGCCCGTCGATGTTTTGCTGGTGGGAGACAGCATCACCATTCAATGGGGCGAGTCGTGGAAGCGGCATTTCCCGGAACGCCAGGGGGTGAATATTGGCATTGGGGGAGACAAGACGCAAAACGTCTTGTGGCGGCTCGATCATGGAGGGGTCGCCGGGCTGCAGCCGCGGAACATTGTGTTGATGATTGGCAACAACAACATGTTCTTCACCCCGGAAACGGGCATCGAGCCGGTCGCCCGGGGAATTGCGATGTGCGTGCGCAACCTGCGCGAAAAGTTCCCTCGGGCGAAGATTGTGGTGGCGAAGATACTGCCGGCCCACCAACCGGGGAACCGTTTTTACGAAGACATCAGAAAGACGAATGCCGCCCTCGACCTTGAGAAACTCGACAAAGATCCCCAGGTGTCGCTGCTTGATCTGTGGGGAGACTTCACCCAGTCCGATGGCACCCTGCGCAAAGAGCTGTTCACCGCCGATGGCATTCACCTGTCTGCCGCGGGGTATGCCGTCTACGCCGACCGGCTCAAGCCGCTGTTGGCGCCGCCCTGAGTCGGGGCGGGGCGGCAGGGGACGCAGGGTCGGACCAGCGCGGCGTTACGAGACCTTCTTGAGGAAGGTGACCCGTCCGGTGGGGACCCATTCGACCACGTAGATGTTCCCATCGCGGTCGAAGCAGGCGTCGTGGGGGTGGACGAACTTGCCCGCCTCCCAGCTCTTGGGGTCTTTCCGCAGGGCGAACATGTCTCCCTTGACCCGTTCGGTCCATTGCGGGTCGTAGCCCAGATGTACGATCGGGCGATTTTCGACGTCATAGATCGAGACGCGCGCGAACAGGTCGGGGACCAACAATTCGGTCCCGCGAAGGTCGAAATGCGCGGGGAAGGTGTGCTCGGGCTTCGGGTCGAGCACAAATCCCAGGTGCTGGCCGTCGAGGGTGAAGTACTGCAGCCGGTTGTTGGCCCGGTCGGCCACCACCAGGCTGGGCGTGCGCCCCGGCCGGTTGTCGAGGATGATGCCGTGGGGTGTCTGCAGTTGTCCCGGCTCTTTCCCCATTCCTCCCCAACTGCGAATCCAGCGGGCGTTGGCATCGAACTGGTGCACAAAGTGTGAACCATACCCGTCGACCACGTAGAACCCCCCATCGGGGCTAAACGCGACATTAGTGGGGTTGAACTGACCCACCTTCTGGTACTTCCCCGACTCGAAGGGGTAGCACAGCTTCCAGATCTGCTCGCCCCCCAGGGTGGTCTTCAGGAACTGCCGGTTGTAGACGTCGCACAGGTAGAGAAACTCTTCGTTCCCCTCCCGGCGAATGTCGATGCCGTGGCCCCCGTGGTGATACTCTTTGCCGAACGACCGCACCGCCTTGCCCGAGGGGTCGAAGACCACGACGGCATCGACCGGTTCGGGAGTGTGGCTGCGATGTTTGATGTAGACGAAGCCCGCCTCGTCGATGGCGACGCCGTGGGTCTCGCCCCAGGCCAGCCCCTCGGGTAGCACTCCCCAATTGTGGTGGCATTCGTATTGGTGAGCCCCCGAGCCGACGATCACCGGCTTGCTGCCCGACTTGTCGGTCGCCCCGACAAACGCGGGGGCGGCGAAGGTGGCGGCGGCCGCGGCGGTGGCCTGCAGAAATTGACGACGCGACGGAGGACCGGCCGGGGCAGGGTGGGGCATGGCAGGATTTGACCGTGGTGGTCGGTGGGAAGCGAGGGGGGCACGCCGGGGGACGCTGTGGGCAACACCTCGATTTTACGTGCGCCGCGGACCGGCTGCCAACGGACCGGGTTGAGAACAGGCGGCTACCCAATCCCTGGGTGGGTGACTAGAATCTGGAACGCCGTGGGATCGCCATCGACCAACGTCCGGTCAGCCTGTCCCAACGCTCCGAAACCCGCCTGCCAGCCACTCCGTTCGGGAGCCTGTTCATGTCGCGTTGTTGTCTTGTCTGGGTTTTGGTCTGGGGACTTTTGGGAGGCCTGGTGCCCCCCCTCGGCCTGTCGGTCGCGGCGGGACAGGAAAACGCCGCCCCCCCCGCCAACCCCGAAGCTCCGGCCATTCAATCGGCCACCAGCGAGCAGTATTTCGAACTGATGCGGGTGCTGGCCGACGCCTTTGAACAGGTCGATCAGAACTATGTGAAAGAGGTCGACCGGCGGAAGCTGGTCGAGGCGGCCATTCGCGGCATGATGCGGGAACTCGACCCGTTCTCGAACTACATCAACCCGGAAGACCTGGGCAATTTCCGCGATGAGGTCGAGAAGGAGTTTGGCGGCATCGGCATCCAGGTGGGGTTTGTGCCCCCGTCGGGCCCCAATCGCAAGCTGGTGGTTTCGGCCCCCCTTCCGGGCACCCCGGCCTTCAAGGCGGGGGTCCGTCCGGGGGATGTGATTCTGGAGATCAACGGCAAGTCGGTCGAGCAGATGGAGATGGCCGACGCGGTCAAGGAAATGCGCGGGCCCGCCGGGGAAGAGGTGACCGTCGGCCTGCAGCACGCCGGCTCGAACGAAGTGGTCAAGCTGACCATGCAGCGAGCCATCATTGAAGTTCCCACGGTGTTGGGCGATATCCACAAGGCCGACGGGTCGTGGAACTTCATGCTCGATGATCAGCGGAAGATTGGCTACATCCGGCTGACGGGATTCAGCCGACACTCGGCCCGGGAACTGACCGAGGCGCTCAAAGAACTGACCGACGCCGGGATGAAGGGGTTGGTGCTGGATCTGCGTTTCAATCCGGGGGGGCTGTTGAACATTGCAGTGGAAATCGCCGACCTGTTCATCGAGGAAGGGAAGATTGTCTCGACCAAGGGGCGGAATACTGTGGAGCGTCCCGCCATGGCCCGAAAGGAGGGGACGCTGAGCGGGTTTCCGATTGCCGTGCTGGTGAACCGGTTCTCGGCCTCGGCCAGTGAGATTGTGAGCGCGGCCCTGCAGGATCATGACCGGGCGGTGATTGTGGGAGAACGGACCTACGGCAAGGGGAGTGTGCAGAACGTAATTGACATGGAGGGGGGCAAGAGCGCCCTGAAGTTGACTACCGCCAGCTACCACCGGCCCAATGGCAAGAACATCCATCGCTTCCCCGATTCCAAAGAAGAAGACGACTGGGGTGTCCGTCCCAACGACGGCTACGCGGTGAAGTTTTCGAATGAAGATCTGGTGCGTTACGACACCTACCGCCGGCAGCGCGACGACATCCGCGCTCTCGAAGGACCCAAGATCGAATTCGCCGACAGCCAGCTCGCCAAGGCTCTGGAATACATCTCGGGCAAGTTGGGCGTGGCCCCCCCGGCCCCTCCGGCGGCTGCCGAGGCGAAGCCTGCGGAAGCCCAACCGACCGAGCCGAAAGCCAACAATCCCAACCCGTGAGCAGTTCTTCACCACCGCTTCCCCGGCGGCTGCTGGCGATCGAGACCTCGTGTGACGAAACCGCCGCTGCAGTGGTTGATGATCAACTGCAGGTGCTGTCGAACGTGGTGTCTTCGCAGACGGGACTGCATCGGCGGTTTGGGGGTGTGGTGCCCGAAGTGGCTTCGCGGGCGCATGTCGAACACATCCTGCCGGTTGTTGAGCAGGCTCTGGCCGAGGCACAGATTCCGCTCGACCAACTCGCGGCGATTGCCGTCGTGACCCACCCGGGTCTCGTCGGTTCGCTGCTGGTCGGGTTGACCGCCGCCAAGACGCTGGCCCTGGTGCTGGATCGTCCGCTGGTTGCCGTCAATCACATCGAAGCGCACCTCTACGCCTGCCGAATGCACGCGGGACGCGATATCTTCCCGGCGATTGGGCTGGTGGTTTCCGGGGGACACTGCAATCTCTACGACTGTCCGGGGCCGTGGGATTATGAATTGTTGGGGTCGACCATCGACGATGCCGTCGGCGAGGCGTTCGACAAGGTGGCCAGCATGCTGGGGCTGTCTTATCCCGGCGGTCCGTCGATTCAGCAGGCGGCCGAGCGGGGGGATGCGAAGCGGTTCCGGTTTCCGAGGAGCTTCGAGAAAGATCGCGAACGGTTGGAATTCAGCTTCAGCGGGCTGAAGACCGCCGTGCTGTACGAGATCGCCGGGAAGCCCCCGCGCGAGTACGATCCCCGCGCGCTCGATCCCCAGTTTGTGGCCGATGTGGCGGCCAGCTTTCAGGTGGCGGCGGTGGATGTGCTGGTGGCAAAAGCCCGGCAGGCGCTGGCCGCCCGGGGCCGCCGGACGCTCTGTGTGGGAGGGGGAGTGGCGGCGAACGCGCTGTTGCGGAACCGGTTGGCCGAGGCCGCCCAGAAAGACCGGTTCGAACTGGTGCTGGCCCCCTTGTCGCTGTGCACCGACAATGCCGCGATGTCGGCCATCGCGTGGGAACTGCTGGCGGCCGGGCGGACGGCCGACCTGTCGGTCGATGTGACGGCGGGGTTGGTCCGCCGTCGGAACGTTCCCTCAAAGTAGGGCTGTCTCTGCAACCGAGGTTCCGGGCATGCACCTGGCATTGATCACGGCGGGCGGGGCGGGGATGTTCTGCGGCTCGTGCATGCACGACAACACGCTGGCCCGCGCCCTGCAGGCCCAGGGGCACGAGGTCACGTTGATCCCGCTGTATACCCCCATCCGCGTCGATGAACTCGACGTGAGCGAGCGGCGGGTCTTTCTGGGGGGGATCAACGTGTATCTTGCCGGGCGGTGGCCCTGGTGGAGCCGGTTGCCGCGCTGGCTGCGGAGTTGGCTCGACTCGCCGGCGGTGTTGCGGTTCGTCAGCCGGTTCGCCGTTTCTTCGGACGCCCGGGAACTGGGAGATCTGACCATCGCCCTGCTGCGGGGGAACCAGGGCCCCCATGGTGAGGCGATTGACGAACTGGTCGATTGGCTCGCGCAGGATCTGCGCCCCGACTGCGTCGTGCTGAGCAATGCCCTGCTGGCGGGGGTGGTTCCCCGGTTGCGGCAGTCGTATCGCGGTCCTGTCTGGTCGCTGCTGCAGGGGGATGACATTTTCCTCAACGACCTGGTCGAACCGTTTCGCTCGCGCGCGTTTGGGTTGATGCAGGGCCTGATGCCGCAGTTCACCGGGCTATTGACTCACAGCGACTACTATCGCCGGGAGATGTCCCGGCAATTGTGCTTTCCCCCGGAGCAGGCCCGGGTGGTCCCCCTGGGAATCGACTTCGCCGGGCATGAGGGAACGCCTCGGGACGTCTCGCACGAACCATTCACCCTTGGCTATTTCGCCCGCATCTGTCCCGAGAAGGGATTGCATAACCTGGTGGCGGCGTTTCGCCTGCTGCACGCGCGGCACCCGCGCACGCGGTTGCTGGCGGCGGGTTTTTTGGGGGCCCGCGACCAGGCGTGGTTCGAGCAGTTGCGGCGGGATGCCGCCGATCTGGGAGACGCGTTCGAATACTGCGGCAGCCCTCCCGACCATGCCGGTAAGGTGGCATTTTTAAAGAGGCTCGATCTCTTCTCGGTCCCCACCAGCTACCGCGAGCCCAAAGGGTTGTCGGTGTTGGAATCGCTGGCCAATGGCGTTCCCGTAGTGCAGCCCCGGCACGGCGCTTTCCCCGAGTTGCTCGAAGCGACGGGGGGCGGCCTGCTGGTGGAGCCCGAAAATCCCGAGGCGTTGGCGGCGGGGCTCGAACGCCTGATGCTCGACGCCTCTTTGAGAACCGGGTTGGCGGCGACCGGTTGGCGGCGGGTGCGGGAGGCGTTCTCGATGGAACGGATGGCCCGCGAGACTGCGGCGGTGTTGCAGGGAGAAGGGGTATCGCCGGGGAAAATTTCACGCGGGGATTGATCTGGCCTCGTGGGTTTTCCGGGGGTTGGGGATGGGCAAACCCATCTTTCCCGGAATTCCCGAATCATGCTAAAACCCCCACCCTGTCAGCGCTGACCGAACTTCCCTTGTTTCATCGCACCCGGAAAGGATTCCCGTGGCGATTTCGAGCCCTTTGACACGCCGGATTTTCCTCGACTGTACCCGCACGTTTCTGACCCGGGTTCACACGGGAATCGAGCGGATGGTCAGTGGGTTGCTGCAGGCGGCTCCGGAACTGGGCAGCCAGTTCGATGCCCAGTGCATTCCCCTGCTGTTCCGCACCTCGACCGGGTTTGAGGCCCTCTCGGTCGAGGCGGTGCACGAGAGGTTCCGTCCGCGTGATCCCGCGACGATCAGTCGGCTGACCTGGCGGCATCGCTTGCGGCGCGAACTCGACCGCACCGGGATGATCGAGTGGGTGCGCTCGGCTCGGGGCGGGCTCGACACCCTGGCCGAGGCGACCCTCTCGCCCGTGCGCCGCTGGCTTCCCTCCCGCGTCGATTTCCGCCCGGGCGATCTCATCGTGTTGCTCGATGTCAACCTGCGGTCGCGGTACTGGGCCGACCTGCAACGCGCCCGTGCGGCCGGAGCCCGCGTCTGTCTCGTGGTGCACGACCTCATTCCGCTCAGTCATCCGGGCACGGTGGATGAGGGGGTGGTGCGCGAGTTCTCGCGGTGGTGGCGCGACGCGGCCCAGACCGTTGATTACTTCCTGAACAATTCCGAGTCGACCTGGCGTGAAGTGCAGTCGCACCTGCCGTCGGTGCTGGGTGTGCCGCGGGCGGCCCAGGTGCGCGGCGGCTGGTTCCGCCTGGGGAACGGTTTGCACACCCAAAGTGGGCAGGCCACCTGCCGCGATGCCATCCGTCAGGCCTTCGAGCAGCAGCATGGCCGGCCGACCTACGTGACTGTGGGCATGATGTCGCCGCGTAAAAACCACGCCCTGGCTCTCGATGCCCTCGACCGCCTGTGGAAGCAAGACTCGGCCCCCGCCCTGGTGATCGTCGGAAAGTACGGCTGGCGGTGCGAAGAGGTGGCCCAGCGGATCCGCAATCATCGCGAGTTCGGCCGCCGCCTGTTCTGGTTCGAATCGGTGACGGATGACGAACTCGACTACTGCTACCGGCACGCGACCGCGATGCTGACCACGTCGTTCGCCGAGGGCTTCAACCTGCCGATTGTCGAATCGCTCAGCCGGGGGACCCCAGTGCTGGCGGCCGACATTCCCACGCACCGCGAGGTGGGGGGGCCCTATGCCGCGTTCTTTCCGCCGCATGATCCCGAGGCGTTGGCCGAGGTGCTGATGCATCCCGAGGCGGCCCTGCGGCGGCAGCAGGTGCGTTCTCCCGCGACCTTCACGTGGCCCGACTGGAATGCAAGCTGCCGCGAGTTCCTGGTACGGTTGCTCGAGCTCGATGCCGAATCGCACGGCCAGTCTCGGACCAACCCGCAGGACTCGATGGGCAAGGCGGCCTGAATTCGTCCCCTGACGGATCCGCAGTCGGCCTGTGCCCGGGCGACCGCAGGACGGGATTGATGTGGTGAGAATAACACGTCGCCGGGCGGAGGACGTGAGCGAGCTGCTGGTAGTGGCCCCGCCACGCAGGGTGTCGGTCCCGGAGCTCTGCCATCAGGCGTGATGCGATCGCAGATTCCGCTTGTGTCGCTCGTCTCAGAGTTTCCCCGGGGTCATTCGCCCTGTGAGAGCGCCGTCATGCGGTCGGACTGGGACTGCCAGAGCGCTTCGAGTTCTTTCACGCGGTCGGGAAACTGGCCGGCGACGTTGTAGCGCTCGGCTCGGTCGGTCGCCAGATGGTACAGTTCCCAGGGTGTCCCTTTCGCTGCGACCAGTTTCCAGTCTCCCACGCGGATCGCCCGGTTCCCTTCGTGCAACCACCATAGACAGTCGCGCGTCACGCTGCCGTCCCGCGTGAAGGCGGGCCGCAGGCTGCGGCCGGCGACGGGAGGGACTGGTTTTCCCTCCCATTCCCGCAACCCGTCCACCTGCACGGCATCGAGCACCGTTGGAAGTACGTCGACCAGATGCGCGGGATTATGCCGCAGTTCCCCCCGCCCAGGGATCCCCTTCGGCCAGTGGACGATGAACGGCGTGCTGATGCCCCCTTCGTGCACCCACGTCTTGTGACGGCGAAACGGAGTGTTCGCGACACTGGAGAATCCTGGGCCGAGGCAGAGATACGACTTGGCGGAGCCGGGGGGGACGTTCGGATCATGCCCCCCATCCCGCACCATCATCTCGGCACTGGCTCCGTTGTCTGAGGCAAACACGATCAACGTGTTGTCGAGGGCCTGCATGGCCTTCAACTGGTCGAGAATGCGGCCGATTTCCCGGTCCATGCGATCGACCATCGCGGCATGAATGGCCATTTTGACAGCCTGGAAGTCGCGCTGGACCACAGTGAGGTCGTTCCAGGGGAGCGGGCGGTTCACTTCCCCCGCCCCCAGCTTCACCAGGGCCTCGGGATAGTGGTAGGGGGGGCCGACGTTGCGTTCGAGGGCCGAGAGTCCCGGCACCACCAGCCCCGCCTGCTTCTGCCGCGTGTGGCGCTCTTCGCGCAGCACCTCCCAGCCATCGCGGTAGCGGTTGCGGTACCGGTCGATGTCTTCCGGCAGGGCGTGGAGGGGAAAGTGCGGGGCGATGAAGGCGACGTACGAGAAGAAGGGACGGTGGGCATGCTGCGTGGCGTGATCGCGCAGACATTCGACGGCATGGTCGGCTGTGGCGATGGTCGCGTAGTACCCCGATTCATTTTCGGGAACCGTCACCGGCCGGTCATCCAGGCTGTTCCCCTTGGCGGAAAAGAAGTTCCCCTGGTTGCGCATGTCGAGCGAGCGGTCGAACCCGGCCGCCAGCACCGGGCCGTCGACATGCCACTTGCCGGAGTGATAACACCGATACCCATGGGGCTTGAGATGATCGGGCAGCAGCCGGGCCCAGGCAGGACGCTTCCCCTGGGCTCCCCCCGCCACCGAGGGGAGGGCGTCTCGGCGGACCTGCTGGGCGTAGTAACCAGAGAGCAGCGCGGCCCGGCTGGGCCAGCAGCGGGCCGTGTTGTAGGCCTGCGTGAATCGCAACCCTCCCGCCGCGAGAGAATCGAGATGCGGCGTGGCGATTTCGCCCCCGTAACACCCCAGGTCAGAAAAACCCAGGTCATCCGCTAGAATGATCAGCACATTGGGGCGCTCGGACCCCCAGGCAGGGGACGTCAGCCCCAGGCAGACCAACAGCGGCACGATCCATCCACGAATTTGCATTCCGAGTCTCCAGCAGGCGGACCAGTTGCCAGGGCGACCAGTCCCAGGGTCAACACACATCCAGCGCGGAGTCTTGCACGCTTCGATTGCGCCGGCTTTCTGAATCGTGATCCAGAAGATGAGAGCGGTCGAACGGCGAACCGACAGTGTGGGGTTCGCGAGTGCAGACGATGCAGCGCGGTCCCGCCGCGAGTCTTGGGGGGACTCGGTCAGGCCGATTCTTTGCGGGGGTACAGCAGTCGGCCGCAGGTGCGGCAGAACATGATGGCGCCCGCTTCAATTGAAACGGCGTTCTGGGGCGTGAGCCGCACATAGCAGGAGGTGCAGGTGGCATTCTCGACGGGTGAGAGGGCCGACGCTCCGTGAGCCTGCACCAGCCGCTGGTAAGCCGCCCGAATCTCGTCGGGCAGGTGTGTCTCGGCCTGTGTCAGCTCGTTGCGCAGAGTGGCCAGCCGGGCTTCGAGCCCCGGTCGTTTCTCATCAACCACGGCGAAGTACTTCTTCTCTTCGGCCTGGGAGGTGGCGACCTCGGCCTCGAGTTTCTTCAAATCGGCCTGGGCCTTGTCGACCTTGTCGAGGGTCTCGAGGATTTCATCCTCCAGCACACTGTTGGCCACTTTGTCGGCCTCGATCTGCCCCTTGATGATGTCGAACTCGCGGTTCGAAGCGGCCTGGTTCAGCTTGCCCTTCAGGTCTTCCAGCTTGGCTTCATTCGTCTTCAGCTGCAGGGCCTTCTGATCGGCCAGCATCTTGAGCTGTTTCTGCTTCTGTCGCTGAGCTTCCAACTCGGCCAGGCGGGTCGCCGTGGTGTTGCTGCGGGCCTTCAATTGCCGGGGGCCCCGGTCGATCTCCTCCTGCACCTCCTGAATGGCCAGATGCAGCCGATGGAGTTCGGGGAGAGGATTTGCCTGAGCGTGCGACATGTGCGTTCCGTTTTTTCTGTGAGACGCTTTGTATCCTAGTGGACGACTGCCGCGATTGGTAGGAATTGCCCCCCGTCAGAAGAAACCGGCAACCGGCAACTCCGTGGTTGGGGAAGGCCGCCCCAGAGTTCTGCCGCAGGCAAAGTTCTGTGCATGGCGCGACATGGCACTTCCGTGGCGTGGGGGTTGGGCCGAGCCGGCGGAATCCCCGGCGAACCTCCCCGGCTGCGAGGACCGCTGCCGCCACAGGGGTTGGTCGCGGACCGCACCGCGCCCGAACGGTGCACCCGAAATTTCCCCTTCGCACGGGCCGGTTGTGCCGAACCTGGTCCTCCCGGTTGTCTTGCCGCCCCTTGCGGGGCGGAAGTATCTTCAAGAACTGTGATGCGTTTCCCGACGCGGGGAACGGCCTAGGGTTTCGTGCGCTCACAAGCGGGTTGTTTACTGATGCCGAACTGGATCTGTTTCCGCGGACTGCTCGGGATGGGACTCTGGTCTCTTCTGGCAGTGGGTGTTTGCGCCGCTGAGCCAGGACCCCGGTCGTTCAACTTCGAGAATGACATCATCCCCATCCTCTCCCGGTTTGGGTGCAATGCGTCGGGGTGTCATGCGAAGGCGGAGGGGCAGAATGGCTTCAAGCTCTCGGTCTTCGGCTTCGACCCCTGGGCCGACTACCTCGCCCTGACGCAGGAGGCCCGGGGCAGGCGGGTCTTGGCCCCGGTTCCCGAGTTGAGCCTGCTGTTGTCAAAAGCGTCGGGAGGGGTGCCTCATGGAGGCGGGGTGCGCATCGACCGGCACAGCGAGTTTTACCAGACGCTGCACGACTGGATTGCCGCCGGGGTCCCTTTTGGGTCCCCCACCGACCCGCAAGTTGTTTCGGTGGCGGTCGAACCGCGCGAACAACGGCTGACCCCCCGCCAGCAGCAGCCGCTGCGGGTGGTGGCCACGTATGGCGATGGCCGGCAGGTCGACGTGACCCGCCTCGCCAAATTCCAGTCGAACAACGAAGGGCTGGCGACTGTCGATGAGGCGGGCGTGGTGACCGCCGGCGAGACCCCGGGGGACATCGCCGTCATGGCCGCCTTCATGGGACAGGTGGATGTGTTCCGCGCGCTGGTCCCCCGGCCCGAGGCGATCGCCAACTATCCGACCCTTCCCGAGTTCAACTTCATCGACGGACATGTCGACCGCAAGTTGAAAAAACTGAACATTCTTCCCTCGGGACCCGCATCCGATGCCGACTTTCTGAGGCGGAGCACGCTCGACATCATTGGCGTGTTGCCCACCGCCGAAGAGACCCGGGCGTTTTTGGCCGATGATCGGACCGACAAGCGGGCCCGACTGGTCGACAGCCTTTTGAATCGACCCGAGTACGCCGAGTTCTGGGCCCTCAAGTGGTCCGACCTGCTGCGTGTCGACCGTCAGGCGCTGGGGCACCGGCGGGCGTTCGAGTATTACCAGTTTCTGAAGAGCCGGTTGGCCAGCAATACCCGTTACGACCAGTTCTGCCGCGAGATTGTCGCGGCCAGAGGCCCACTCAGCGAACAGCCCGGCGGGAACTTCTACAAGGTGGTGACGTCTTCCGGGGCGATGGCCAGCACGCTGTCGCAGGTGTTCCTGGGAGTGCGGATTGAATGTGCCCAGTGCCACCACCATCCCTTCGACCGCTGGAGCCAGCATGACTATCTGGGGATGCAGGGCTACTTCATGCAGGTGGCCTTCAAGCCCACGCCCGCGGGCGAGGCCCTGGTGAGCAACCCCGCGGGAAAGGTGACGCATCCCCGCACGGGCGAGGTCGTTTTGACGCATGCCCTGGGAATGCCGGTCCCGACGGAGGAGCCCGCGGGAGACCGCCGTCGACAGTTGGGGCAATGGCTGACCTCTCCCGAGAATCCCTGGTTCGCCCGCAACCTGGTGAACCGGATGTGGGCTCATTTCCTGGGACGGGGCTTGGTCGAACCGGTCGATGACGTGCGCACGACCAATCCTCCCAGCAATCCGGAACTGCTCGACGCACTCACCCGCAGTTTTGTCGAAAGTGGTTTCGATGTGCGGCAGTTGATCCGCACGATCTGCGCCTCGCGGGTCTACCAGACGTCGGCCACCCCCAATGAGACCAACCAGCGGGACGACCAGAACTACTCGCGGGCTCTGTTGAAGCGTCCCTCGGCCGAGGTGCTGTTCGACGCCGTCTGCCAGGTGACGGGGGTCGAAGAGAAGTTCGCGGGAACTCCCGCGGGCTACCGGGCCGTCCAACTGTGGGACAGCCAGGTGCCGCACTACTTCCTCAAACTCTTCGGTCGTCCCACGCGGGTGACCGCCTGCGAGTGCGAGCGCTCGGTCGAGCCCAGCGTGGCCCAGGTGCTGCATGTGCTGAACTCGCCTGAGATCCAGGACAAGTTGTCGCACGAGGGAGGGCGGGTCGCCGGTCTGGTGCGGCGCATCTCGGACGACGGGCTGTTGACCGACGAGTTCTTCCTGACCTTCCTCAACCGGTATCCCTCGGAAGACGAGCGGACTCGGGCGACGAATTATCTGCGCGACCACGCGGCCAACCGCCGGCAGGCTGCCGAGGATCTCGCCTGGAGCCTGCTGAACACCGTTGAGTTCGTGTTCAACCACTGATTTCTTCCCGTGCCTCACGGAACAGCGCCATGACCGCCCCCTCACGCTTTTGCGATTCGGTGAACCGCCGTACGGCCCTGCGGATGGGGGGGGCTTCGTTGTTCGGCGCCGGCTTCTCGCTGACGCGAATGCTCGCGGCCGAGTCTCCGGCCGCGAACGATGTCTCGGTGATCTTCCTGTTCCTCAAGGGGGGGCTCTCGACCATCGATACCTGGGACCTCAAGCCCCAGGCCCCCACCGAGTTTCGCGGCCCGTTCTCTCCCATCGCCACGAACATTCCCGGGATTGAATTGGGGGAACATCTGCCGCGGATGGCCCAGCAGATGGACAAGATCTCGCTGGTCCGGAATTTTGGCCACCGCAATTCGGATCATGGCCCGGCCGACCATTACATGTTGACCGGGTATCACCCCATCGCCGGGTTCAACCCGAATCTCTCCCCCAACAACCAGCGTCCCGCGCACGGGGCGATCATCTCGCGGAAGCTGGGACCGCGGGGTTCGGTTCCCCCGTACGTCTGTCTGCCGCGCATGCATGCGAGTGCCGGTTCTTCGTACCTGGGTGCGGCTGTCGCGCCGTTCGTGGTCGAGGCCGACCCCAACTCGCCCGGTTTTGCCGTGCCAGACCTGTTGCCCCCGCTGGTGGTCGATTCGCAGCGGTTCGAAAACCGGCGCGAGTTGCTGGGGGTGGTGGACCGGTTCCAGAAGTCGGGAGAGACGGCCGCCAACCGCGGGGCCTCGGCGGTGAGCACGTTCCAGCGGAAGGCATTCGACCTGATGACCTCCCCGGCCACGAAGGCGGCGTTCGACATTGGGTCGGAACGGACCGAAATGCGCGACCACTATGGCCGCAATTCCCTGGGGCAGGCCTGCCTGATGGCCCGCCGGCTGGTCGAGGCGGGGGTGCGCTGTGTGTCGATCGATCACACGAACTGGGACACCCATGACAACAATTTCAGCGTGCTGAAGACCGACCTGCTCCCCCTGCTTGACCAGGGGATCTCGGCCCTGTTCAGCGATCTCGCAGAGCGCAGCCTGCTGCGGAAGACCCTGGTGATTGTGACGGGAGAGTTTGGCCGAACCCCGCGCATCAATGCCAATGCCGGTCGCGACCACTGGGGCCCGGCCTTCACCGTGGCCATGGGCGGAGGGGGGATCCAGGGAGGCCGGGTGGTGGGACGTTCCGACGCGCGGGCCGAGAAGCCCGACGGAACTCCCTACGGTCCCGAAGAGCTCTCCTCGACCATGTTCCGCCTGCTGGGAATTGCTCCGGCCGAAGAGTTTTACACCCCGGAAGGCCGCCCGGTGAAAATCGCCGAGACCAACCGGGTCATCAGCGAACTGCTGTAGGCGGAACCTGGCCTGCCCGCGCTTCTCCTGGCCCACTCCGCCCTCTCCTCCGCCACAGACAACGCCGCCATGAAACGCCTCTCCCCATTGCTGTGGGCCGCGCTGGGCGCGGTGCTGGTCAGTCTTCCGCTGCCCACCCGGGCCGACCCGCCCGTCGCGATGTACATGTTCCCGGCCGGGGGCCAGCGGGGAACTGAAGTGACAGCGCGCGTCGGGGGGCTGTATCTGCACGAGTCGGCACCGTTTGTGATCAGCGGGCCCGAGGTGACGGCCGACCCCCGGGCGATCGAAACCGAAACCACCTGGTTTGAAGGGCCGGTCATTCCCCTGCCCGATTCGCAGCAGGCGGAAGATTATCCCAAGGATCACACCGTCACCATCCGCATTCCTGCGGCGGCGACCGGCGCGGCCCGTACCTGGCGGCTCTGGTCCAGCCAGGGGGTCACGCCCGCCCGTACGTTCGTGCTGGGAGACCTGCCGGAACTGGTGGAGGAAGAAATCGACGGGCGGGCGGTACCTGTCTCTGTCGCGGTTCCCATCACCATCAACGGCCGGATTTTCCCCCGTGAGGATGTCGACATCTGGTCGTTCGCCGCCCGCGAGAACGAGACCTTCACGCTGACCGCGTTGGGGGCCAGCCTGGGATCGCCCCTCGAAACCCGGCTCGAAGTGCGCGACCCCGCCGGTCAACCGGTGGCCGAGAGCAGCGCGAATCCTTTGCCCGGCAGCGACGCCTCGATCCGCTTTACCGCGGCGGTGGGGGGGACCTACTCGGTGCGGGTCCACGATCTGAAATTTGGCGGCCTGCAGCATTACGTCTATCGTCTGACCATCACCCGCGGACCGCACATCGACCGGGTCTTCCCCCTGGGGGGGCGGCAGGGGACCGAAGTGGCGTTCACCCTGGCGGGGCAGCAGGTTCCGGCTGGGCCACAGTCACTGACGCTGCCCGGCACCACCGGCCGCCACGACGCCCGGTTTGCACTGCCGGGTGGCCCGGCCAACCTCGTCCCGCTGGAGGTTGACGAATGGCCCGAACTGGTGGAGGACTCCACTCGGGCCGAGGTGGCCCCCGCCAGCGCGGCCCATTTGCCCGGGTTCGTCGCCAATGGCCGCATTGCCCGCCCGGGAGAGGTCGATGCCTGGCCGGTGCTGCTGAAGAAGGGGGAGACGGTCGATTTGGAAGTGCGCGCCGGACGGCTGGGATCGCCCCTCGACAGCGTGCTGACCGTAGTTGATGAAACGGGGAAGGAATTGGCCCAGAATGATGATGTGGGAGGGGCCATTTCCGATTCGCGGCTGAGCTTCGCGGCCCCCGCGGACGGGACCTTTCTGGTGCGCGTCGCCGAGCGTGATCCCGACCGCGCCGGCGAGGCGTTCGCCTATCGTCTGCGGGTCACGCCCCCGGCCACTCCCGATTTCCGCCTGGTCCTCCCGACCGACGTGGTCGCGGTGGCCCGCAAAGGGGAGGCGAAGTACAAGCTCAAGGTGGAAGCACTGGGGGGCTTCGCGGGGGAGGTGGCCCTGAAGATCGAGGGACTTCCCGCCGGGGTGACGGTGGCTCCCGAGCCTCTGGTCGCCAAGCCGGGCGACTTTGAACTGACGCTCAAGGCGGCCGATCTGGCCGCGGTGGGGGCGGTGCCGCTGACCATCACGGGCACGGCCCGCATTGGCGAACGCGACGTCAGCCGGGGGGCCATTGCCACCCTCGAAGCCGCCGGGCGGCCCGTGATCGACGCCCTGTGGCTGGCAGTGACGGTCCCCACCCCGTTCAAGGTGAAGGGGGTGTACGAGGTGAAGTACGCCCAGCGGGGGAGCCGGTTTGTGCGGAAGTTCGCCCTCGAACGGGGCGATTACACCGGCCCGCTGACCGTGCGGCTGGCCGATCGGCAGACGCGCCATCTGCAGGGGGTGGTGGGCCCCACCATCGAAGTTCCCGCCGGTGCCAGCGAGTTCGAATACCCGGTCTTCCTGCCCCCCTGGATGGAGATCGGCCGGACCAGCCGGACGGTGGTGATGGCGGTGGGTGAAGTGACCGACGCGACGGGAGTGAAACACAAGGTGAGTTTTACGTCGTTGCAGCAAAACGAGCAGATCGTGGCCCTCGTCGATCCCGGGCAGTTGAGTGTCGATCTGGGGAAGAAGTCGGTGGCCGTAACAGCCGGTCAGAGTGTGACGGTTCCGGTCCGGGTGGGGCGGGGGACGGGCATTGTCGGCCCGGCCAAGATCGAGGTGATTGTTCCCCGCCACATGCGGGGAGTGAGCGCCCAGCCGGTGACAGTGCCCGCCGAGGCCGAGACGGCCGACGTGCGGCTCGAATTCGCCCCCGACACCCCCGGTCCGTTCAATCAGCCGCTGTTGGTGCGGGCCACCGTGCTGAAAAACAACGACATCCCGTTCGTGGCCGAGTCGAAACTGGAACTGGTCTCCGAGCCCCGCCCCGAACAGCGTTGAATCGGGCCACTGGCAGGCCTCCATTTGGGGCCGCGAGCCCGCCTCCATCGGGGACCCGTGCGAGCATTCGGACATCGCTGCGCTGAGGGAATGCGTCCGTGGCCGGCGGGAATTCAATTCCCAGACCCCAAGGAAGCTGTGGCGGTGGTCGCGGCCGTCTCGGCAGAGACCAGCGTGGCGAACTCTTCGAGCGGTTCGAATTCGGGGCGGCCCACGGCATCGGCGGGCAGCAGCACGACCAGTCGCTTCGAGCCTTTCATGGGCCCGGGCAAGATCGAATAAAACCGGTCGAGATAGGTGGTCTGGCGGTAGCAGGCGAGTCGCAAGGCGGCGAGCAGCTCAACCGTGACGGTGGCCGGATCGCCCGGCTCGAGCACGACCTGCAGCGTCGTGTGGGAATTCTCGGCCAGCAGGGTCTCGACGAGGCCGCAGGCGCGGGAGGTATGTCGGGCCAGATCGTGGCCGGCCAACCACAGGGTGAAGGCCTGCGTGCGCTGGGGGGCGGGGGGCAGCCGGTCCGGCTCGTGGTCGAGATCGATCCGCTGCGAGGCGAACACGCCGGGAAAGATCTCCCGCGCGGGCTGCGTCGGCAGGACGACCTCGGGCAGGGGGTCGAACTCGGTTTCAAACAGGTCCTGCGCTTCGTCCATGAGCAGGTAGAGGTCGGTCAGTTCCAGGGTGGGGGTGCGCAGCACGTAGTAGGGGGGCCGAGGCTGGAATTCGAGCCCCAGGCTCGTCGCCTCCTGGCGGAAGGCGGTGCCCGGCAGAATGGCGAGATTGAAGACCTGCACCTCGTCGAACAGTTGGCTGTCGCGCAGCCAGTGCAGGCTGCGTCGGACCGAGGCGACGGTGTCTCCGGGCAGCCCGATGATCAGGTCGACCTTCACGCTGATCCCCACTTCCCGCAGCGCCCGCACACCCCGCTCGAACGCCTTGAGGTTGTTCTTGCGGTCCATCAGGTCCTGGGCCAGAGGATCGATCGACTGCAGCCCAATCTCGACCTGCGTGAAGTGGGCCGCCCGCAGCAGTTCCGCAGTGCGGGGGGTGATTCCCTCGGCCCGCAGTTCGCCGAAGTACTCGAATTGCTGGTTGGGATTGCACTCGGCCAACAACTGCAGAAAGGACTCGAAATCGCGGCGTTGATTGAGTGTGGGATCGAGCAGCACCACCTCGCGCGCCCCGCGCTGGCGGGCATGGTCGAGGTTGGCGATGAGCTTGTCTCGCGAGAGGAAGTACAGGTCGTCGTAGCTCTTGGGGTAGTAGCAGAACTTGCATTTGAAGATGCAGCCCCGCAGCGTCTCGAGCAGCAGCAGGCGTTCGTCGGCCGCGTCGAGCAGGCCCGCCAGATACGGCGAGGAAATCTCATTCAGATGGGGCAACGGTTGGCGGAAGGGAGGGATGGCGCCCAGAGCCACTGGCTCGGCCGACCAGACCCCGGCCCGCGTCCGGTCGAGGGCGGGGGAGATGTAAAGTCCGGGGATGGTCGCGGTGGGAACATCGGCCTTGGCCAGTGCCTGCAGCAGTTCGCAGAAGGTCTGTTCTCCCTCGCCAATCGCCGCGAAGTCGACCTCGGGACTCTGCAGCACCCACAGATTGTCAGCCGTGATCTCGGGTCCCCCCAGCAGCATCCGCACTTCGGGACGGGCCTGTTTGACCCGCCGGGCGATGTCGAGCGAACGTTCCACATTCCAGAGGTAACAGGTCCACCCCACCAGCCACGGCTGTCGTTTCAGAATCTCAGCCGCCAATCCCTGGTCGCTCAACTGGTTGGCCAGGGGAGCGGGCAGAATCTCGATCTCATACTGTGATTCGAGACCTCGCTGCCGGGCGAGGAACTGCAGATACCCGGCCGCGAGGGGCACGTTCCCCACGGCGGGCTCCTGCCCTGGCTGGGGAATGGGAAGCTGGATCAACAGGATGCGGCGATGGGCAGACACAATGGCAGTTCTCGGCCGAGGGCTCCGGCTCCCATCCGTTGGGGGGCGCGCTCGCTCTCGATGACCGATTCTAACTCCATCGCCCACAAGGAGAGAGTCCAGCCGATTCGATCCGAAGCGATTTGGCAGTCAGATTGCGGCAACAACGAATACGACGACCAACACGGGGACATCCCGTGGGGGACCTCAGGCACCACGAACTGCGGGAATCCGTTCCTCCCCACGGCGGACGCTCCAAAAGGTCAGGCCCTGGATCTGGTGAGCCGCCGGGGACCCGAGGAACAGGCTGGCCCCCAGAGCGGTCACCAGCGTGGTCAACCACGAGAAGGGGATGATCCAGAAGGGAGACACCGGCAATCCCAGTACGCTGTCTCCCGCCCCCAGCCCGCGGGTCAACAGGGCATCGAGGGGTTGCCAGAACCCCAGGCCCAAGCCCACGACGGCCCCCGCCAGAGCACCCACCAGCACCGAGGCCTGATTCACCCGGGGGGCCAGAAAGCCCAGCATGAAGACCGCTCCCAGCGGGCCCAGCACGGCATTGAAGCTCTGCAGTTGCAGCTCCATGATGCTCGACAGCCGGCCGAACTCGGCGGCGGCCACGGCAATCAGCGTCACCCCGGCGCCGATCAACAGGGTCAGGATTTGTGCCCAGCGCAGCTCGCGCTGTTCGTCCCAGGCGGTCTGACGGTGTTCCCGGATCAGGTCGACCATCACTACCGTGCAGGTCGAATTGATCCCCGAGTCGATGCTCGACTGCGCGACGGCAAACACCCCCGCCACCACCAAACCGCAGATCCCCATCGGCAGGCCATGGGCGATGAACCAGGGAAAGACCTTGTCGGCGAAGGTGTTCTTCCCGGCGATGTTCTCGGGGTGTTCCAGCATGGCGAGCATCGCGTCGGCCATTTCCGAGGGGAGTTCGCTGGTGTTGCGCTGGTAATAGGCCAGCAGGGCCAACCCCACCAGCGACAGCAGGATCGACATCGTGGCATCGCAGGCGAAATTCACCGCTGCGGTCCGGCGGGCCGAACGGGCCGAGTCGGTGCAGAAATAGCGTTGCAGGGCCACCTGGTCGGAGGCATGTGTGCAGACATGCCACAGCAGTCCATTCAGCACCACCACCACGATGGTGGTCCGGGTGCGGGGATCGAAGCTGAACAGCGGCGGTAACTGGTGCGACATGGTGGTCGCCTCATGCAGCCAGGCACTGGGCCCGGTGCCAGTTTTCAGCATCACGACCAGCAGGGTGATCACCGCCCCCAGAAACAGCACCACAAACTGGATCACGTCGGTCCAGATCACCGCCTTGATGCCCCCCAGCGTGGTGTAGATGGTGGCGGTCACCCCGGTGGCGACGAGCACGAACAGCCGCCAGCTCTCGGTCGTGTGGAACTGCACGAGACCCCCGGTGAGGGTGGCGAACGCAGCGGGGGCGGTGTCGGCGGTCATCTCGGCGACCGCCGTTCCCGCCGAGTAGATGATCAGCCCCAGCCAGACGAACCGCATGTACAGAAACAGAATCACCGCCCAGAAGCGAATGGTGCCTCCAAACCGCAGTTCGAGATACTCGTAGGCACTGGTCAGCCGCAGCTTCATGAAGAACGGTACCCAGACCCAGCCGATGATCAGGAAGGCGAACGGCAGGGAGATGAACTGCAGCAGCATGCCAATCCCCTGGCCGAAGATTTCGCCGGGGACTCCCAGGTAGGTCAGGGTCGACATCATGGTGGCGACCAGGCTGAGCCCGGTGGCCCACCAGGGCATGGACCGGCCGCCGACGAAGAAGTCCTCGGTCGATTCCTGCACCCGCGAGCAGCGCCAGCCGATGTAGATCATCAGCAGCATGTAGACGAAGACTATGCCGTAGTCGACCACGTGCAGACCGGCGGCGGCACCCAGCAGGGGAAGGGAGGTCATCTGTCTGGCATCCCGAAAAAAAGCAACCGGAAAAGACACATCCGGAAACGGCGCAGAGCGGGAATCGCGATCGTCCCGGGCGAGCCGAATCTTAACCCGGTGCGCGTCCCGCGCGAAAGCGGCTTGGTGGCCTGGCCCAGGCAAACGCGTGTTGGGCGACCCTGCGGGGTGTGGTACAGTTCCGCGTCACGCCAGGCTGCGGAGCCTGCCGTTTCCTCAACCTCCAGAGTTTCCCCCTCCACTCGATGACTGCGTCTTGCCCCCAGGTCCGGTTGCGGGCCCACGACAACTACCGACGCCTCGAGCAGATCGCCTGCGACAGCCATGCCCGCGGACGGGCCCCCGAGGGGATTGACGAGCGCGACGTGATCCTGGCCCGGCTCTACAGCCATGCCTTCCGGGGGGAGGTGATTGGGGCGTTTCATGCAACGCGGCTGGCTGTGCAGAGCCTGTCGGTCGATGATCCGCTGGCGGCATTGCACCTGCGACGCGCTTCCGAAACGCTCGAGTCGCTGGCCAATCGTTCGATGGATGCTGTGGGCCACGATGCCCGGGCCCTGGTCTCGACGTTTCATCACTACTGCACGCATCTGGTCCGCGTACTGGACGCGCTGCACGCCGCCCGGGAGCGATTGCATCGGCCCGATCTCGACCGCATCGTGGAGCTCTTTGTGAGTCGCATGGAGGTCATCGCCGGCGGGAATGGTCTCCATCTCACCCGTGACCTCGAACCGCCCCCCCAGGCGTCGTTCATCGTGCCCAACCTGGGAATCACGATTGTTCCGCTGGTGTATGGCGATCATCACTCCTGGAATCTGGCCTGGCTGCCGGCCGAGAAGGCCGATGTGCCTTATCACCAGCATCATGCCGGTGTGGAGATTCATCTTGGGTACGGTCCGATGCATGGCTACACCGTGCTGGGCGACACCAAGGCCGAATTGGTCGAGGGGTACGCCATGCCGATTCCACCCAAGACCCGACACGGATACACCAACATCGGTTCGCTGCCGCATCATGTGCCGTTCATCTTCGGGTCGCTGCGTTGCGGCGGCTGGGGGGTGTTTCTCGATGTGGAGCCGCAACCGCGGGAACTCGACCTGCTGCAGACCGCTCCGGTGTTGGGCCCGAAACTCAACGGCACGATTCTGCTGGAGCGGGAGCTCGACAAGGCGGCAACGCGGTTTGCGTCGGTGCGCTACCCGCTCATTCCCGCCAGTGCGACCGACCGCGACGGAGTGGGGGGGCTCGAATTGTCGGTGGCCCGGGTGACCGAGCGGGGACTCGACTGGCGGCTCGAACGGTACTGCGCGGTCTCGGTGGTCAGGGGAACGGGGTGCGTGACGATCGCCGGTGAATCGCGCGAGCTGACTCCGCACGATCATTTTGGCATCCCGGCCGGAGTGACCGCGCAGATCCGGCAAACCGGCCGTGAGCCACTGGTGCTGCTCGACTGCGTGATCAAGCTCGCCCGCGATCGGGTGTAGTGGGTGGTGGGAGATGGGCTCCAGCCAACCGAGATCGTGCGGGTAACCTGAAGCAATTCCACTGGGCGCAGCTCAGGACCTTTTTTCGCAGAAGTGCGACGGTTGCTCATGGTCTGCGAGTCAGAAACTCTCCGTACACGGAAGTTGGCCAAATGATGACCGGTGACTTCCTTCCGGCCGATCCCTGAAAGGAATCAATCCAGCCTTTATACTCGCGGGATGGCGTGGGCCCCGGCGCGGTGTCGGTTGACCCTGTTTTACGCCCGGTCCCCTTGTGCTGCCGGATTCTTATGGATCACCCCATATTCCGTGGTCTCGATCATGTCGCCCTGCTGGTCCCCAACACCGAGGAGGCGCTGCAAGTCTGGCGTGACCGTGTGGGGCTGAAGGTTCTTTACAGCGAGGTGGTCAACAACGGGGCGGTCCGGCTGACCCATCTCGACTTGGGAAATACCCACCTGCAGTTGGTCGAACCGCTGCAGGCGGGGCATCCTCTGCACCGCTGGCTCGAACAGCACGGTCCCGGACTGCATCACCTGTGTTTCAAGGTTGATGACGTCCAGCAGGCGTTTGTCGACCTGCCAAAACAAGGACTCCCAACCGCTCCCGCGCCACATCAGGGGACCCAGGGGAAACGAGCCCTGTTCCTGTCGGCGGGTCCCACGCAGGGCGTTCAGTTGGAAGTCACCGGCGCGTAGATTGCACAATGACGTCGAAGGGGACATCGTGTCCAAATACTGCGGGCCACATGGGAAGTCGTAGACTCCCGGAGTGTCCTGCCATCCCCCACTGATCCCGTCCCAATGGCCGTGGGTTGCCATCCTCCATCGAGGCTGGTGGATCCAGGCGACGCCGGGAGAATCAGCCCGCTTCCGATTGCAGGGCCGATTGGTTCAGCCGGTTATAAAGAGTCTTCAGGGCGATGCCGAGTTCGGAGGCGGTCTTGGGCTTGTCTCCTCCGTTTCGCTCGAGCGCCTGGAAGATGGCCTCCATCTCGATTTCGCGGAGCGACTTGGGGCGATCGGCCGTCGATCGGGACTCGATCGTTCCCACCAATGGCGTGACCTGCACTTTCCTGCGGATTCCCCTGGCCAGCACGCTGGCGGGCAGGTCTTCCCGTCGCAGGGTCTTGCCGTCTGACAGGATCAAGGCATGCTCGAGGGCATTGGCCAGTTCACGGACGTTGCCGCTCCAGTCGTGTTGTTCGAGCGCGGCCAGCAAATCGGGGGTCAGCATGCCGTCGGGAATGCTGTTCCGCTTGAGGTGTCGGGCGACGAGCGCCCGGGCCAACTCCGGCAGATCGGCTTTCCGCTCCCGCAACGGGGGGAGGGGGATCTCAAAGGTGTTCACGCGGAAGAACAGATCCTCGCGGAAGTCTCCCTTCTCAACCATTTCGAGCAGGTTGCGGTTGGTCGCACAGACCAGCCGCACGTCGACATGGAACGAGTCGTTTTCACCCAGGCGTCGCATTTCTCCCGACTCCAGCACGCGCAGCAGTTTCACCTGCATCATGCGGTCGAGTTCGCCCAATTCATCGAGGAACAGGGTTCCTCCGTTCGCGACTTCAATCAGGCCCTTCCGGGTCGAGTCCGCACCGGTGAAGGCGCCCTTGCGGTGTCCGAACAGTTCGCTTTCAACCAGGTTCTCGGGGAGAGCTCCGCAGTTGACGGCAACGAAGTGCATGTGCGCACGCCGGCTCAAATCGTGGACCCGGCGGGCGACCAGTGCCTTGCCTGTGCCCGTCTCACCGAGGATCAGCACGTTTGAGTCGGTGGGGGCGATCTTCTCGATCAGCTGCTGGACCCGCAGCATCGGCAGGCTGTTGCCGACGATTTTCGAGCCTTCCACCACCTTCAGTCGGGTTTCGAGCGCCAAGGCCTTGTTACGCAGGGCCCGCTTCTCGGCGACGCGGTTGAGCACCCCCGAGATCACGGCCAGCTTGGTTGGCTTGGTGAGGAAGTCATAGGCGCCGCGGCGAAGTGCCTGGATGGCGTCCTCCATGTTGCCGTGGCCAGTGCTGATGATCACATCGGTCTCGGGAGAGACCGTCTTGAGATGCTCAATCACGTCCCAGCCCGACAGGCCAGGCATGCGCAGGTCGACGATGGCCGCGTCGAAGCTGTTCTTGTCGGCGGCGGCGATGGCGGTCTTGCCATCTTCGCAGATGACGGCGTCGTGCCCCATGCGCTGGAGCTCGATCTTCATCACCTCGCGGATGGGGGCTTCGTCATCGACGAAGAGGATCCGCAGTTTGTTCAGTGCAGTCTGTGACAACCGCAGCCTCCATGGTTTTGTCTCGGACGCGTCCTGCGTCCGGCCCCCCGCGGGCTTGCCGTTGCGCCGGCCAGCCTCGAGGGGCGGGGGAGAGTATCAGGCGGGGTCGGCCGGGTAAACAGCGCGTTGCCCGCGGTCGAGTGGGGTCAGGCAGGGTTACTGCAGGGCCGAGTTCCCGATGTCGTCCATCGTGTACGTCTCGTAGAACTTGCGGCCAATCTCATCGCTGAGCGCCTGCAGGTAGTAGTTGCGGAAGTCTTCATGGCTGATCTCGTAGACCGATTTCTCGGATCGCGACGGGAACCGCGACCGGATTTCGGTGGTGTAGATCAATTCGCCGTCGGTCTTGTCTTCATTCATCTTGAAGACGTTGATCACCGCGTCGCACCGTCCCTGGTAGAGATCGGACGAGTTTGGGGCGAACAGGCTGTAATCTTTGATGTCGATGTGAACGACATAGTCGAGCTTGTAGGCAGTCCCCAGCTCGGTGACTTTGTCATAGTTTGGATTCTGATCAATCCACGAGTCGACCAGATCGGGGTTGAAGACCCGGATCTTGTGCCGGTTGAACTGGATCGCCACCGCCCGGGCGACCTCCGAATCCACCGCTTCGTTGTCCCACTTCAAGGCCTTGGGGGCATAGCAGATGATGCCTGTGGTCTTGCCCGACTCACTCAGCCAGAGCCCCGTCCGTTTGTGAAAGTCGGGCTCGACTGTTGGGGGGCCATGAATCAGATAGCTCACCAACATCACGAGATTGCAGCCGCTCTGCAGCAGCAGCAGACCGGCCACGGCGACCAGCGGCAGCAACCGCGAACCGGTCGACCGGGGACGCCGTGGAGTGTTGGTCTGGAGAGTCATGCAGCGATCCTTCGCGGGCACGGTTTCGAACGGGAACGGGGGGAGTTACAACGCCGGGACTGACCGGCGACCTCATGTCGCCAGTGGAGTCCCCGGAGGGCGATCAGCCGATGTCGGCTCCCGGGGGATGGTCGTAGAAGTGTCGGGCCAGTTCCTCAGACAGCAGGTCGAGGAATTTGTGTTGGAACAGCTCAGGGTGCTCGTAGTCCGACTCGATCGGCTGGTGCACCGGGTACTTCGAATCGTGCCCCTTCTGGTAGATGCGGGACAGGCGGCGTTTGTCTCCCGAACCGGTCATTTCCCAGGCATGAATGTTCGACCGGGACATGCCCCGGTACAAACCGGAACTGTTCTCCTGGCGGGTGGTGAAGGTCTCAAACGCGATGAGAATCACGAAGTCGGCCTTCAACTCCTTCGCCAGTGCGGTGAAGTCGGTGTCCTTGTCGATCACCTCGCCCGATTCCAGGTAGCGGGTGACCGCGTTGGTGTCGCAGGTCTTGATGTCGTGCGCGCGGAGCTTCGACGAGACCTGCTGCACGATGTCGATGGGGAGCGAGGGATGACTGGAAAGGGCCCGCGGGTCGGCACTCGAGAGCACCAGCACCCGTTTGGTCTTGTCGTTCAGCTTCTTGCCGGTCTTGGCCGTGAAGTGCGCCGGTTGCATCGGCTTCCCCTGGGCCATCATCATCAGCCCAATCACCAGCTGGCAGCCGGGGAGGAATGCCATCAACAGCGCCAGTGCCAAACCGGGAAGCCAGCGTTTCAGAGAAATGACAGCCGCAAGGCCCACTCGAAAACAGCCAACCCCATCAGACTCAACAGCAGCCAGAACAGGGTCAGCACCGGATCGTCGATCTTCCAACAGCGACCCCGCCAGGCACTCACCCACAGCCACGGAATGGCCGCCAGGCACGTCAATGCCAGGGGCACCGCGGAGGAGTTCGCCCGCGCGGCGGACGCCAGGCGTCCGCGCGTCAGATTCGCGAAACTGGTGGTCATGCCGCAGGCCGGGCATGGCAGGTTCCAGAGGGTTCGGGAGGTACAGGGAGGCAGACCGAGTTGTTGGTGCGTGCCGTAGCCGCGGGGCTGGGGTTCCAGTCCACGGGCGACGCCAAACACCAGAAGCAGCAGCAGGGACAATCCCAGACAGAGCCAGCGGGCAGCCGGCGTCAGTGGGAATCCGGAGGATCCGGGAGGGGAAACCGGGGAGGGGACCGGGGAATTGAGGGGCGGGAACATAACGGCTCACCGGGAACGCTGCAAGACCTGTTTGCAGCAGAGGACCAGACTAGCCTCCCGGTCGACGCACAGACAACCTCGCTCCTGCGCAATGAGTGGAGTGGTCAGCATCCGGATGCGCGAACGGTCGATTCCGCAGTGCGCCTGCCCCCTATTGACAGGTTTCGGGAATCGGGATATCCCCCTCCGCGTCTGTTCGTTCCTGTCTGACTTCTGGCTGAAATCATCCATGTCGCTGGCCCACTCCGCGGGATCGCTTCTCTCCCAGGCAGAGTCATGCCAGTCGCGTCCCGGCAGCTCGTCCCTGATCAGTCGGCTGCGGGCCGGTGTGTTCTCTCCCGCGCTTCCAGGTTGGCTGGCATTGGCGGTGGGATTCAACATTCCCCTCTCCACCTCCGTGATGGAGGTGCTGACGGGGTTCTTCGTGTTGGCCGCACTCGCCTGGCGGCGTCCCTCCCCCCAGACCCTCTGCTCGGGAGCCCGGTCGACCCTGCTCATTTCCACGGGGCTGTTCCTCGGGTTGCTGATGGGGTTGTGCTGGACCTCGGCTCCCCTCAAAGACGGGATCCGCTGCCTGCTGAAGTATCGCGAGTTGCTGCTGTTGCCGTTGTTCACCCAGGTCTTCGCCGAGGCCCGCTGGCGCCGTCTGGCGGTCAGGGGTTTCCTGGCGGGTTGCGGGGTCCTGCTGTCACTCAGTTATCTCGAATGGCTCTCCGGAATCGACCTCGGGATCACGCAGGTCCGTTTCCCCAACGACCATGTGATCACCAAAGACCGCATCATCCACAACCTGCTCATGTCGCTGTTCGCCTACCTGGCGGCCCTCGAGTGGGAACGATCGACGGGGACTGTCCGCTGGGGTTGGCTGGCCGTGATCGGACTGGCGATCTTCAACATGACATTTCTCGTGCAGGGACGGACCGGCTATCTCGCGTTTGGAGCCCTGTTGACCCTCTGGAGCGTGCGACGGTTTGGTTGGCGGGGGCTGTTGCTGACGGCCGTGGTGCTGATCAGTGGAGCCGTGGTTGCCTGCAAGGTCTCGGCCGTGGTGCACTCGAGATTCCTGTTGACCTGGAATCAGATCCAGAACCAGTTTGGTCCCCAACATCAGCATTCCGATGATCCCCGCATGGAGTTCTATGTGAACACCCTGCAACTCATTGGCAATCACCCCTGGCTGGGAACGGGCACCGGGAGTTTCGAAACAGAGTACAACGCCCACATCGAGGGACGCGACCTGTTGCCTGTCTCGGAACCGCACAACGAATTCCTGCACCTCACGATCCAGTTGGGGCTGCTGGGGGGGGGTGGCCTGGCTCGCCCTGCTCGTCAACCACTGGCGGCTTTCCCGCTCGCTTCCCGAATGGGAACGGGGGGTGCTGCAGGGGGTCGTGCTCTGCATTGGGCTGGGGACTCTGTTCAACTCGTTGATCCTCAGCGTCACGGGGGGAGTGGTGTGGAGCTTTCTCGCCGGTGTCGCTGCGGGAGCTTCGCTGGATGACAACGCACTCGAATCCGCACCCGGCAAGTCCGCCGCACCCAACTGTCTGACAACCCACCCCGAGTCCCGTGTGGCAGAGAGTCTTCCCGTGCGGACACAACCAAACGTCTGACAGCAGTACAACTCGCCGAATCGTTGACCGCTTCGGTCGCAATGCCACGTGACCGGCTTTCGAACGCATCCCACACACTGCGGCGAATGAGGATCTTCCCGGAGAGTCTCCGGGCACACCGTTCGTACGACACGGGTCACTCAGGGGAGATCGACCAGCACATCCTCTCCCTCGACCCGCACGGTATGACAGCCGGCGCTGATCGCAGGGTTCACGCAGTTTTTTCCTGTCGCCAGATCGTACTGCCAGCCATGCCACGGGCAGGTGACAATGCCGTCGGTCACCTGTCCCTCAGCCAGGGGGCCTCCGGCATGCGGGCAGATCCCGTCGACGGCCCGCAGTGTCCCCGCGACGTTGAAGATGGCCAGGATTCGGCCCTCCGCCACCACCTCGCGGGCGGTGCCTGGGGGAATCTCACTCAACGCCGCCACACGTACCGCGGGCATGCCCCACCTTCATCCAAGAGAAACACGCACCCGGTCCTGGCCGGGTGAAAGACCAACTCAAGCCCACGAGCACAGGCTGCGCCGGTCACCCCAACGCAGTCGCCGTGTCAGGCCAGCAGGCCGGGAATGACCCGGCCACTTCCCACCAGGGGAACCGGACGGCCGAGTGGATCGGGATATTCCTTGTCCGAATCGATCCCCAGGATCGTATGGACCGTCTTCAGCAGATCGGCCACGCTGATCGGATCACTGGTGGGAGCGGCCGCCTGGGCATCGGTCGCCCCGATGATCTGACCGGGCTTCACCCCGCCCCCCGCAAACAGAATCGACTGCGCCATCGACCAGTGATCACGCCCCGCCTGGGCGTTCACCCGGGGAGTCCGGCCCATCTCGCCCATCATGACGACCAGGGTGTCGTTCAGGAGACCCCGCTGCTCGAGATCGGTGATCAACGCGGCAAACGCCCGGTCGGCGGGAGGAATCAGGTCCTCCTTCAGGCTGGGGAAGCAATTGAAGTGCACGTCCCAGCCGGGGGCGTCGATCCCCACAAACCGGCAGCCCGCCTCCACCAGCCGGCGGGCCAGCAGGCTGCATTGGCCAATCTGCGTCATCCCGTACGATTCGCGCAGCTCCACCGGCTCGGCCTGGATGCGGAATGCCTCGCGGGCTTCCGCGGACTGCATCAGGGCGTTGGCCTTCTGGTAGTAGGTGGCCATCGCCGCCGCCCGGCCTCCCCGGGCGCGGTTCTGTTCCAGTCCCGCCAACAGCTTTTGTCGCTGCGCCAGCCGCAGGCTCGACAGCCCTGTCACCGCCGACAGATCCTTGACCTCAAAATCGGGTTGGCTGGGGTCGGCCTCGATGACAAACGGCGCGTACTCGGCCCCCAGAAAGCCGGGTCCGCCGGCTGACATCGGGTGCGGCATGTTGATGTAGGCGGGCACCCGCCCCCGGGGTCCCAGTTCCCGCGCCACCCACGAACCGAGCGAGGGATACAGCTCATTGGTGGGAATCGGATGTTCGCCGTCCGGGAACGTCGGCTTCCGGCCGGTCATCACGTAGTAATACCCGGTCATGTGCCCGTTGTCGGCATGGCTGTGACTGCGCACCACGGTGAATTTGTGGGCAATTTTCGCACAGTTCGCACAATGCTCGGTGAAGAACGTCCCGGGGACCGAGGTGGGAATGGTCGCGAACGGACCGCGAATCTCCGCCGGGGCCTCGGGCTTGGGATCCCACATGTCCTGCTGGGGGGGACCCCCTTCGAGAAAGATGAAGATGCAGGCTTTGGCCCGCGCCAGCCGCCCGGTGGTCGCCTCGTCCGCGGCCAGCAACTGGGGCAATCCCAGTCCGGTGAACAGGCCGGTGCTTCCCACCCGCAGCATGTTCCGCCGCGTCAATCCGTCACAAAACCGCGATCCGGTTCCCGGGAGGCTCAGGTTCAGCATGGTCGGGGCTCGGGCAAAAGAAAGAGGTGGGAAAACAGTCCTGTGAAAGGAATCGGCCGCGGCCACGACTCTGTCTGAGCACGCTGCCGGTTGTGCCGGGACTGTCAGTGGTTGTACAGGAATTCCTTGGTG